>CAZDXS010000125.1:0-52987 GCA_964509455.1 uncultured Enterobacteriaceae bacterium | reverse complement strand
TGCTGGAGTTAAAGCAAAGCGGCGAAAAAATCACTTCCCTGACGGCTTACGACGCCTGCATGGCCGGCGTCCTGGACGCGGCCGGCATCGATATCGTGCTGGTGGGCGATTCGCTGGGCATGGTGTTGCACACCAGGCTGGACGCATCCCCGACATGACGGACGGCAAGATTACGCCCGCCCGCCTGCTGGAGTTAAAGCAAAGCGGCGAAAAAATCACTTCCCTGACGGCTTACGACGCCTGCATGGCCGGCGTCCTGGACGCGGCCGGCATCGATATCGTGCTGGTGGGCGATTCGCTGGGCATGGTGTTGCGCACCAGGCTGGACGCCTCTCCGACATGACGGGCGCCAAGATTACGCCCGCCCGCCTGCTGGAGTTAAAGCAAAGCGGCGAGAAAATCACTTCCCTGACGGCTTACGACGCCTGCATGGCCGGCGCCCTGGACGCGGCCGGCATCGATATCGTGCTGGTGGGCGATTCGCTGGGCATGGTTTTGCACGGGGAGGAAAACACCCTGGGCGTCTCCATGGAGGACATGATCTATCACGGCAGTATCGCCGGGCGGGCCTGCCGGCGCGCCCTGGTCGTGGTCGATATGCCGTATCGCAGCTACGAAACCGCATCCATGGCGTACGACAACGCGCGCCGGCTGATGGATGCGGGCGGCGCCGAGGCGGTCAAGCTGGAAGGCGGCGCAACCCAGGCAGGCATCGTGGAGGAGCTGGTCCGGCGCGGCATTCCCGTCTGCGGCCACATCGGACTGCAACCCCAGTCCATTAAAAAATACGGCGGCTACAAGGTGCAAGGCCGCGGCGGCAAACAGGCCGAGATCATTCGTGCGGACGCCAGGGCATTAGAGGCCGCCGGCGCCGCCATGTTGGTGCTGGAATGCATTCCGGCGGCGCTGGCGCGGCGCATCAGCGGCGAGACAACCATTCCCACCATCGGCATCGGCGCGGGCATACACTGTGACGGGCAGGTGCTGGTGGTGTATGATGCATTGGGGCTGTCGGCGCGAACGCCGCGCATGGCGAGGAACTTCCTGGCCGGCGCCGGGGACGTACGCGCGGCCGTCAAGGCGTACATTCGCGCGGTCAAGGACGGCGCGTTTCCGGGGGAAGAACACTCATTCAAGTAACGCAACATGGCGCTGACAAGACCCGGCATCGCAGACGAAGTCGTTATTGAACCCCTGGGCGGGGCGCCGCTGATGGAGACCGTGTCCAGCCTGGACGGGTTGCGCGCGGTCGTCAGCAGCTGGAAAAGGGCGGGACGTTCCATCGCCCTGGTTCCCACCATGGGCAACCTGCACGACGGGCATATCGCCCTGCTCAACCAGGCCCGCGACCGGGCCGAGCGCACCGTGCTGAGCATCTTCGTCAACCCGATACAGTTTGGTCGCGGGGAGGATTACGACAAGTACCCCAGCACCCTGGCGGAAGACAAGAACAGGCTGGAGCAATACGGGCTGGACCTGCTGTTCATGCCCGACCTGCGGCAGTTGTACCCCGGCGGCACGGACATAGACACCCGGGTCAGCGTCCCAGGGCTGTCCAACATACTCTGCGGCAAATCCCGGCCCGGGCATTTCTCCGGCGTCGCCACGGTGGTCGCAAAACTGCTCATCAACGCACAACCGGACGTAGCCCTGTTCGGCGAGAAAGACTACCAGCAACTGCTGGTCATCAAGAAAATGGTCAGCGACCTGTGCCTGCCGGTCGAGATAGCGGGCATACCCATCGTGCGCGAGGCGGACGGGCTGGCGATGAGCTCCCGCAACGCCTACCTGGACGGGGAGGAGCGCCGCCGGGCGCCCGCCATATACAAGACCCTGGAAGAGGCCGCGGGGCAACTGCGAAGCGGCGCAAAGTCCCTGGAGGAGATTGAGCGAGAGGCCATGGACAGGCTGGAGCAGGCCGGGTTCAAGCCGGAATACGTGAGCATTCGGCGCACGGAGGACCTGGGAACGCCGGGGCGGAACGACACGCAGCTGTCCATACTGGCCGCCGCCTGGCTGGGCAAGGCCCGGCTCATCGACAACATCAAGACGCGCATCAAGCCGCGCCGGCAATGAGAATAACACTAGGAAGCGTATCCATGATCGGGCAAAGTCCTCCTTATGAGCCATTCGAAGCTTCACAGGCCGACCGTACAGCATCGCCGCCGCGTCCGGTTGCCCTTTTCCTGGAAGCCGCCCCAGCCGAAGCCACTGGGGCTTTATTGTCCGGCCTGGTTTCCTCCAGGGCGCTTACTCCTGTGCGCCGGTTGTGCCGCATCGCGGCATCAATCATCTGCCTGTTTACGGATATAATTCCCAAAACACTCATGACCGCACGACGCTTCTTTTCATTACTCCGCCGCGAGTGCAACGGCATGGCGAGGCGCCGCACCGGCACCGGCGCGGCGTTGTGGGTCATGTTGCCCGTGCTGTTGTTCCTCGCCGCCGTCCCGCCGGCGCAGGCGGACGCAACGGGGGTCGGCGGCATCGTCAATGCCGCTGACCACGCGCCCATAGGCGTGATGGGCGACCATACGCACGCGCGGGGCGAATGGATGCTGAGTTACCGCTTCATGCTCATGGACATGAACGGCAACCGCAGGGGTTCCACACCCATCACTGCCGATGCCATTGCCGAAACCATACCCAATCGTTTTTTCGGCGCACCGGGACAACCGCCCACCCTGCGCATCGTGCCCGTCTCCATGAGCATGCAGATGCATGCGGTCGGCGCCATGTACGCGCCCTTGGAACGGCTGACGCTAACGGCCATGGGCCGCTACCTGGAAAAGAAAATGGAGCATATTACCTACATGGGCGCCGCCGGCGCGGCGCGGCGCGGCCGCTTCAGGGTGAACACATCGGGGCTGGGCGATGCCCGGGTCGGCGCCCTGCTCAACCTGTGGGAGCAGGGAGCGCACAGGATCCACCTCAATGCCGGGCTCAGCCTGCCCACCGGCGCCAACGACAAGACGCACCGCATCCTGGCGCCCAACGGCGACCAGCCGGTAATGCGCGTGCCGTACGCCATGCAACTCGGTTCCGGCACTTGGGACCTGATGCCGGGCGTCACCTACAGCGGGCGCCGGACGCCCTGGCACTGGGGCGGGCAGTATCTGGGGACGTTTCGAACCGGCAGCGACAAGGGCTACTCCCTGGGCGACCGGCACGAGTTCAGCGCCTGGATGAGCCGCCAGTGGGTGACGGCCGCCAGCGCCTCGGTGCGCTTGCGCTATGAAACAGCGGGGCGCATAAACGGCATGGATCCGCAGATTCGGGGTCCCGTGCAAACCGCCGACCCCGACAACTACGGCGGCGATGTCCTGAACCTGGGACTGGGCGTCAACCTGGTGGTCCTGGGCGAGCACCGGCTGGCGGTGGAAGCCGCCCTGCCGTTGCTTCGCAACCTGAACGGCGTGCAGATGGAAACCGACTGGGCCGTAACAGTGGGTTGGCAATACGCTCCCCGGTGAACATGGTTTCCATTGCATCGACAGGGGAGCAACCGGAACGGAGCAACCGCGGTGGGCGCACCGCCGCGGCACCGCGCCAGACTACCGCCTGCTTGCTGATCATCGGCAATGAAATCCTGTCCGGACGCACCCAGGACGCCAACCTGTCCGTACTCGGCAAACGTTGCGACGCCCTGGGAATTCGCCTCGCCGAGGCGCGGGTCATCCCCGACATAGAAGAGTGCATCGTGGATGCGGTGAATGCTTGCCGCGCCGCATTCGATTACGTTTTCACCACCGGCGGCATTGGCCCCACCCATGACGACATCACCGCGGCGGCCGTTGCCCGGGCGTTCGGCGTGACCTTAGAGCGCAATGCCCAGGCCTCGGCGGCACTGGGTCAATACTACGAGGAGGGGCAACTGACCGCGCCCCGGTTGAAAATGGCGGACGTGCCAGTGGGCGCGGTGCTGGTGGAAAATCCCCTCAGCGGCGCACCGGGGTTTAAGTTAGAGAACGTGTTCGTGCTGGCCGGCGTTCCCCGGGTGTTTGCGGCCATGCTGGACGGGCTGGGCGACCGGCTGGCGCAGGGAGCCCCCATCATCACGACGGGCGTCGCCACCAACCTGGCGGAAAGCGTGATCGCCGGCGGCCTTGGCGCGTTGCAACAGCAATACCCAGACATCGACATGGGCAGTTACCCCCGCCTGAGAAATGGGCGGGCGGAAGTCAGCCTGGTGTTGCGCGGCACGGACTCGGGCCGGCTCCGACAGGCGCAAGACGCGCTAGTGCGGATGCTCGGCGATCTGGGCGGCGAGCTAATTGACGCCGCGGCGCTGGATGAAGAACATGAGTGACAAGGCATCCACAAAACGCGCCGCTTGGTCGTTTTCCGCCGCGGTGGCGGAGACTTTCGCCGAACATGCCGGCCGCTCCATCCCCTGTTACCAGGACGGGCATGAGCTTATATGTTGCCTGGGCGATTTTTTCGTGATGCCGGACAGCGTGACCTATGATCTGGGTTGCTCCACCGGCGAGTTGCTGAAAAAACTGGCGCACTATCACCGGCACAAGCCCGGCGCACGCTGGATAGGCGTGGACAAGGAGCCCGACATGATCGCCCAGGCGCAGAAGAACTGCGCCGGGCTAACGAACGTGGAGTTGCACTGCGAGGACCTGCTGGACCACAAGCTGGAGCAACCCGACCTGGTCATCGCCTACTACACGGTCCAGTTCGTCGAGGAAAGACGCCGCCAGGCCCTGATCGACAGGATCTACCAAGCGCTGAACTGGGGCGGCGCGTTCATCATGTTCGAAAAAACAGGCGCACCGGACTCCCGTTTCCAGGACATGATGTCCTGCCTGTACCGGGAGTTCAAACGCCGCAACGGCCTCAGCGCCGCCGAAATACTGGACAAGGAATCCAGCCTGAAAGGCGTGCTGAAGCCGTTTTCCACGGCCGGCAACCTGGGACTGCTGGAACGGGCCGGGTTCAAGGACGTAATGACGGTGATGAAATACGTCAGCTTCGAGGGGTTTCTCGCCATCAAGTAACCCCCTGGCTTGCCTGTTTTGCGCGACAGCTTTGTTGGCGCTACGGCTTCACTGCAGTCGCCCCCTGGCTTGTCTATTTTCCGTTATGCATCGCCGGCCTGCTTCGTTCGTTCGGTATCGATGTACTATGTGTACGCCTCCCGCCCGCACTCGTTGCCCGGTTCGCTTTCCAGAAAATATCCTGCGCCAGGGGGTAGTCGCACGCCGCCGCGCCGTTGGCGCGGCAACTAACGCGCCCGCCCTGTTTCCCCTGAAAAAGTCGCGCGTTCGCGCTATACTGCACGGGACAGCACGGGGGGAACAGCAATCGTGGCGCGCAGTCGGGAAAAATCCGACCTTCATTTTCAGCAGGCGATAACGCGCCTGCCCCAGGGGGTTACTTCCAATTTTCGCTACTGGGGCGATGCGACCATCTACATTCGCCGCGGCCGGGGCGCCCGCCTGTGGGACCTGGACGACAACGAGTATATTGACTACCGCCTGGGGTTCGGGCCCGCCATTCTCGGCTACGCCGATGAGCGCGTGGACGCGGCCGCCCGCCAGGGCATGGAGATTGGCGGGGTGTTTGCGCTTTCCACGGAGCTGGAGTACGCGGTAGCCCGGCGCATCTGCGCCATGGCGCCGGGCGCCGAGCTGGTGCGGTTCTCCGTATCCGGCACTGAGGCGGTGATGGCGGCCCTGAGAGCGGCCCGCGCCTACACCGGCAAAGATCATTACGTGCTGGTGGAAGGGGGTTATCACGGCGTGTGCAGCGAAGTGTTATGGTACTCCGAGGTGGAGGACTGGCGGGAGGGAGAGGGAGATCCGAAGTTGTTGCCCTACGGCGAGGGCGTGCCGGAGCTGTACGGGCGCCTGGCGCACAGCGTGCCCCTGAACGACGCCAACCGGCTGGAACACCTGTTCCAGCGCCACGGCGACAAGATTGGCGCTTTCCTCATTGAGCCCATGATGGGCAACTGCTGTTCCATCACCGCGACGAGCCAATACCTCAAGGACGTGCGCGAGTTGTGCGACCGGCATGACGTCATCCTCATTATTGACGAGGTGAAAACCGGTTTTCGCGTGGCCCGGGGCGGGGTGCAGGAATTGCTGGGAGTCACCGCGGACCTGTGCACTTTTGCCAAATCCATGGCCAACGGCTACCCGGTTTCCGCCCTGGCGGGAAAAGAGGAAATCATGCGCATCATCGGCGAGCGGGTGGTGCACGGCGGCACCTACACCGGCCATTCCGTTGCCATGGCCGCCGCCGCCCGCACCCTGGAAATTCTCGATGAAACCGACGCGCTGGCCAATATTGCCGCCTACGGCGCCCGGTTGCGGGAGGAGCTGGGCAAGGTGCTGGCAAAACACGACATTCCCTGCTGTTTCGTGGGCCATCCCGCTATGTCGGGGTTGTTTTTCGCCGCCGAGCCTCCCGCCGACTACCGCGACTGGGTGCGCACCGACCACGCTTTCTACGAGATGTTGGCGCCGCACCTGCGCGACTTGGGCGTGCTGGTGGAACCAGATTCCCGGGAACCCTGGTTCATCTGCGCGGCCCACGACGAGAACTGCCTGAACGAGACCGTTGCCGCTTTCGAACAGGCGGTGGAGCTGACCCTGGAGCAACGCCGAAGCGCCGCCGGCCCGTCCCCATGAAGAAATACGACGCCATCGTCATCGGCGCCGGCCACAACGGCTTGGTCAATGCCGCCTACCTGGCCCGGGCGGGGTTGCAAGTGTTAGTGCTGGAGAAAAATCCCTGGATCGGCGGCGCGTCCGTCAGCCGCTCCCTGTATCCGGGCTGGACCTACTCAAACTGCTCCTACGTGTGCAGCCTGTTGCGCCCGGAACTGTACCGCGACCTGGAGCTGGCGCGCCACGGACTGCAGGTGATTCCCTACGAGGGCGGCATCACTTTCATGCGCAACGGCGATTATTTCGGCAACTACGACGACGAGGAGCGCCAGTACCGGGAAATCGCCCGACATTCCCGCCGCGACGCGGACGCCTACCTGCGCTACACGGCGGACGTCTCGCGCCAGACCCGGTTGATTCGGCCGCTGTTGTTGAGGACCCCGCCCGATCCCGTCTCGTTCCGCCCGCGGGACCTGGCGGAGCTGGCGTACCTGCTCAAGACCTTTTGGGACCTGGGCGAGGATGTGCTGTACGACACCATCCGTTTCTGGACCATGAGCATAGGCGATTACTTGGATGAGTACTTTGAAACGGACGTCGTCAAGGCGCACCTAGCCGGCAGCGGCATCATTGGCACCGCGCTGGGCGTGTATTCGCCCGGCACGGCCTACGTGCTGTTGCATCACTACATGGGAGACGTGGACGGCAACATTGGCGCCTGGGGCTTTGCCCGGGGCGGCATGGGGGCCATCGCCAACGCCGTGGCGGGCGCTTTCCAGGCCGCCGGCGGCGAGATCAAGACGGATGCCGGAGCGGCTAAAATCCTGGTGCCCGGCAGGCGGGTCAAGGGGGTCGTGCTGGAGAACGGCGATGAATACTACGCCGACACGGTTGTCTCCAACCTGGATCCGAAGCGCACCTTTCTAACGCTCATGGATGAACGGGACCTGCCGCAGGGGTTTGCCGAGAAGGTGCGGAACTTCAAGATACGAGGATCTTCCGGCAAGTTGAACATTGCGCTGGACGGCATGCCCTCTTTTCACGCCGTGCCGCCGGGGCACGAGTTGCTGAAAGCGGACTTTCATTTCAGCGACTCACTGGAGCGCATGGAGCGGGCCTACGATGACTGGAAAAACGGCGCTTGGTCGCAGGATCCTTACATGGACACGCTGATCCCCACCCAAGTGGATCCCACCATGGCCCCGCCCGGCAAACATATGATGACCGCGTTTATCCAGTACTGCCCCCCGCAGGTGAACGGCTGCGACTGGAGCGATGAGCAACGGGACCAGTTTGGACAAACCGTGATCGACCAGATTGCGCAATACAGCCCGGACTTCAAAGACCTGATCCTGCACGCCGAAGTCCGCACGCCCCGGGAGCTGGAAAACGAGGTGGGCTTGACCGAAGGCAATATTTTCCAGGGCGAGCTGACCCTGGACCAGCTGTTGTTCAACCGCCCTTTCCCCGGTTACGCCCAGTACCGGGGACCGCTCAAGGGGTTGTACATGTCCGGCTCCGCCACGCACCCGGGCGGCGGCGTGATGGGGGCGCCGGGCGCCAACTCCGCCCGGGAAATACTGGCGGACCTGGGCCGCAAAAACTTGGTGCCCGAGGCTTTCAGCGATGAGTGAGCGCTACGACGCCGTCATCATCGGGGCCGGCCACAACGGCCTGGTTTGCGCCGCTTTCCTGGCCCGCGCCGGTTGCTCGGTGCTGGTGTTGGAGGCGAATGAGCGAGTGGGCGGCGCCGCGATCACCCGCGAGTTCGCGCCCGGCTGCTCGGTTTCCGCCTGCGCCCACCTGGCCCGCCTGCCGGCGCCGCGCATCGTCTCCGAGTTGAACCTTGCCCGGCACGGCTTGGAGTGGGCGGCCGTCAACCTGGATACCGTTGCCCTGGAAGCGAACGGCAACCACCTCGTCCTGGCCGGCGCCGCCGTTGAAGGCGATGCCGCAACTGCCGCCGACCGCGCCGCCTACCCCCGGTTCCTGCGGCGGTTTCGGCGCTTCGCCGGCCTGTTGCGCAAGACGTTCACCATGCGTCCGCCGCGCCTGGCGCACCGCAGCGCGGCCGATCTTGCCGCCCTGGCCCGGCTGGGGCTGAGCCTGCGCCTGCTGGGGCGGGACGACATGAGGGAGCTGTTGCGGGTCGGCGCCGTCAATATTTACGACGTGTTGCAGGAGACGTTCCGCAGCGACCTGCTGAAAGGCGCCCTGGGCCTGGACGCGGTGCTGGGGGCCAACCTGGGGCCGCGCTCGCCCGGCTCGGTGTTGACCTACCTGCATCGCCTGGCCGGAACGCTGTCCGACCAGGGCGCGGCCCTGCCGGCCGGCGGCATGGGGGCGGTGACCCAGGCCCTGGCCGCCGCCGCCCAGGCCGCCGGCGCCGCCGTACGAACGGAGACGCCGGTCAGCCGGGTGTTGCTGGAGCAGGACCGGGCGGTGGGGGTGGAAACCGCGGCCGGCGAGCGATTGGCCGGCGCCTTCATCGTCTCCGGCGCCGATCCGAAAACCACGTTCCTGCGGTTGGTGGGCGCCCGCTTCCTGGAGACCGGTTTCGCCCGGCGAGTAGCCAATATTCGCATGCAGGCCAAGGCGGCAAAACTGCACCTAGTGCTGGACGGGCCGCCCCGGTTCACCGGCATGACGGATGCGCAGACGGGGCAGCGCCTGGTCCTGGCGCCGTCCCTGGAATACCTGGAACGCGCTTTTGACGACTCCAAGTACGGTCGGCACTCGTCCCTCCCCGCCATGGAGATCAGCATCCCGTCCATCCATGACGCCGGGCTGGCGCCCCCGGGCAAACACGTGTTGTCCGCCGTGGTGCAGTACGCCCCCGGCGAGTTGCGCGGCGGCTGGGACCGCGAGCGGGACGCTTTTCAGCAACTGCTCATTGACCGGCTGGAGGAATATGCGCCCGGAATCCGAAAGCAGGTGGTTGCCGCGGAGCTGTTGCTTCCGCCGGACCTGGAGCGGGAATTCAACATGTGCAACGGCCATTGGCACCATGGCGAATACAGCCTGGATCAATTCATGATGTTGCGCCCGGTCCCCGGCGCTGCCCGCTACGGGACCCCGGTGCCCGGCCTGTACCTGTGCGGCGCCGGTTGTCATCCCGGCGGCGGCGTAACGGGGCTGGCCGGCCGCAACGCCGCCCGGGAAATATTGAAGCGGGAGGGCGCCGCGTGACCCGGCGAGCGACAGACCCGCGCGTATTGCCCACGCCGTTTCACGAGCGCACGGCGGCCCGTTGCGAGACCAATCGCTGGTCGGACTGGAAAGCATATACCGTCGTGGACTGCTACACCAGCATGGAACAGGAGTATTTCGCCATTCGCAACGCCGTTGCGGTCATCGACTTGTCGCCCATGACCAAGTACCGCATCAGCGGCCGGGACGGGCTGGCTTATCTGGACAAGCTGATGACCCGCAGAATGGACAAATTAACTCCCGGGCGCGTCATGTACTGCGCCTGGTGCGACGACCGGGGGCACGTGCTGGATGACGGCACGGTGTTTCATCTGGACGAGCATCATTGGCGCCTGTGTTCCCAGGAACGCCACCTGGACTGGTTGCTGGAGACCGCCGTGGGATTTGACGTGCAAGTGGAGGATGAGACCGAGGAAATCGCCGCGCTGGCCGTGCAAGGCCCCACTTCCTGCCGCGCCCTGAAAGCCCTGGGCCTGGCCGGCATCGAGACCATGAAGCCCTTTGATGCGCGCTTTTTCCCTTTTGACGGCGGCCGGTTGCTGGCGTCGCGCACCGGCTTTACCGGCGACCTGGGTTACGAGTTGTGGGTTGAACCCGCCCGGGCGGCGGCCTTGTGGGACGCCTTGTTTGCCGCCGGCGAGCCGTTTGGCATTATGCCCGCCGGTACTGAGGCCCTGGACCTGGCCCGCATCGAAGCCGGGTTCATACAGGCCTGGGAGGAGTTTGTGCCGGCCGCGGAAGTGGTGCGCCCGGGGCGGGGACGCTCTCCCTTCGAACTGGGGCTGGGCCGGCTGGTGCACCTGGACAAGCCGCTGTTCAACGGCAGGAAAGCCCTGCTGGAAGAACAGGAAAAAGGCTCGCGCTACCGCCTGGTGCGGCTGGACATTGCCGGCAACAAGCCGGCATCAGAATCGTTTATCTGCGACCGCCGGGAAGACGTGGTGGGGCATGTGACGTCCGCCGCCTGGGCGCCCACCGCCAAGATGAATATTGCCCTGGCGTCCTTGGAAATGCCGTGGGGGCGGCCGCAGGATGAGTTGTATGCGGAGGTTTATTACAACAGCGAGTTGCAGTGGAAACGCCTGATGTCTCGTTGCCGGGTGGTGGACGGCGCTTTTTTCGACCCGCCGCGGCGGCGCACGACGCCGCCGGCGGATTACTGAGTCGCGGCTCCTTGCCGGGCGCGGCCGGCGGCAACGATCATGCTGCGGCGCTCCCCGGCAACCGCCGCGGCGCTAGCGGACTGCCGAGCCGCGGCTTCTGCCGGGCGCGGCCGGCGGCAACGATTATTCTTCTGTACTCTCCGGCGGCCGCCGCGGCGCCGTGCGACTCTGCCCTCCGGCGTTCCGTCCCATGCCGCACCGGTTAGACCCGTCGCCGCGCTCGACCACCATTGCCGTGGTGGGCGCGACCCACCGCCGCGGCGCCGTCGACGGACTGCCGAGCCGCGGCTTCTGCCGGGCGCAGCCGGCGGCAACGATCATTCTTCTGCACTCCCCGGCGGCCGCCGCGGCACCGCACGACCCTGCCCCCCGGCGTTCCGTCCCATGCCGCGCCGGTTAGACCCGTTGTTGCGCCCGGCTTCCATTGTCGTGGTGGGCGCGACCCGCCGCCACGGCGCCGTCGACGGACTGCCGAGCCGCGGCCCCTTGCCGGGCGCGGCCGGCGGCAACGATTATTCTTCTGCACTCCCCGGCGCCCGCCGCGGTGCCGTGCGACCCTGCCCCCAGCGTTCCGTCCCATGCCGCACCGGTTAGACCCGTTGTTGCGGCCGGCCGCCATTGTCGTGGTGGGCGCGACCCGTCGCCGCGGCGCCGTCGGGCACACGGTGTTGACCAACCTCAGGCGCGGGAAATTTCCCGGGCCGCTGTACGCCGTGAATCCCCGCTACAAGGAAATTGAGGGCGTACCCTGTTACCCGTCCCTGTCCGCCCTGCCGCAACCGGTGCAACATGCGATCTTTGCCCTGGGGGACGAGCGCCTGGAGAGCGCCCTGGACCAGGCGCTGAGCGGCGGCATCGAGGCGGCCACCATCTTTTCCGCCCTGGCGCCGCGGCGCGATCCCAGCCCCTCCCTGAAACAACGGGTGCAACAACGGGCGGAGCAGGCGCAGTTGCTGCTGTGCGGCGGCAACAGCATGGGGTTTTACAACTTCACTCACAACGTGCACGCCTGCGGTTTCGCCACTCGCGCCCACCGGCCGGGCGGGGTCGCGTTGATCAGTCAATCCGGCTCCGGCATGTCCGGCATCCTGGACGTAGATGAGCGCATCGACTTTAACGTGGCCGTGTCAACGGGGCTGGAGTTGACCGTTACGGCCGAGGACTATCTGGATTACGCGCTGGACCAGGAGGAGACCCGGGTCGTGGGACTGTTCCTGGAATCCAGCCGCCGGCCGGAGCGGCTGGCGGCGGGGCTTCGCAAGGCCGCGCAACGAGGAATTCCCGTTGTGGCGGTCAAGACCGGGCGCACTGAACTGGCGGCGCACTTGGCCGTGTCCCATTCCGGCGCCCTGGCCGGCAATGACGCCGCCTACGACGCCGTGTTTGACCGTTACGGGGTGCAGCGGGTCGAGGACATGGAGCAACTGGCCACAACCTTGATCATGTTCGCCCAGCCCCATCCCGTACGCTCCGGCGGCCTGGTCGCCATCCATGATTCCGGCGGTGAGCGCCAGCTGCTCATTGACGCAGCCGAGCGAGAAGGCGCGGCCCTGGCGGAGATTTCTCCGGCCACGCGCCGCAGACTGGAAAAGTTGCTGGACCCCGGCCTGCCGGCGGTGAACCCGCTGGACGTATGGAGCCTGGGCGGGGCGGACTACGAGGAGCGGGCGGCCCGCTGTTTTACCGCCTTGTTGCAAGACGACGATGCGGCCCTGGGCGCGGTGGTGCATGATCGGGGGCCCGGCGGCGCCATCTGCCCCGAGTACCTGCGTTACTTGCAAGTCGGGCATGCCGCCGCCGGCAAGCCGGTGTTCCTGGTGGCCAACCGCCAGGGAACGGGCGCCGACCCCAGCGTGGCGGCAACGACCCGCGCCGGCTTCCCCGTGCTGGACGGCATCGGCTCTTTTCTGGCGGGGACAAAGCGCCTGCTGGCGTACCGGGACTTTCGCGCCCGTCCCCGGATGCGCCCGCCGCGCTTGCCCCGGGCCGCCCGGGCCTGGCGCGGCGAACGGCTCCGGGCGGCCGGCGCCGGCGAGGTCGCCGCCGGCAATTTTTTACGGGACTGCGGCATTCCCATGGCGCCGGCATGGAGCGTGAACAGCGTGGCGGAGCTGGCTGCCCTGGCGCCGCAGCTGGACTACCCGGTGGTGATGAAAACGGCCATGCCCGGCGTTCGCCACAAGTCGGACGCGGACGGGGTCAGGCTGTCCCTGGGCAACAAGACGCAACTAGCGCAGGCCTATCGGGACCTGGCCGGCCGCCTGGGCAACCAGGTCCTGGTCGCTCCCATGGCGACCGCCGCCGGCGTGGAGATGTTGTTAGGCGTTACCGCCGACGAGCAGTTCGGCCCCCTGGTCGTCATGGGCGTGGGCGGTATTCACGCGGAATTGTTGGGAGACGTCGTTTCCGTCGTGCCGCCTTTCGATGCGGCGGAGGCGCACCGTTGCCTGGGGCGGTTGCGGCTGAGAAAACTGCTGGACGGCGTTCGCGGTGCGCCGGCGGCGGACATCGCCGCCTATTGCGCGGCGGCGGCCCGGCTCTCCGTGCTGGCGGTGGAATTCCGAGAACAAGTGAAAGAAGCGGACGTCAACCCGTTGAAAGTGTTTGAAAAGGGCTGCCTGGGGCTGGACGCCCTTGTTATAATGAGATGAGCGGGCGCCCGGCGGCGCGCGGAATGAAAAAGCAACGGCAATCACCATGAAAAAAAGCGGACAGGGCGGCATGAGAGAACTGCGGGCGTTTCGGCGCAAACACCCGCAAGTGAAAATGGTCGAGGTCCTGTTGCCCGACGTGAACGGCATACTGCGCGGCAAGCGGGTTGCCTGGGACGAGGCGGAAGCGCTGTACCGGGAGGGGCTCAAGGTCTGCGCCTCCACCCCGCTGGTGGACAGCCGCGGCGAAATTGCCTTTGAACTGGACATCGGCACCCGGGACGGCGACCCGGACATCATGAGCCGCCCGGTGGCCGGCGCCCTGGCGCCTGCGCCCTGGCTGGGCCAGGACGCCGTGGCGCAGACGCTGGTCCTGTTGCGGGACCTGGAGGGCGCCCCCTGGTTCGCCGACCCGCGTTGCGTGTTGCAACGCGTCGACGCCAGGTTGCGGGACGCAGGCTTTCGCGCCGTGGTCGCAATGGAGTTCGAATTCTACCTGCTGGCGCCCGGCGCCGCCGCCGCGCCGCGGCCGCAACTGGGCGGCATCCCCGGCACCGGGCTTCGGCAGGAAGGACTGCAATACGGCTCCCTGGAGGACCTGTGGGACTGCGATGCGCTGTTCATGGACGTACAGCGGTACTGCGAGGCGCAGCGCGTGCCCGCCAACACGGCGTTGCCGGAATTTGCGCCGGGGCAGTTTGAAATCAACTTGCGCCACGTGGACGACCCCGTCGTCGCCTGCGACCATGGCGTAATGCTGAAACGCATCATCAAAGGCGCCGCCCGGCAACACGGGTTGGGCGCGGCGTTCATGGCGAAACCGTTTGCCGAGAGCGCCGGCAGCGGCCTGCACGTGCACCTCAGCCTGCTTGACTCGCAGGGCCGCAACGTCTTCGCCAACCCCAGGGCAAAAACCAGGCCGGCGGTTTCCGCCGCGCTGAAACACGCCATCGGCGGGTTGCAACAAACCATGGCCGAGTCCATGGCGATTTTCGCTCCCAACGCCAACTCCTATCGCCGCCTGCAACCGGAGTCTTTTGCGCCCCTGGCCCCGGACTGGGGATACAATCATCGCGCCGTTGCCCTGCGCCTGCCGGTTTGCGACCATGCGAACATGCGCATCGAACACCGGGCGGCCGGCGCCGACGCCAACCCGTACCTGGTAGCGGCCGCCATCCTGGCCGGCGTTCACCACGGCATTGTCAACCGTTGCGAGCCCAGCGCCATGGTCGCCGAGGGCGCCCTGCTGGAGCGGCAAGAAGCGACCCTGCCGCGGCGCTGGGACGCGGCGCTGGACCGGTTCAAGGAAAGCAGTATACTGCCCGACTACCTGGGCGAGGAGTTTTGCCGCGTCTATGCGCTCGTTCGCCGCAGCGAATGTGAGCGGTTCCACCAGCAGGTCAGCAACCGGGATTACGAGTGGTACCTGCGCGGTGTGTGAGAACGTCGTGACCCGGCAAAGTCCATGCCCGCCGCCGGCGGCAAGACCATGAGCGCGGGCGCACTGGAGCGGCTGGTCGGCGGGCAACCCCCGGGCGTCTCCCTGCAACAGGAGTTCTACCGGAGCGACGCCGTTTATCAGCGGGAGTTGGAGCGTCTTTTCATGGAGTCCTGGCTTTATGCCGGGCATCTCAGCCAGGTCTCCCGGGTGGGCGATTATTTTCTCTACGAGGCGGCCGATGAATCCGTGATCGTCATTCGTTGCGCCGAGGATGCGCTGAAAGCCCTGGTGAACGTCTGCCGCCATCGCGGTTCCCGCGTATGCCTGGAGCCCCGCGGCCGGCGCCGGTTGCTGGTATGTCCCTACCACGGCTGGACGTATCAACTGGACGGCGCCCTGCGCACCGTCGCCCACGCGCCCCCCGGTTTTCGCAAGTCGGAATACGGGTTGCGGGAAGTGCATCTGGAGGTGTTGCACGGTCTTGTGTTCGTCAATTTTTCCCAGCGTCCCGCCCCGTTCGCCGCCGTGCGGCAGGACCTGGATGAATGCCTGCGCCCCTACGGCCTGGAGCGGGCCAAGGTCGCGCACCAGCACAGCTACCGCATCCAGGCCAACTGGAAACTGGCGGTGGAAAACTACTGCGAATGTTATCACTGCCTGCCCGCCCATCCCGAGTACAGCGAGGGGCACGGCCGCGCCGTGCCGGACGAGGACGTCGCCGACCTGCTGGAGCAGGTAATGGCCAGGGGGGAACGGGCCGGGCTGACCCGGCACTGCATCGACAAGAGCTGGCTGGACGCCGGCGGCATCGGCATCGAGCGCGGCTTTGACCGCTATCCCCTGTTCAAGGGGTTCGTCACGGGCAGCCGCGACGGCAAGCCGGTGGCGCCCCTGTTGGGCGACATTCGCGGCTATGACGGCGGCGCAACCGATATACAGGTGGGGCCGGTTACGTTCTTCCTGGCCTATTGCGACCACGTGGTGGTCTATCACTTCAGGCCGCTGGGCGTTGCCGACACCGTCTGCGACGTAATCTGGCTGGTCAATGAAACAGCGCAGGAGGGGGAAGATTACCAGTTGGACGAGCTGACCTGGCTCTGGGACGTCACCACCGCGGCGGACAAGCGCATCATCGAGGACAACCAGAAAGGCGTTAACTCGCGCTTCTACCAGCCGGGGCCCTATACCGAAATGGAAGCCTATACGCGCGGTTTCATCGACTGGTACCTGCGCTTGATGAAATGAGCCCGGCGCCGCGCCATCACCGGCAATGACCGCCGCCAAGCCCATAAAAGGCCGGGGAACCCCGTCGCGCATAGACGCCCGGTTCTTGGAGCATCAGCGCCAGGATGTTGACGACGGCTGGGACGGGGACGCCGAGAACGGGCCGGCGCCCGCCACCGAAGTGTTTCGGGAGAACGCGCGCACGATCATCTCGCGCAATCAATCGCCGGATATCCCTTTCACGGCCTCGATCAATCCCTACCGGGGTTGCGAGCATGGTTGCGTGTACTGCTACGCCCGGCCCACTCACGCCTACCTGGATTTATCCCCGGGCATTGATTTTGAGACGAAGCTGTTCGCCAAGACCAACGCGGCGGAGTTGTTGCGCGATGAGTTGGCCAAGCCGGGCTACGCCTGCGCACCCATCGCCCTGGGCGCCAACACGGACCCTTACCAGCCCATAGAACGGGGCCTGCGCATCACCCGGGACGTCATCCAGGTGTTGCACGATTGCCGGCACCCCCTGTCCATCGTCACTAAATCCTGGCTGATTGAACGGGACCTGGACCTGCTCCAGCCCATGGCGGAACAGGGGCTGGTCAAGGCGTACCTGTCCATTACCTCCCTGCGCCAGGACCTGGCGCGGCGCCTGGAGCCCCGGGCCTCTTCGCCCGCCCGGCGCCTGGGCGCGCTGGCCGCGCTGAACGACGCCGGCGTGCCGGCGGGCGTGCTGTTCGCGCCGGTCATCCCCGTCATCAATGACGCGGAAATGGAAACCGTGTTAGAGCAAGCCGCGCAGGCGGGAGCCGCAACGGCGGGATACGTCGTGTTGCGCCTGCCGCACGAGGTCAGGCCGCTGTTTCGAGAATGGCTGGAGACCCACGAACCGGGGAAAACGGAGCATGTGTTCAGCATCATACGCGAGTTGCGCTCCGGGCGCGAAAACGACCCGGAGTATTTCTCCCGCATGCGCGGCAACGGCGTGTTCGCCGATTTAATCCGGGCGCGTTTTCAGAGCGCCTGTCGCAAGTTCGGGCTGAACGGCGACCGCCGCCTTGAACTGAACACGGGGCTGTTTAAGCCGCCCGCGGTCGCGGGCCGGCAACAATCTCTCTTCGAATAGCCGGCGCCGCCCGGGCCGGCGGCGCACGGGAGATAATCTGGTCGTTGCTGACTTCATCGCGCATTCCCGGCGCTTGGCAGGACGGGCGGCAACCGACGTTTTGCGCTGGCGCTACTTGCCTCCCTCGGAATGAATTTGGGTGAGCGCATCGCGCAGGTCCCCTGCTTCTTGCCCCAGAACATACACCGACGACGGCAACGCGGCAAGGTTTTTGCGCCAGCGCGCCAGGTCCGCGAGTGAAATGCGTTCCACGAGCGCGGCGGCTTCCCCGGGCGCCGCGCTGTTGAGGCTCAGGCCGATGTCGTGCTTTTCCACGCAGGCGGCGTCCATGCTGCCGGTGCGCACCACCAGGGGCTTGCGGAACAGGCATGCGTCATAGTAGCGGTTGGTCTGGGACCAGCCGCGAGGCAACTCGGGAGAGTGACACGCCAGGGTCAGGTCGATGCGGCGGTACAGATCGGGCAGGTCCTGCGGGTGATGATAGCCGCCCAGGTATTCGAAAGCGGGATTGTCAACAACCCGCCGCTCAGCGTCTTTCAAAAGCGGGTCAAGCGTTCCGGCGATAACGATATGGAAGCGCCGGGGGCGCTCCGCCAGGGCCTCCAGCAGTTGCAAGGTCCACTCGTCGCGCAACCGCCCGAACCATCCGATTCGCAAGCGGGCGCCGGCGGCGGGCCCCTCTACGGGGGCGGGCGCCTTGGGAACCGTTGCGGCGAATTCCGGAGACAACTTGTTTTCGATGACCATGATGGGCGCACTTGACGACAGCAACTCCCGGTAATAAGAGCGATAGCCGGCGGACGTCAGCACCAGCAGGCGGCATCGGTCCACGGCTGTTTTTTCCAGGATTCGCACTATTTTTCCCGGCCATCCCGGCGCCATCTGTATCTTTTGAATGTCGGCGGTCTCGATTACCCGTGGGCAGCCCAGTCCCATCCCCGCCAGCAGGCCGAGGAAGCCCATGTCCGGCCCGAAAGCGTACGTTACATCGTTCCGTCGAACGGCGGCTCTGACCTTGCCGGTCGCCAGCAACAGTTTAGGGATTCGAAGAAAATATTCCCGGGGAGAAATCTGCCCCAGCCATTCAACGGGGCAATCCGGAGTGCGACCAAACTCGCGGTCGTGGCGGCGCTTGAAAGCCAGCGCCTCGACTTCGAAACCCTCGCGCTTTAGCATGTCGATGCGCTTGGCGACCCGGGGCGCCACTGCCGTCGAGAGCAGACAAAGGATCTTTACGGCGCCCCGCCGCGGCGCCCGGGCGGAATCTCGGGGCGGGGCGGAACCGATGCGGGCGAGCGCCTCGTGCAGGTCTTCCGCTTCCCGCGTCAGCGTGTAGGTCGCCGGCGGCAACGCGGCCAGATTTTCCCTCCAGCGCACCAGGTCTGCCGGCGCAATACGCTCCACAAGATCGGCGGCTTCGTTGACGTCCGCGCTGGGGAAACTCAAGCCGATGTCGCGCCGTTCCACGTTGGCGGCGTCCGCAGTGCCGCCGCGCGCGAGCAGGGGCTTGCGAAACAAGCACGCCTCATAATACCGGTTGGCCCGGGACCAGCCGTTGGGCGCTTTGGGAGGATAACAATCCAGGCTCAGGTCGATGCGGCTGTAAAGAGCGGGCAGGTCCTGCGGGTGGTTATATCCGCCCAAGTATTCAAAAGCGGGATTGTCGATAATTCGCCGCTCGGCGTCTTTCAAAAGCGGGGCCGGCGTTCCGGCGATAACAATATGGAACCGCCGCGCTCGGCCGGCCAGGGTCTCCAGCAGTTGCAAGGTCCACTCGTCGCGCAACCGCCCGAACCACCCGAGCCGCAGGGGCTTGTCGGCGGTTGCTTCCTCCGTCGGCTCGGGCGGGGATATTCCGGGGAGCGCGGCAGTGAAGTCCGGCGACAACTTGTTCTCGATGATCATGGCGGGCGCGTCTGACGACAGCAACTCCCGGTAGTAAAAAAGATACTCCTCCGACGTCAGCACCAACAAGCGGCAGTGATCTACGGCCTTTTTTTCCAGCGACCGCACCAGGCGCCCGCGCCATCCATGTTCCACCTGTATCGCCTGGACGTCGGCGATTTCGATCAGCAGCGGCCGTCCCAGCTTCGCTCCCGCCGTCAGTCCTAGAAAAGCCATGTCCGGGCTGAAAGCATAGACGATGTCGTTGCGCCGAACGGCGGCCCTGACCGTTCGCGCGGAGCGAATCAATCGGGGCAGGCGGGAAAAATACTTTCGAGCAGGAAGCAAGCCCAGTCGCTCGGTGGGGCAATCCGGCGCCCGGCCGAATTCATGGTCGTGACCGCGCTCGAACGCCAGCACCTCGACTTCCACATCCTCGCGCTTTAGCATATCAATGCGCATGGCGATACGCGGGTCCGTTGCCGTATGGAGAAGGCATAAAACTCTCATGGGCGGCGCCTCCACGCCTGGCGCGCCAGACTTTGGGCTGAAGTGAACAGGTACGCCGCGTCGGAACCCCTGGGCAACAGGGTAGCGGATATGGGCAACCCGGTAATCTTGTGGAACAGGCCCCACAGGACCAGGCTGCGGCAAATGAAGCCGCCGGTCAAGGCCCAGGCGACTCCCGCCAACCCCCATTTCGGGTACAGGAAGAAAAAGAGTATGACATTGGCGACCAGTCCGATCCAGATGGCGCAGGAATAGATCTGGGGGCGGTTGACGCCCCGAAAGTACGCGGCAAAAATTCCGGCGCCGGCGTAAGCCAGTATGCCGACGGACATGATCCAGGTCAGCCGGGTTACCGGGGTAAAGGCCTCCGACAGGAGCAACGGCACCGCATGGCTGCTGACGGCGACCCACGCCAGCAACGCCGCCCCTGCCGTCAGCCAGGTGATGCGGGCGCAAAAGGCCGTAAGCTCCGGCCTTTTTCCCCCGTCTGCGGCCACTCGCGGCAACAGGTAGGCGCTGATTGCCGTGGACAGCAGGATGACTCTGGTCACCACAACGTTGCCCACGGCGAACAAGCCGATGTCGGTGCGACTGCCGCCCGCCGCCCCCAACAACAGGCTGCCCAGCCGGTTGTCAGTGGCCTTGCCCAGGGTGCCCAGGTACTCTTTCAGCCCGAAACCGAGCAGGCCTGCCTGTTGTTTCAGGTTGGGCAACCGCCAGGCCAGGCCGTAACGACGCCCCAGGCTCACGACACCGGCGCCGATCATCACCAGGTTCCCCAACACCAGCGCCGCGAGTGCGCCCTTGACGCCTGCCTCCAATACCCACACCAGCGCCACAACGGCGAGTGCGCCCGTCGTCGAACGCAGAAAATGAAGCAGGGCCAGTCGCTTGAAACGCCTCAATCCCTCCAGTTGCATGATCAGGGCGGAGACCAGGAAAGACGTGGGAATCAGCCACAGGGCCGTGTAGAAAAACGTCGTGTCGGCGTTGCTGAAAAATGTCAAGTCGCTGTGAACCAGGAGCATGGCCGCAGGGACGGTTATGAGGCTGCCGGCCAGGCAGAAAATGAGCGTCGTCGCCAGGGCCTGGGAGACGCTGAGCTGTCCCGTCATGATGAAATACTGGGCGCCGCGATTGTAACCCAGGGCCATGATGAGGCTGGCAAGCTCTCCGAACAGCACGCAGACGGCGTATTCGCCCCGCCCCTCGGGCAACAGCGCATAAGCAAGGAGGCTTTGAGTCAGTATGGCGAGGACCAGGTTCATTCCATGAGTACCCAGCAGGATCGCCACTTCCTGGCGGCCGCCGGCGGGCGGGTGAGCGGTTTTCCCTGTTTCCATCAGTGATGTTCCGGGCGCAGGGCCGGGCAGTCCTCGCCGCGCTTGCTGCCGGCCTTGCAAGATCCGGTCGTGGAGTTAGACTTTGTTGCGGTGCGCAGGCACGGGCCGCCCTCGCCTAACGGGATGCCGGTCATTCAAGTGCGCCCGGCCGCGCTCTCCCTTTCAGCGTCTGCCTTGACATAGTCCGGCATCGGTTCATGCGGCCGGCAAAAGAAGAAGCCGTATTGGCGGGGGCCGTCAAGCGTAATATCCGGACGCCCGAACAGCGACCGGCCGCCCTTGAATGTGCCGGCGGCAGAGTTGGAACCCGCATCAATGATTTCCGGCGGGGCAGTTGCCGCAACGACGCGCACTATGCTGTCCAGCGCCGGGGGAAGTCGCCGGCTGTCGTTGCGGCCGGTCACGATAAGGGAAATCACGGCATCGCCCGCGCCGGCAACATCTCCCTGCTCAGGCCGCGTTCCGCATACCTGGAGTTGATGGCTATCAGCGCCGCCGAGAATGGAAGAAAAGGGAGCGTCCGGCCCCACACGCTCGTGTCCACGTGAAGAAAAACCAGGCACAGCAACCACCCCATTGCCAGCGCATGCGCCGCCGCAGGCAACCCGTCGTTCCTGATCACGCGCAAGAACGCCAGGGCGCCGCCGATGTAAAGCAATACCAGCAGGAGAGCGCCCATGATCCCGAGCTCCAGCAGGAGTTGGACAACTATGCTGTGAGGATGTATGTTGTCGTAGCTGAATCCTATTTTTTCCGCCCATTGTCCCACGCCCGCCCCCACAAGGAAATATTCAGGGAACAGCTGGACCAGTTGCTCATACCAGTGAAAGCGCGGCAGGTTGATGAGATAACTTGGATTGAGCAACGCCAGGAGCCGTTCGGTGACCAGTTGGACATTTCCGATCGCCACGGTGGCGACTCCGACTCCGCAGGCCACGGCGAAAACCGACATGCGTTTTATCCTTGTCAGCAATGATTTCCCCGACAACGTCGCGTAGCAGATCATCGAGACGGCTAACGCTAAAATGCTCCCTCGGGAGGCCGACAGCGCCAGCCAATAGATGCTTACGGCAAACAAAAGCAGGAAAACAACTTGCATGATAAACCTGGGTTCCCGCACGAGTTGTATGAAAGCAACAAGCGCCAGCAACGCGGCATAGAAACCGTGGCTGTTGGGGTTCATAACGGCCACGCCTTTTACTATTTCGGCTCGTATCTCCCAGGAAAATGCGCCTGAGATGCCGGCCTCATAAGCGCCTACATAAGACAGGATGCTGCGGGCGTCCGTCAAATCAGTTGGGGCGACGCCCAGCACGAAGACCATGATGAAGAGGAACAGGAAACCAAAATACAAAAACCCCAGGCTGAAATTTTCAATGAACCGCTTGTCGAAGATGACCAGCCCGTAAATGAAAAAGAGAAAGAAACCGTACGAAAACGTAAGAAAATTCGCCAGCTGGCTTTCGGAAGCAGACCCTAGTCCGTACACGGCGCTCACCAGCCACAACAACCCCAGCGCCGCAAACAACTTGTCTTTCAACATGATGGAAAGTTGCCACGGTCTTGGGGGGGTATGAATAAACATTCCGAAAAGCAGGATGAGGACAACCAGCAGGTGATATACGTTAATGTGGGGAAACACGCCGGTTTTTTCCGCTAACGCCTTGTAGGGGGTAAAGAAGAAAACGGGGGCAAAAACCAATATCCCCGGCCTCTTGCAGACAAGGCAACCGGTAACGGTCAGCGCCGCCAGGAACAGAAAAATTGTCATGTTGGTCTTATCCTGTGCCTGCCGGGCGCTCGCGCCGGGAACCGCTTGCTCTCCGGAGTTTCTCGTCCGGGCGGTTCCAGAAAGGAGCGCCGGCCCGCGTCTCTCCCCGCGCCATCCTCATGATGCCGCGCCGGGCGTGAGGCGGGCGACCCGCAACCAACCCAGGGCCGTGCGCAACGCCGAGCACAGGAAGCCGCAACCCCAGACCAGGTGCATCGTCGCCAGCACCAGGGGAAGCAACACCGCTTCCGGCGCCCGCCGGCGAATGCCGGTGAGCAGGGTCTCCCCCAGCACCGCCGTCAGCCAGCCGGCGGGGAATATCGCCCCGGCGATTGCCGCCGCGCCGCCGGCCGCCGCGGCCAACGGCGCCGCTGCCAGGCTGAGCACCAGCACCGGCGCGGCGAGATGCCGGCGGCGCAACGACGCCGGATACCGGCGCAACATGACGAACTTCCACCATCCGTACCCGGCGTACTGCCTGGCAAGTTGCCACAGGTTGCTGCGTGGCTTGTACGTAACCACCAGCCCGGGGTCGAACCACACTGTTTCGCCGCGCTCCCGCAACCGCCAGTTGAGTTCATAGTCCTGGTGGCGTTCGAAAGCCAGGTTGAAGCCCTCCACCGCATCCAGCACATCGCGCCGGAACACCCCCAGGTACACGGTGTCCACCGCGCCCGCGCCGTCGCTTCTGCGGTAGTGGGCGCCGCCTGAGCCGCACCACGTGCCCATTGCCAGGGCGACCGCCCGCTCAAAGAACGTGTCGCCCACCGGGTGTTGACGCCCTCCCACGTTCGCGGCGCCCGTGCGCGACAGCATTTCCACCGAGCGGCGCAGGTAGCCGGGGGGCAGAATCGCATGGGCGTCGCAACGCACAATGACTTCGCCCCGGGACGCTTGCAGGGCCACGTTAAGGCCGTTGGGAGTGGATTGGGCATGGTTGGCGAGCAGACGCACGCGCGGCGCGTGTTGTTTCACCAGGTCAGCCACGGCCTGGGAATCCGAGCCATCGGCCACCAACACCTCCACCCTGCCCGGGTAGTCCTGGGACAGGATCGAGTCAAGGCAGGCCTCGATGGTGTCTTCTGCGTCCCGCGCCGGCACAATCACGGAAACCAGGGGGGGGTCGCCCTTGTTTTCGCCTTGCTCTGCCGCGGCTCCGGCGGCGCCGGTCGCCGGGGGCTTGCCGGACGCCGAGGGCGTCGTCTCCTCGTTGGCCGGGCGCTGAACCGGCATTATCACGCCCTGCCGGGGCGGGCGCGGCAGGCTGTTCGCCGCGGGTGCGCTTCTTCAAACATCATCAGTTTTTTTACCGCGCCAAGGCGCCGGGCGCCTGAACATTCTCAGAAAAGAATGGCGGGGTCATGCTTTGCGGGGTCTCATGGGTCCGGATGTGTTTCATACAAAAGCGCCATTCTACCAGATGCGGCGCCCCGGGCATAACCGGATTGGCGTCCCGCGAGTCGAACGCGAGCCGGGGCCGCCGCGGCGAAACTACCGGGACAGCCTGCGGGCCAGGGACTTCAGTTTTGTGATCCGCTCAATGGACGATGGATGGGTGCCGGAAAACCCGCCGGACAGGTGCTTGGTCTTTTTGTAGATGATCTCCTGCAAGCGCACCGCCCCGGTCGGATCATAGCCGGCTTCCACCGCCCACACCGCGCCCAGGTAATCCGCTTCCCGTTCGTTGTCCCGGCTGTATCTCGTGTTGCCGGCGGTTCTCAGATCGGCGGGGCTTCTGGTCCTGTGTTCCTCCCCGTGGTTCAGTTTCAGATGGCCCAGCTCATGCCCGATCAGGGCGGCGGCCATGTGCACGTCCAGCCCTAAGATGTCGAGCATGGCGAAGTTGATGCCGATGATGTTGACGTCAACGTACCTTGTCCCCTCGGCCGGCCGTGAGCCCGTTACCGGCCTGCCCGGGGCGCTTCCCGCAGGCCCGTCGCCGACGCCGTCCTCCGCCGGCGTTAACGCCATCGTGCCCCTGGTGGCGAAGGCATTGGGTTGCTCGCCGTCGGTGATGAGCAACTCCGATCTCATTTCCGAGACTTTCGAAATCGCTTGCATCACCGAGTAGAGATAGACCATCTGCTGGACGTCAACTTTTTTCAGCAACCGGGCGCCGGCGCCGCGCAACTCGATGACGTCGGTATCCGCCCTGGCAAGCTCCTCGATGCGCCAGGTGTAGTTAAACGGCGCGGCCGGCGCCTGGCTGCCCGGCGGCAGGGCCAGGCAAACGGCGAGAGCGGCCCGCCGCAACGCACTGCGGATTTCAAAATTTGCGAACCTGATTGTCAACTATTTTTCACCAATTGGCGGGGCGCTTAGGCCGTACTGTCGTCCCATTCCGAACGGGCGCACAATCACTGGAATAATAGCACAACGACAGCGGTACGCCGCGAACAAAACCTGCTTTACCCGTCGCGAGCGGGAGACCCTCGCCTGGACGGGTTTGTCCAATGCCTGCAACCCCGTGGGTCCGGCGCCGCGGCCGGCCCGGCTGTTTAATCCGCAATGCCCGCTCCTGATGCGCTTGGCGTTGCCGTTGCCGTTGCCGCTGGAACAATAACCGATCTCAACCGTCTAACCTGAATATGGGGACGCTTTCCAGTATAATGCAAAGACAAGCAAGGGGGTTGCGGAAACGGGCAAGCACCATGAACAGCAGAAACACAGCAGGCGCGGCATTGCGCGGCGCGGTGGTCGCCGCGCTGGCGATGTTCGCCGCCGCTTGCAATACCACATCTCCCGTGCGTTCAACAGATGCCGCGGGCGTTCCCGGCGGCCATCCGGCGGGCGTTCCCGGCGGCAGTACAACGGGCGTGCCCGGCGGCGAAGCGGCGGGCAACGGACAAAAGGCTGACGCAGGCGACGCCCCGGGATCGGGCGGCGCCGGCAATCAATCCGGTGCCGGCAAGAGCGAAGATGAAATCCTGGCCGCGGCACTGGAGGCGCTGGATAAAGGCGCCGGCGCTCCGGCAGATTCTTCCGCCGCCGGCGCCGAGGAAGCAGACAGCGGCCAAGCGGCCGGCGCAGAAAATGCCCCTGAGACGGACGGCAGCCCGGCCGGCGTTGCGGGGCAACCCGGCGGCGACGGGGAAGCAGGCAACGGCCAAGCGGGCGGCGCAGAAAACGCATCTGGGACGGGCAGTAGTCCGGGCGGCGTTGCGGGACGGTCCGGCGGCGGAGCAACCGGCAACGAACAAAAGGCTGACGCAGGCGACGTCCAGGGGACGGGCAGTAGTCCGGACGGCGTTGCGGGGCAACCCGGCGGCGGAGCAACCGGTAACGACCGAACCGAAGATGAAATCCTGGCCGCGGCGCTGGAAGCGCTGGATAAAGGCGCCGGTGATTCGGGGACTGCGGCTGCCGGCAACGCCGAGGAAAAAGCGGCCCTGGAGAAAAAACTGAACGAGGGGCTGGCGGAATTTGATCGCGCCATGTTGGGCGAGCGCGACGCCATTGCGGGGAAAGTCAACCAGGGCGGCTACCGCGGCAACTTGGACGACGAGAAAGAGCCGCTGAAAACCGCACCGGCTGAAAGCAACCCCGGCGGCGGGCGCCGCAACGCACCTGTCCCGTCCAGCGGGAATCCTCAAAGCACTCCCCAGACGCCCCCCGATCTTGCCGACGCCGAGGGAGATGATATTATTGCCCGGCAGTTGCGCGAGGCCGCCCTGAAAGAACAAGATCCCGCCCTGCGGGAAAAACTCTGGGAAGAATACCGTAAATACAAACGTGACTTAAAATGAGGCCAAGACAGAAAATGACGCCAAGACCAGTGCGCTCCGGCGCAATCATCGCCGTACTGTGTTTCATCGCGGCCGGTTGCAACACGACCACGGTAAAAACGACCAGCTACGAGCGGGTTTCCACGAATACCGAGCCGATTCCGGAAGCCCTGTTGCTGGACGTGGGGGTCGGCATTTTCAACCCGGGCGTTGACGCCATCAGCGATGACGAGGACGGCGTTTTCCCCGCAATCCGCGCAGCAGAAGCCCGCTTCATGCCGGTGAAACTGGTGGAGACCCTGCAACGCTCCGGCAACTGGGGCGTGGTGCGGGTCATACCAGACCGGGTGAGCGAAATGGACGTCTGGGTCGATGCCGAAATCCTGAAGTCGGACGGGGAGAATCTCTGGTTGCGGGTAACCGTGGAGGACGCCGCGGGAAAACGCTGGTTCAGCAAAAAATACACGGGCGTGGCGGGCAAGTATTCCTTTGACCCCGACACGGCCGGCGGCGCCGAGCCGTTTCAGAAGTTGTATGACCAGATCGCCGGCGACATGGCGGCGTATCGCAGCCAGTTCAGCGCCGCCGAAATCGAGACCATACGCACCATTGCCGAGTTGAAATTTGCCAGGGATTTTTCCCCCGAGGTGTTTCACGACCACCTGGAGGCGGACGGCAGGGGGCGTTACCGCATCAAGCGCCTGCCGGCCGCCAACGATCCCAACCTGCAACAAGTGCGCCGCATTCGCGAGCGGGACCACGTGTTCGTCGACACCATGCAAGAGTACTACGCCTCGTTCGTCGACCGCATGGAGGCGCCTTACCTGGAGTGGCGCGAGGCGTTTTACCTGGAAAGCCAGGCATTGAAAGAATTGCGGGCGGAAGCGAACTCGCGGGTAGTCGGCGGCGCCCTGGCGGTGCTGGCCGGGGTCCTGGCCCAGGGGATTGACAGCCGCACTGCCCGCACCGCGGGCGTGGTGGGCATAGGCGCCGGTGCGATGGCCATTCGCAGCGGCCTGCAAAAACGGGAAGAAGCCAAGATTCACGCCGAAGCCTTAGAGGAGATTTCCGCTTCTCTCAACTCGGAGATAGAACCCCATTCCATAGAACTGGAGGACCAGACCGTCACCCTGTCGGGCACGGTCAACGAGCAGTATGACCAGTGGCGCCGAATCCTGAAAGAATTGCACGAAATGGAAACCGGGTCAGCCGCAGGCGATGGCGCCTGACAATGAAAACAAGGCCCCCGGTTATGCCGCCATTAAACCGGCCGGCATTGATCTGACCGCCCCTCCGGACGGGCCCGCCTCGAACAATCCTCCCCGCGGCCGCCGCTGGCGCAGGTACGGCGCCGCGGCGCTTGCCTTTGTCGCCGCCTTGTTTGCCCGCCGCGCCCTGCGCCTGGTCGCAATTCTCATCCCCCTTGGCTTGGTGGTCGTCCTGCAGGGCGCGGCATGGATTAAAAACGCCGTGACTTCCGTCTTTTCGCCCCGCGAAAGCGCCCCCGCAGTTACCGCCGCCCCCTCGCTCACCGCCAGGGACGACTGGACAACCGCCGATGCAACACCGCCGCCGACCCGCCGCAGGTCGGCAACGGGCGAGTCTCCTTGGGAGAAGGCGCAACAGGCCAAGGAGCGCCGCGGCAGCCAGCAAGTGCTGGAGCTGTTGTTGGATGCGCAACAGGACCTGGAAGAGAAAGGGGTGATGACCTGGGGGCGGGAGGAATACCAGCAGGGGCAACAACGCGCTCGGGCGGGAGACGCCGCCTACGGACAGCAGGATTTCCCCAGGGCGCAGGCCGAGTACGCGGCGGCGCTGGATATTTTCACCGGATTGCTGGACGGCATAACGCCGTTGCTCGAGAAAACCCTGGCGGCGGGCGCCGCCGCCCTGGCGGCGGGCGATGCGGTTGCGGCGGAGCAGGCGTTCACGGCAGCCTTGGCCATCGACCCCATCAACCAGGACGCCCGGCGCGGCATCGCCGGCGCCAAAGTGCTGGATGAAGTGATGGCCCTGGCGGACCGGGGGGACCGGTTGTTGCGGGACGGCAAGGCCGGGGAAGCCATGGCCTTGTATCGCCAGGCCCTGGACGCGGACCCGCATGCCGCCAGGGCGCAGCGGGGGTTGCGACAAGCAGAGAAGCAGGTCGGCGAACGGGATTTCAGTCGCGCCATGTCCTCCGGTTTCAAGTTGCTGGCGGCGAGCCGTCACCAGGAGGCGCAACAGGCTTTTTCCCGGGCGCTGTCGTTGGACCCCGACTCCCGCGCCGCTCGCGACGGACTGGAGCAGGCCCGGCATCAGGCCCGGGGCGAGCGCATCAAGGCCCTGCTGGAACAAGCCCGGGCGGCGGAAAAAAATGAAAACTGGCGCCAGGCCCTGGCGCGGTACGAAGACGTGTTGACCCTGGACGGCAACCTGGCCGGCGCCCGGGAGGGGAAAAAGCGCACCGCCCTGCGCAACGAAATGCATGAGCGGTTAGAGCAGGTGCTGGCGCAACCGGAACGCCTGTTTGATCGGGCTTTCTTTGACGAGATCAGCGCTTTTCGGGATGTCGTGACAACCTTGCCCGACCCCGGCCCGGTCCTGGCCGGGCAGTTGTCCCGGCTTGCCCGCCTGCTGGAGGCGGCTGATACGCCCTTGCAAGTGCAACTCAGGTCCGACAACTTGACGCGGGTGACCCTCTACAAGGTGGGCGAGCTGGGGCATTTCACCAGCAAGAGCCTGGCGTTGCGCCCGGGGCGCTACGTGGCGGTGGGGCGCCGCAACGGCTATCGGGACGTGCGGGTTGAGTTCCTGGTCTCCCCCGGCAAGTCCCCGGCGCCGGTGGTGGTCAGCAGCACGGAAAAGATCGCCCTGGGAAGTTAGCCCGACGCCGCGGCAGGCAACAGCGCTTATGAACGATCACAAGGCATCGGCCGGCGGCGAACGCATTCAGCCCGCGGCATTCAATCCCCGTGCGGAGCAAGCCCCGGGGCGGCGCTTTTCGATCAACCCGCAAACCGCCGGCGCCGTTGTCCTGCTAGCGGCCGCGGCGCTGGGCGCCTGGTTCATGCTCAGCGCCCAGGCGGTGCGCATTGAAACCGAGCCGGCAAACGCCAGGGTCAACCTGGACGGCGGCGTCAAACTGAAACTGCTGGGCCGTTACCTGGCGCTCCCCGGTGAATACGACCTGACCCTGACCGCGCCCGGGCACGGCGCCGTGAAAGACAAGCTCAACATCACCGACCAGCCGGGCCAGAGTCGCCGTTACCGGTTGCCCCGGTTGCCCGGGCGCCTGCGCCTGGAAACCCGGCCGCCCGCGGCGGCGGAAATCTTCATCAACGGCGAGTCCCGCGGCACAACGCCGGCCCTGGTGACCTTGCCCGCCGGCGAGTACCAGGTGGAGCTCCGGGCGGAGCGTTACCTGCCGTTCAGCGCCGTCGTGGCCGTGGCGGGGCTGGACCAGGAGCAGTCCCTGGTCGCCGAGCTCAGCGCCGCCTGGGCGCCGGTGAGTTTCACCTCGGACCCGCCGGGCGCTGCAGTGTTCAACGGCGCCGAGAACCTTGGCGAGACGCCGCTGACGGCGGAGCTGGCGGCGGGGAGACACGCCATCCGGATAACGGCGAGCGGCTACAATCCGTGGCGGCAGGAGATCGACGTGGTCGCCGGCGAGCCGCTGGTCGTGCCCGAAGCGCGGCTGGAACCGGCTGACGCCGCCCTGTCCCTGGCGTCCCGGCCGCCGGGGGCCGGCGTTACCGTGAACGGCGACTACCAGGGATTGACGCCGCTGACCGTGGCGCTGTCTCCGACGCGCCGCAACGAGGTCCGCCTGTTCAAGCAGGGATATCGGCCGGTGCTGAAATCATTCACTGCGAGCGCCGGCGAGCGCCGGCAGCTGAACGTCGACTTGCAACCCGAATTAGCCGCCGTGGCGGTCAATGTCCGCCCCGCCGGCGCGCAATTGTACGTGGACGGCAAGTTGTTCGGCCCCGCCAAGGGCGTCGTGCAACTGCCCACCGGCAAGCGCGAGATCGTCATTCGCCTGCAGGGCTACCAGGATTACAGCACCGCCTTGACCCTCTATGCCGACGTGGAGCAATCCCTGAACGCGGTGCTGAAAACGCCGCGCCAGGCGCGCCGGGAGAGCCTGGCTCCGGAACTCAAGACGCCCGCGGGACAGACGCTGAAACTGTTCTACCCGGGCGTGTTCACCATGGGCGCGTCGCGGCGCGAGCCGGGGCGCCGCGCCAATGAAATCATTCGCAAGGTACGGTTGACCCGGCCGTTTTACCTGGGGGTCGCCGAGGTGACCAACAAGGAATACCGGTTGTTTGACAAGGGATTCTCGTCGGGCCGCGTCAAGGGGGAGAACCTGAACGGGGCGCGGCAACCGGTGGTAAACGTCAGCTGGGCGCAGGCGGCGCTTTACTGCAACTGGTTGAGCGGGCAGGATTCCTTAGAGCCGTTCTACCTCGAGCAGGGCGGCGCCGTTACCGGGTTCAACAGCGCCGCGGACGGTTACCGCCTGCCCACCGAGGCGGAATGGGCGTGGGCCGCCCGGGCCGGCGCCGGCGACAAGCCGCTCAAGTTCCCCTGGGGCGAGAAGTTGCCGCCTGCGGAAAAAAGCGGCAATTTCGCCGGGCGGGAAGCCGCGTCCCTGCTGGGCAGGATCATCGAGAAATACGACGACGGCTTTATCGTAACCGCACCCGTGGGCAGTTTTGCGCCCAATCATCGGGGTTTGCTTGACATGGGCGGCAACGCCGCCGAGTGGACCAATGACTTTTACGACTCCGTGAGCGGACTGGGCAAGGAAGAGCAGGCGGACCCCATGGGGCCGACCAGCGGCGAGTTGCACGTTATTCGCGGCTCCGCCTGGTCGCACGGCGCCGTGACCGAGTTGCGCCTGTCGTTCCGCGATTACGGCGAAAAGGCGCGGCGCGACGTGGGCTTTCGAGTCGCCCGCTACGCGGACTGAGCGAACGCCGTGAGCAACAAACAGCGCGGCGCGGGCGGGTTGATGCTGTATGATTTTGCAAAACACCCGCGCGAGTGCGCCGCCGTCCTGGGTATGCTGATGCTGAGAACATGCTTGCTGGTCGCCCTGTGGGTCGCCGCGGCCGCGGCGACTGGGGGCGAGGCTGCGGGGAAGACCGCGGCGGCCGTTGCCGCCGCGCCCCCCGCGGCGGAGCAACCTGCGGCGGCGGCCGGGGCTGTCCCGCCCCCGGCGCCTGCGCCCGCCGCCGGGGAAACGCCGGCGGGCGTTGCGCCGGAACGATTCAATCCCACCGAGGAGGTTTCTGAGGACTGGTCTGTTGCCTTTCCAACCGACATATAAAAATACCGTGAAACATAATCCCGACACCGAGTTTTTCTACCAGCTGATCATGCTGATCATCTCGATCATTGTCGTGCATGCCGTTTACATAACGGTGATCCGCCCCGCCGCCAACGCGATTCTGGAGGAACAGCAGGCCCGGCAACAGGCCGGCGGCGCCTACGACACGGAGCGCTCCGTTTTCGTCGTGGTCAAGGACTTGGAGCAGGAAGCCTGTTTTATCCTGGCCCTCTGGGCGGCGGCCGTGATTGGCCGCAAGGCCGCCGCCGCCGTCGCAGAGCGCCGCCTGCTGAAACGCTCCCTGCTGGAGGTAACGGCCGGCGCCGCCGTCCTGCCCGAGGACGCGCGACAGTACCTGCGTCCCTTGCAATCCCTGGCCGACGAGGAGCAGGAATGCCTGTTGCCGCGCGCCTTGCGAACGGCGTTGCAACGCTTCGGCTCCACCGCCGACGTGCAGGACACGGCGGCGGCCGTGGAGGGAGTTTGCACCGCGGAGTCCGAGCGCCTGGACTCCGAGCTGTCCATGATCCGGTACGTGATCTGGGCCATTCCCTCCATCGGCTTCATCGGCACGGTGCGCGGCATCGGCGAGGCCCTGGGCCAGGCGCATCGCGCAGTGGAGGGCGATATTGTCGGGGTCACCGTCAGCCTGGGGGTCGCTTTCAATTCTACGTTCATCGCCCTGCTCATCAGCATTTTCATCATGTTCCTGGTGCACCAGTTGCAACTGATGCAAGAAAGGCTGGTGCTGGACGCCCGGCATTACTGCGACGTGAACTTGTTGCGGCACCTGCAGGTCAGGTAGGGAACGCGCCATGAGTTGCGTTGTTGCGGAACTGAACGACTGCGAAATAACGGTGGTGCGGCAGGGGGAAGTCCTGGCGCACAGCCCGGGCGTGGCCGTCATCGGGCCGGACCGCGTCAGCCTGGGCGAGGAAGCGCTGAAAACCGCCCGCCTGGATCCCCGGAACACGTTCAGCCGGTTCTGGTGCAACCTTGGCCAGGACCGCCTCAAGCACCCGACAAAACTGGCGCGGCATCATGCGGACCTGGCGTTCGCCCACCTGCTGTCCCTGTACGAGCAGGCGGGACAGGTGGACGAGCTGGTGTTCGCAGTGCCGGGCAGCTTCACCAGCGAACAGCTGTCCCTGTTGCTGGGGCTGGCCGCGGCGGCGCCGTTCACCGTGACCGGGCTGGTGGACGCCGCCGTTGCCGCCGCCGCGACCGTTGCCCCCGGCGCCGGCCCCTGCGAGCATCTGGATCTACACCTGCACCACGCGGTGATGACCAGGCTGGAGGCGGCCGCCGTGGTCGAACGCACGGCAGTCAAGGTCATCGACGACGTGGGCATGGCGGCCGTCCATGATCGTTGCGCGGATTGCATTGCCGAGCTGTTTATTCGCCAGTCCCGCTTTGACCCCTTGCACCACGCCGCCACCGAGCAGTCCTTGCATGACCAGTTGCCCCAGTGCCTGCGCGCGGTGCGGCAAGAGGGCGAGGTCTTGTTTCCGGTGTCCCACGAGGGCGCCCGCTACCAGGCCAGGGTCAGCGGCGAAGCCTTGGCGGAAGCGTTGCGCCCCCTGTGCGAGAAGCTCGCCGCGGCGCTGAACCCGGCCCGCCGATGCCTGCTCGCCCGGCGCCTGGCGGACCTGCCCGGCTTCACCGAGCGCCTGGTTGCCGCCGGCGTCGCGGTGGAAATCCTGGACGAGCATGCCGCGGCCGCCGGTTGCGCCAACTACATGCAGTCGCAACCGGCGGCGGACGGCGAGGTCTATTTTGTCACCCGGTTGCAAGCGGCGCCGGCGGCGGCCGCCGCAAAGCAAACGGCGCCGACGGCGGCCGGAGAGCAGGCGCCGCCGCCCGCAACCGGCGCGGCCGCTGGGAAGCCGGGCGCGGCCGGGCCGCAAGACGCGGCCGCAGCCACCCATATCCTGGCCCGGGCAGAAGCCCTCCCCATGGGAACAGACCCGCTGTACCTGGGGGCTTCCGGCGCAGTGCTGAACCGCAACGCCGGGGACAGTCGTTGCTCCGTGGTTCAGGATGGTTCGAAAACCACGCTGGCCCTTGAAAACGGCGCCGCCGAGGTGCTGATCAACGGCCGCCGTTGCAACGGCGGCACCACGCTGGCGCCGGGCGATGTGATCGGCTTTGCCGACGCCGTCGCCGAGTTCACGGTCATCCGGGTGCTGGACTGAGATGGCGCAACGGCGGCTGTTCACCCCTTTCAGCCTGTCTTTTCTGGACATCATGTCCTGTGGTTTCGGCTCCGTGGTCCTGCTGTTTCTCATCATCAAGCACAACATCGACAGCGGTACGCTCGTTCCCGCCGTCGATCTGACTCCGGAAGTCGCCCTGTTGCAAGAAGAGCTGCAAGAAAACGCCGCCGGCGCCGTTGCCGCCCGGGAAGCCATTGCCGCCGTGAACGAGGCGCTGGCGGCCCTGGAGGAGACGGTTCGCCGCGTCATGGAAAAAATCCGGGACCTCAGGTCCCAGGCCGAGCAACTGGGCAAACCCGTGGACGCTGCGAAGTTGGAACGCCTGAAAACCACCGTCAAGGAGCTGGAAACGGAGAAACAACAGTTGCTGGCGCAACCGCAAAAAACCGGGAACGACGCTCGCTCCATGGTGGGAAAAGGCGACCGTGAGTACCTTACCGGCCTGAAAATGGGCGGGCGCCGCATCTTGATCCTGCTAGACTCCTCCGCCAGCATGTTGGACGACACCATCGTCAACATCATCCGTTTCCGCAACATGGAAGACCGGGTGAAACGCAACGCCCGCAAGTGGGTGCAGGCAGTGAAAACAGTGGAGTGGTTGCTGGACCGCCTGCCGGCGGGCAGCCGGTACCAAGTCATGGCGTTCAATACCGAGACCCGGCCGCCGGCGCCGGGCCTGGCCGGCCGGTGGCTTGACGTCGGCGACCGGAAAACGGCGGACCAGGTCGTCGCGGCGCTCAGGCAAATCGCGCCGCAGGGCGGCACCAACTTAGAGCAGGCTTTTGCCGCCATTGACCGGTTGCGGCCGCAACCCGACAACGTTTACCTGCTCACGGACGGGTTGCCGACCCAGGGTTCTAAAACCCGGCGCAGGACCACCATCACCGGCAAGCAACGCCTGGACCTGTTTCGCCGGGCGGAAAAAAAATTGTCTTCCAGGATTCCCATCAACGTGATCCTGACGCCGCTGGAAGGCGACCACGAAGCGGCCTACGCTTTCTGGCGACTGGCCGTCAACACCAACGGCTCCTTCCTGGCGCCGTCGCAGGACTGGCCGTGAAAGCAAAACGCCGGGAAACCGAGGCCTTCAGCATTTCTTTCCTGGACGTCATTACCTGCGGGTTTGGCGCCATCATCCTGTTGCTTATGATCGCCCGCCCGGGGCAGGAACCGGTGCTGGAAACCACGCTGGAGTCCATGCATGAAATGGTGCGGGAGTTGCAAGTACGCCTGTTCTCGGCCCGGGACGAGACGGAAGCCTTAGAGCGCGAGCTGGCGACGAAAAAGACGCAACACGCCCAGCGGGAACAGCGGGCAACGCGGTTGCAAGAAGAGTTGCGGCAGGAAGAGGCGCGCCGCGACGAGTTGCGCGCCAACGCGGCCGTCGATGTCGTCATTCGGGACGAACTGGAGGACGCACTGCAGACGCTGACGCAGGAAGTAAGGCAGTTGCGGGCGCGGGAGGAGCGCTCGCCCACGGACGTCATCGGCGGCATTCCCGTGGACAGCGAATACGTTATTTTCATCATCGACACCTCGAACAGCATGGTCAGCTACCACTGGCGGACGATGATTTCGCAGCTGGTCACCACCCTGGACGTGTATCCCCGGGTCAAGGGCCTGCAGATTCTGAGCGACATGGGCGAATACCTGTTTTCCGGCTACCGGCGCGCCTGGATCCCCGACACCCAGGGGCGGCGCAACGCGATCATCAGCGCCCTGCGCAACTGGCGCGCGTTCAGCAACAGCAGCCCGGTGGAGGGCGTCACCCGCGCCATACGCGATTTTTACGATCCGGAAAAGAAGATCGGCATTTACGTGTACGGCGATGAGTTCACCGGCCCCTCCATCCGCGACGTGGTGGACCAGGTAGAACGCATCAACCCGCGGGACCGAGACGGCAACACCCAGGTGCGCATTCACGCCGTCGGCTTTCCGGCGCCGGCGAATGCGCCGCCCTATTTCCAGGAAACCAGTCGGCGTTACGCGTTGCTCATGCGCGAACTGACCCGCAGCAACAATGGCGCTTTCGTCGGGCTCAGCCGCTAAACCGCCGCGGCGCCGCGCCGCGGGCTATAATTGGCGGGCGGCGGGCCGTTGCCCGGCAGAGGCCGCGCGCCGCCGCCGTGAAGAATGACGAAGATGATGACGATGAACAAGCGGCTGATATGCGCCGCGGCCTTGCCGGCATTGCTCCTGGCGGCCTGCGAGCGCTCCATGTCCCTCAAGGTGGACAGCGCCATACCCGTTCCCCTGGTGACGCGCCTGCCGCTGAGCCTGGGCGTGGTGTATGGCGACGACTTGCGCAACTACGCCTACGAGGAAGACAGCGAGGAGCGGCCCAACTGGAAGATCGACAGCGGCGCGTCCCACGCGGCCGTGTTTGAGCAGGTCCTGCCCGCCATGTTCCAGGAGGTCACCGAGGTTGCCGCCGTCCCTGCCGCCGTGCCGGTGGACGCCGTGTTGATGCCGACCATTGTGGAAATGCAGTTTGCCCTGCCGGCGGAAACCGGCCTGGATTTTTACGAAGCCTGGATCAAGTACGAACTGGCGTTGCATGACCCGGACGGCGTGAACATTGCCCGCTGGGTCGTCACCGGCTACGGCAAATCGCCGCCGCTCGGCCTCATGAAAAGTCGCGCCAAGGGGTTGAACGCGGCGGTGAACCAGGCCCTGCGGGACGCCGGCGCCCGGTTTGCCCTGGGCTTTTCCCGGGTGGCGGAGATTGAGGCCTGGCTGGCCGGCAGGGGAGAGCAATGAATCGCTTTCGCGCCGCCGTGCGGGCGGCGCCGCCCCGGGGCCGACCTGCCGGCAGGCAACCCCGGCGCCTGGGCCCGTGGCTGTGCGGCCTGGCGTTGCTGGCGGGTTGCAAGAGCGCCACGGTGGTGGAGGAGTTCCGTGCGGCGCCCACGGCCGCCATCGAGCAGGACGAGTCCATTGTCGTCCTGGGCCGCCGCCACAGCACCGGCCATGAGACCGAGGGCGACTTCATCCGTTGCGTGGGCAAATCCCTGGGACAGGGCGGGATGCGGGTGATTCCGGAGCAGGATTTTGTCGACGGCATGTATCCCTACTTCGAAACCAGCACCGCGCCCATGGACGTCAAGAAGTTGCATAAACTGGTGGAGAACCCGCGCGTCATCAGCAAGTTCAACGAGTTCGGCATTCGCTACTTCGTGTGGATTGACGGCGCCACCGAGCGCACGGATTCATCGGGCTCCGTCGCCTGCGCGGTGGGTCCCGGCGGGGGCGGCTGTTTCGGCTTCGCCTACTGGCAGGACGAAGCCGGCTACGAGGCCAGCATCTGGGACTTCAAGGAACTGGCCCTGTCCGGCCGGATCAGCGCCGAGACGCGCGGCACCTCGTTCATGCCGGCCGTGGTCATTCCCGTGCCGTTGCCGGCCCGGGTCCAGGCCAACGCCTGCAAGGCCATGTCCAACCAAATCAGGGGGTTTTTCTCCGGGCAACCGGGCTGAGGCGCCGGCGCGCCCCGCCCAGGTTGCGCCCGGCTCATTCCTTGTAGAACAGGAACTCCATCTCCACCGCGGCGTTGAGCGGCAGGGCGTTAACGCCGATGGACGTGCGCGCCGGCGGGCGCAGATCCTCGGTGATGACAGCCTCCCAGGCCGCGTTGATCTCTGGGAACTGTTCGAACCGGGTGGTGTAGATGGTCGCGCTGACCAGGTCGTCCAGGGACAGGTTGAAGTCGGGCAGGGCGTCCAGCAGGTTGCTGAGAATTTTCGCCGTCTCCGCACCGGCGCCGCCCGGTGCCAAGGCGCCGCGGTCGCGGTCCAGGGCAATCATGCCGGCGGTTTTATAAAAAGGCCCCGCCTTGATCAGCGGGCTGTAGCGGAACTGCGGCGGCGGCAGGTTGGCGGAACTGAGTGCTTTAATCATGACTTGATGCTCTCCTGTTGTGGTTACGGGTTGCACGGCGTAATGTTTTGTTGCGGCGGCCGCTCATTTTGCCTCCTCCAGCCGCGAACTCCCGGGAATAGCCCGCGACCCAGGGCGCCCAGCGGTGGACCGGCGCGTTTCGGTTCGCAACCGCCGCCGGGTCGCTGAATCCTGTCATGGGTTCATTCCCCCATCCCGCGGCGCAGCGGTCAAAACGTCTCGCCTTTGTCTGCCCGCGGGACGGCCGTGACGTCGCCTTTTCCCGGTCATTACGGGGCCGGAGAATGTTCTTCCTGGCTGCCGGTGCGCGGCCGTCAGGTGCGGGCCCATGCCCTGTCTTGCCTGATTGCGGAGATGCCGGGTTATCATGACTCGGCCAGCAGTTGCCTGGCGAGTTGCTCGATCTGCCGGGCGCGGCGGTCGCCGGCGCGGGTTTCCCCGTAGAACGCGGCGCGTATTGCGCCGCGCTTGTCAACCAGGTAAAAAGCGGGCCAGTAGCGATTGTTCATGGCGCGCCAGTAGGAAAAGTCATTGTCCAACATAATGGGGTGATGCAGGCCGAACTCCGCCGCTTTTGCGACCACGTTCTCTCGCACTTTCTCGTGCTCAAACTCCGGCGTGTGGACGCCTATGACCTGTAGCCCCAGGGGTTGCAAACGCGCTTCCAGGGCGTTCATCCAGGGAAAAGAGCGGTAGCAGTTCCAACATTCAAAGGTCCAAAAGTCCATCAACACGACTTTGCCGCGCAGGTCTTCCCAAGTCAACGGCGCCGAGTTCAGCCAGTCTGCCGGACTCGTGTGAGTGAACGCAGGGGCCGGGACCGCCCGCTCCAGGGCGCCGCCCGGCAGGGCCGCCAGCACCGCAAACGCAAGCGCCAGGTTGCGCGGGAGTCGCCTGTTAATTACCAGTCTCACCTGTCTGAGAAGTCGAATGTTCAACATCGGCCCGGCTTTCGGTTTTGCGCGATAACCTTGTCGGCGCCGCTCTTTTGCTTCAATCGCACGCCGCTTTGTATTCACGCAAGACTCCTGCGCCGGGAGTGCTTTCGTTGCTCGGCCCGCTCTCGAAAAACACGCGCCGCTCGCGTCGCGCCGCCCGGCCCCGTGGGGAGATTATATACGGTCCGGACGAAAACTGCCCGGCGTTGCCTGCCAGACTGCGGGAACGGCGGCGGGGCCGCCATTGCCGCAAGGACATTGGCGCCGCGCCCGCGCCGACCCGGCCGGCCGTTGCCGCGCAGGACGTTGCGGGCGCAACAGGAACCGGGCGTTCGGCAGGTCCGCGCCAACCGCCAAATTACGGAGTCAAATTAACGTTTGATTCGAGCTTGCGGCACTGTTACAATGCCCCCGACACTGCGGACAGGGCGGTACCCAGGCGGTGTCGAATCGAGTTTTTCGGTACGCCGCAGGATAAACTCCCGAACCAGCCCGTAACGGCGAAACCCTTGGGGCGCAACCCTTGGCGGTGCGCGGCCGTGCACGGGCGGGTTGCGGAGTCCGGGTTGCTCCTGGCTTTCATTCGCCGCGCCAACGCCGGGCGCCGGTCGGTAGGATGACAGGGCCGGCGGAACGTGATGCGCCCCCTGGTTTGGCGTCGGCGGTCATCACGATTGCTTTTCGGGCCGATTGCCTTGCGGGGCGACCGGCCGCCGAGAAGGCCGGCGCGGCAAGCCCCGGCGGGGCGTTTTTGTAAATTAAAATGTTGAGTGCATACTTGAAATCATCCAACGGCAGCCTGGTCGCCAACCGCATCGCGGCGGCGCAGGCGGGGTGCGGCCTGGTCGCAGGCGCCGTGCTGTGGCCGACGCTGGGCGGCGCGGCGGCCGTCTCTGCCGTGCTGGCGGGCGCCGTCAGCGCCCTGTCCACCTGGTACATGGGGCGGAAAGTATTCAAGGCCCGGGTGCTGACCGCCAAACAATACCTGCGGAATATTTACCTGGCGCAGATGCTGAAGATGGCGCTGGCGACCGCGCTGTTTTGCCTGGCGTTCGCCCTGGCGCCGGTGCATTTCCCAGTGTTTATCGCCACCTACGCCCTGACGCTGACCCTGTATGGGGCGGCGTTGCCCACACTGAAAACGGGATTGGAAACGAGCCGGCAAAACGCCGCCCGCCCCGCCCCGCGCGCCTAAACGAGCAACAACGATTAGCGACACCATGGCGGCAGGCACTCCGGCAGAATACATTCAGCACCATTTGCAGAACCTGACTTACGGTCGGCGTCCCGACGGCAGCTGGGGCTTCGCCCACTCGCCCCGGGAGGCCGCGGACATGGGTTTTGCGGCCGTCCACGTAGACACCATGTTCTGGTCGATCTCCCTGGGGGTCCTGTTCCTGTGGCTGTTTCGCCGGGTCGCCGTTTCCGTTTCCGTAGAAAAGCCCGGGCGCTTGCAGTCCTGCGTGGAGGCCATAGTGGAGATGGTGGACACTTCCGTGAAAGAGACGTTCCACGGTAAAAACCCGTTAATCGCGCCGCTGGCGTTGACCCTGTTCATCTGGATTTTCCTGATGAACTTCATGGATCTGATCCCCGTCGACTTCATTCCCCATGCCGCCTACCTGCTGGGCATCGAGTATATGAAAGTGGTGCCCACCACCGACGTGAACGCCACTTTCGGCATGGCGTTCGCCGTGTTTTTCCTGATGATTTACTATGCCGTCAAGATCAAGGGGCCGGGCGGTTTCCTGGGGGAGCTGGCGTGGCACCCGTTCGGCAAGGCCCTGTTTCCGGTCAACCTGACGCTGGAGCTGGTGTCATTGCTCGCCAAGCCGTTGTCGCTGTCCCTGCGTCTTTTTGGCAACCTGTTTGCGGGCGAGTTGATATTCATTTTAATCGCGGCCCTGATTCCGTTCTGGGCGCAATGGACCTTGTCCGTACCCTGGGCGATTTTCCACATCCTGGTCATCACCTTGCAGGCCTATATTTTTATGATGCTGACGATTGTCTATCTCAGCATGTCCCATGAAACCCACGGGTAACCGGGTAACGTCGTAATGTACATAATTCCCAAACCCACTCACTTTCCATTAACCTGACAGGAGACGTTGTATGGAATCCATAATCAGTTTTTCCGCCTTGGCGGCCGGCATCATGATCGGACTGGGCGCCTTGGGCGCCGGCGTCGGCATCGGCATTCTGGGAAGCAAATTCCTGGAGGGCCTGGCCCGCCAACCCGAGCTGGCGGGCGTGCTGACGCCCCGCATGTTCCTGATGCTGGGCCTGACCGACGCGGTGCCCATTATCGCCATCGCGTTCGCAGCTTTTTTAATGTTCGCCAACCCGTTCGTGGGCCAGTACCAGGGCGCAGCCGAGGCGGCGCCCGAGGTCAGCATGAACTACCTGGAACCGGCTGAATGAACATCAACCTGACCTTGCTGGGCCAGGCGATTTCCCTGTTTGTTTTCGTCTGGTTCTGCATGAAATACGTGTGGCCGCCCATCATCAACGCCTTGCAAGAGCGCGAGAAGCGGATTGCCGACGGGCTGGCCGCCGCCGATGCGGGCCAGAACAAGCTGGCGGAAGCCGAGCAACGCTCGTCCGAGCTGGTGGGCGACGGCAAGCAACAGGCCGCCGAGATCATCGCCCAAGCGCAAAAGCGCGGTGATGAAATCGTCGAAGAAGCGAAACAGGAAGCAAAGCTGGAAGGAGAGCGCCTGCTGGAGGCGGCCCGCGCCGAAATCGAGCGCGAGCAGTTGCTGGCGCGGGACCGGTTGCGGGAGGAGGTGGCGGTCCTGGCCCTGGCGGGCGCCGAGCGGATTTTAGGGCGCGAGGTTGACCAGCAAGCCCACGGGCGCATGCTGGCCGACCTCAGCGCCGGCCTGTAAGACGCCAGGGACGCGCCCAGCCAGTGCTTGAAAACGCCACCATCGCCAGGCCCTACGCCAGGGCGGTGTTCGAACATGCCGTCGAGACCGGGCAGGGCGCCGCTTGGTCGGAAGCGCTGGAACTCTTGAACCTGTTCGTTTCCGACCCGGCAGGGCGGCGCCTGGTCGCCAATCCCAGGGTTTCCCGGGAGCGGTTGGCGGGGCTGATTTTTGACATCGGCGGCGAGCGGCTTTCGAGCCATGCCAGAAACCTGGTGAAAACGCTCATAGCGGCCGGACGCCTGCCGTATGCGCCGCACATCAAGGCGCAGTATGAGCGCATGCGCGCCGCGGCGGAGGGCACGGTCGACGTGGCGCTGGTCACGGCATACCCGCTGGACGACGGGCAACGGGAGGACCTGGCCGCGGCCATGCAACGGCGGCTGGGGCGCCGGGTGAACATCACGGCCGCCGTTGACGAGACCTTGCTCGGCGGGGCCGTCATTCGCACCGGCGACTCGGTCATGGACGCCTCCCTGCGCGGGCGGCTGACCAGTCTGCGCAACCAGCTGGCTTGACCGGAAGCGCACCGCCGTGGCCGATCAATGGTTTATTTTCGCGCCCAGGCGCCTGGTAACAGCAGGCCGGGCGGCTTTCACAACAACATAACGAGGAGTATCGATGTCAATCAGCGCGGCGGAAATCAGTGAACTGATTAAAAAGAAAATCCAGGATTTCGACCTGGATACCGAGGAAAGAACCGAGGGAAGCATCGTGAGCCTGTCCGACGGGATTGCCCGCATTCACGGCCTCAGCGACGCCATGCAGGGCGAAATGCTGGAGTTTCCCGGCAACACCTACGGGCTGGCCCTCAACTTAGAGCGCGATTCAGTGGGCGCCGTGGTGCTGGGCAACTACGAGCATCTCTCCGAGGGCGACGCCGTCCGTTGCACCCGGCGCATCCTGGAAGTGCCGGTAGGCGAGGCCCTGCTGGGACGGGTGGTCAATTCCCTGGGCGTCCCCATTGACGGCAAGGGCGACCTGGACGCCGGCGAATCCTCCCCCATAGAAAAGATCGCGCCCGGCGTCATTCAGCGGCAATCCGTTTCCCAGCCGGTGCAGACCGGGCTAAAGTCCATAGACTCCATGGTGCCCATAGGCCGCGGCCAGCGGGAGTTGATCATCGGCGACCGGCAAACGGGCAAGACCGCCGTGGCGGTGGACGCCATCATCAACCAGAAAGGGACCGGCGTGAAATGCATCTACGTGGCCATCGGGCAAAAGGCGTCTTCCATCAACGTCGTCATTCGCAAGCTGGAGGAGCACGGCGCCCTGGAGCACACCATCATCGTGGCGGCCACGGCCTCGGACTCCGCCGCCATGCAGTACATCGCGCCCTATTCCGGTTGCGCCATGGGCGAATTTTTTCGGGACCGCGGCGAAGACGCCCTGATCATCTACGACGACCTGACCAAGCAGGCCTGGGCCTATCGCCAGGTCTCCCTGCTGTTGCGGCGCCCGCCGGGCCGCGAAGCCTATCCCGGCGATGTGTTCTACCTGCATTCGCGCCTGCTGGAACGGGCCGCCCGCCTCAGTGCGGAAGCCGTCGAGAAGCTGACCGACGGTAAGGTCAAGGGCAAAACCGGCTCGCTGACGGCGTTGCCCATCATCGAGACCCAGGCCGGGGACGTGTCCGCGTTCGTACCCACCAACGTCATCTCCATCATCGACGGCCAGATTTACCTGGAATCGGACCTGTTCAACTCCGGCTTTCGCCCGGCCATCAACGCCGGACTGTCCGTCTCCCGCGTGGGCGGCGCGGCCCAGACCAAGATCATCAAGAAACTGGGCGGCGGCATTCGCCTGGCGCTGGCCCAGTACCGGGAGCTGGCGGCGTTCGCCCAGTTCGCCTCCGACCTGGACGAGGCCACGCGCAAGCAGCTGGAGCGGGGACGGCGGGTGATGGAGTTGATGAAGCAGAAGCAGTATTCGCCGTTGAGCGTTGCGGGCACGGCCGTTAGCCTCTATGCGGTGGAAAACGGCTACCTGGACGACGTTGAACTGGAGAAAGTGGGGGATTTCGAGGCGGCGTTGCACGACTACATGCGCGGCGAGCAGAAAGAGCTCATGGCGGAGATAGAGGAACAGGCGGATTACACCGATGACGTCGCGGCGCGCTTGCAGGCCGCCCTCGATGACTTCAAGAAAAACCACGCATGGTGAGCGCAACCAATGTCGGCGCGAACAACTGAGGGACAGTAATGGCGGCAGGCAAAGAAATCCGCACCCAGATTGCCGGCGTGAAAAACACCCGCAAGATCACCAAGGCCATGGAAATGGTGGCGGCGAGCAAAATGCGCAAGACCCAGGAGCGCATGAGCCGGTCCCGCCCCTACGCCGACAAGATTCGCGACGTGGCGGCGCACCTGGGCGCGGCCAATCCCGAGTACCGACATCCTTATCTCGTGCCGCGCTCGCGGCTGGAGCGGGTCGGCCTGCTGGTGGTTTCCACGGACCGCGGCCTTTGCGGCGGCTTGAACGCCAACCTGTTTCGAGAGCTGTTGCGCCGCATGAAGGAATGGGAGGATGCGGGCGTTGAGATTGAAATGAGCATCATCGGCAACAAGGCGCTGGGCTATTTTCGGCGCTTTCCGGTGAACATCGCCGCCCGGGCGGTGCACATCGGCGATGCGCCCGGCCTGGACCAGTTGTTGGGCGCCGTCCGGGTGATGCTGGACGCCTACCTGGAAGAGAACATCGACGAGCTGTACATTGCCGCCAACCGCTTCGTCAATTCGATGACGCAGACCCCGGCCGTGGAGCGGTTGATTCCCATCCAGGGCATCGATGACGAGGGCATGAAACACCACTGGGACTACATCTACGAGCCGGACGCCAGGGAAGTGCTGGACCAGCTGTTGCAACGCTACATCGAGTCCCTGGTGTATCGCTCGGTCATGGAGAACATCGCCTGCGAACAGGCGGCGCGCATGGTCGCCATGAAGAGCGCCTCCGACAACGCCGGTTCGCTGATAGACGAGTTGCAACTGGTTTATAACAAGGCGCGCCAGGCCGCGATCACCCAGGAGATCTCGGAAATCGTCGGCGGCGCGGCGGCGGTGTAGCCACGGGCAAAAAAACGAACAAGACGAGTAGAAAATCCAACGAGGACTAAAACATAATGAGTGCTGGAAACATTGTACAGATCATCGGCGCAGTAGTTGACGTGGAATTCCCGGGGGCGGCGCCCAAAGTTCACGACGCCCTGCGGGTCGACGCCGAGGGCGTGGAAACCACCCTGGAGGTGCAACAGCAACTGGGCGACGGGGTGGTGCGCACCATCGCCCTGGGCTCCACGGACGGCTTGCAACGGGGGCTGAAAGTGGACAACTCGGGCGCCCCCATCTCCATTCCCGTGGGAGAGAAAACCCTGGGACGCATTATGAACGTGCTGGGGCAACCCATTGACGAACGCGGCGAAATCGCGGCAGAAGAAACCTGGAGCATTCACCGGGACGCGCCGGAATTCACCGAGCTCAGCCCGACCACGGAACTGCTGGAGACCGGCATCAAGGTGATCGACCTGGTCTGCCCCTTTGCCAAGGGCGGCAAGGTGGGCCTGTTCGGCGGCGCCGGCGTCGGCAAGACGGTGAACATGATGGAGCTGATCAACAACATCGCCACCCAGCACTCCGGCCTGTCCGTGTTTGCCGGCGTCGGCGAGCGCACCCGCGAGGGCAACGACTTCTACCACGAAATGCAAGAGGCCGGCGTGGTGAACGTGGACGAGATGGAGAAGTCCAAAGTGTCCATGGTATACGGGCAAATGAACGAGCCGCCCGGCAACCGCCTGCGGGTCGGCCTGACGGGACTGACCTTAGCGGAGAAGTTCCGCGACGAGGGCCGCGACGTGTTGCTGTTCATCGACAACATCTACCGCTTCACCCTGGCCGGCACCGAGGTGTCCGCCCTGCTGGGGCGCATGCCTTCCGCCGTGGGCTACCAGCCGACCCTGGCAGAGGAGATGGGGCGGTTGCAAGAGCGCATCACCTCCACCAAGACCGGCTCCATCACTTCCATACAGGCCGTGTACGTGCCGGCGGACGATTTGACCGATCCCTCCCCCGCCACTACTTTCGCCCACCTGGACGCCACGGTGGTGCTGTCCCGGCAGATTGCCGAGCTGGGCATCTACCCCGCCGTTGACCCCCTGGATTCCACTTCCCGGCAACTGGACCCGCTGGTGGTGGGGCAGGAGCACTACGAGACCGCGCGGGCGGTGCAAAACACCCTGCAACGCTACAAGGAGTTGCGGGACATCATCGCCATCCTGGGCATGGACGAGTTGTCGGAAGAAGACAAGCTGGTGGTGGCCCGGGCCCGCAAAATTCAGCGCTTTCTCTCGCAGCCGTTCAGCGTTGCGGAGGTGTTCACCGGCGTTCCCGGCAAGTACGTGTCCCTGAAAGAGAACATCCAGGGCTTCCAGGCCATCGTCAACGGCGATTACGACCACCTGCCCGAGCAGGCGTTCTACATGGTGGGCGGCATCGAGGAAGCGGTGTCGAAGGCCGAGCAAGGATAACCGGCAAGCCCGTACCGACATGGCCGGCGTAATACAGGTCAACATCGTCAGCGCGGAAGAGGAGATCTTTTCCGGCGAGGCGGAGATGGTGTTCGCGCCGGCGGTGCTGGGCGAGGTGGGCATTGCGCCCGGCCACGCGCCGCTGGTGACGCAAATGGGGCCGGGCGAGATCCGGGTAAGACAGCCCGGCGGTGAGGAAGCCGGGTTTTACGCCTCGGGCGGCATCCTGGAGGTGCAACCGAAAGTGGTAACCGTGCTGGCGGATACGGCGATGCGCGCCGAAAGCCTGGACGAGGCCGCAGCGTTGCGTGAAAAAGAAGAGGCGGAGCGGCAACTGCACGAGCGCGAGGCGGAGCTGGATTACGCCACGGTGCTGGCCCGCAACGCGGAAATCGCAGCCCAGTTGCAGGTTATTCGCAGGTTGCGCCGGCGCTCCAACCGCTCCTGACCTGGGCCGGGCGTCATGCCCCTCAGCGTCGTCATTCTCGCCGCCGGCAAAGGCCGGCGCATGGTCTCCTCGTTGCCCAAGGTGTTGCACCGGTTGGCCGGGCGCACCCTGCTGGAGCGCGTAACGGATGTCGCCGCCGAGTTGTCCTGCCGGCAAATGTACGTGGTGCACGGCCCCGGCGGCGAGCTGTTGCGCGCGACCTGCCCCGGCTTGGAGGCGCAATGGGTTGAGCAACGAGAGCCGCTGGGCACCGGCCACGCCGTCGCCCAGGCCGCGGCCTCCATTCCGGACGGGGACGACGTGCTGGTGCTGTACGGGGACGTGCCGCTGGTGACCCGCCAGACGCTGGAAAGACTGGCAACCGCCGCCGCTGACAGCGGTTTCGGCCTGCTGACCGCTTTCCTGGACGAGCCGACGGGCTACGGCCGCATCGTGCGGGATGCCGCAGGAGACGTCATGCGCGTCGTCGAGGAGCGGGACGCCTGGGAGCAGCAAAAAAGCATCAAAGAAATCAACACGGGCATGATGGCGGTGCGGGCCGCGTTGCTGAAAAAGCAACTGGCGCGACTGCGCAACAACAACGCCCAGCAGGAATACCTGCTAACGGACGTCGTCGAACTGGCCGTTGCCGACGGCGTCTCCATTCGCACCGTGCAACCGGACTCCGCGATGGAGATAACGGGCGTGAACAGCCGCGCCCAACTGGCCGGGCTGGAGCGACATTATCAGCTGGCCCAGGCGCAGGCCCTGATGGAGCAGGGGGTCGCCCTGGCCGACCCGGCCCGGTTCGACCTGCGCGGCGAATTGCAGGCCGGGCGGGACGTCTTCCTGGACGTCAACGTGGTGCTGGAGGGCAAGGTAGTCCTGGGCGATGAGGTTCGCATCGGCCCCGGGTGCGTCATTCGGGACGCAGAACTGGGCGCCGGCACCGTAGCGGCGGCGCACTGCGTCATTGAAGAGGCCGTCATTGGCAAGAACAACCGCATCGGCCCCTATGCGCGCATTCGCCCGGGCACAAAACTGGCGCGGGACGTGCGCATCGGCAATTTCGTCGAGGTGAAAAAATCGACTCTGGGGCAAGGATCCAAGGCGTCCCACCTGTCCTACATCGGCGACAGCGAGGTGGGCAAGCGCGTCAACATCGGCGCCGGCGCGATCACCTGCAACTACGACGGGGCGGACAAGCACAAGACCATCATCGGCAACGACGTGTTCATCGGTTCCAATACCGAGTTAATCGCTCCGGTGAAAATTCACGCCGGCGCCGTCATTGCCGCCGGCGCCGCCGTAAGCAAGGATGTTGAAGCCGGCGCCCTGGCCATCAACAAGCGCGAGCAGAAGATTGTCAAGAGGTGGAAGCGCGGCAAGCAACCCAAGGCGAAGCGCTGAGCATGCCGTTCTCCACGGCTGACCTGTATGACCGGCACGAGGGGAAAGTGCAGGTGGTCAACGAGCAGTGGCGAAGCTACGGCAAAAAGACGCATTTCTGCGGCGCCGTCGCCACGGTCAAGTGCTTCGAGGACAACTCCATGGTGCGGGCGGCCCTGGAAGAGGCCGGCGAAGGGCGGGTGCTGGTGGTGGACGGCGGCGCCTCCCTCCGTTGCGCCCTGGTGGGAGACCGGCTGGCGCAGCTGGCCATTGACAACGGCTGGGAGGGACTGGTGGTTCATGGTTGCATACGGGACGCGGGCGTCATTGCAACGCTGGAAACAGGCGTCAAGGCCCTGGGAACGAACCCCCGCCGAAGCGTCAGAAAAGGCGCCGGCGACCAGAATGCGCCGCTGGCTTTCGCCGCCGCCGTATTCACGCCGGGCGAACACCTGTACGCTGACGAAGACGGCGTCCTGCTGAGCCAGGTACAACTGCTGTAAGGCGCCTCGCCGCGTGCCGCAACCGCCCGGCCGCGCTGTTCACGGCTTTTTCTGAAACCCTATTCTGCCCGGCCTGCGCCGCTCGCTTTCGCCGCCCGGCCGCAAACAGCAGGATTGCAGGCGGCGGATGCCGGAAAATCGTCTATACTTGATGCCATGAAAACGGTTTCTCAGGCACACAACGCGGGCGACTGCGAGCGCATCGCCAGGGCCATCGCCTGCTTGCGGGAGAATACGGATGCCGCGCCTCCAGCGGGAACGGCGTCTGCGCGCGCCGGCTGGAGTCAACGCCGCTTTCAGCAAGAGTTCAGGGACTGGGTGGGGGTCAGCCCCGGGCGCTTCCTGGAGTTTTTAACCGCCCGCCATGTTCGGCAGTTGCTGGACGATTCTACCAGTGCGCCGGATGCGGCCCCGGGTGCGTCCCGTTCCGGCCTGGGGCGGCCCCACGAAGAGTTTGTCGCCATCGAGTCCGTAGCGCCCGGCGGGCGGAGGCGGATGCAAGGTGGCATGCGCGTGGACTACGGCATCCACCCCAGCCCTTTCGGCAAGATGTTCTTGGCGGTCACCGCCGGCAGAATCTGCGCCCTGGCGCTTGGAGCCGAAGAGCAACTTCACAAAGAGCTTGAGAGAGTGAAAGCGACCTGGCCCGGTGCCCGCCTGTTTCACGACCCGGCGCAGACGGCGGCACCGGCCGCCCGGCTGTTCAACCCGCGCGGGGGACAGCGGCCGGCTGGGGGGACGGCTGAGTTCCGCCTGCTCATGCGCGGCACGGACTTCCAGATGAGAGTCTGGCGCGCGTTGCTTAAAATCCCGCCTGGTTGCGTCGTGTCGTACCGCCGCCTGGCGCAGTTCATCGGCAACCCCAGGGCTGTCCGGGCCGTAGCCGCGGCGGTGGCGGCCAATCCCATCGCCTACCTGGTCCCCTGCCATCGCGTGTTGCGCGCCAGCGGCGAGCTGGGAGGGTATCGCTGGGGGCTGGAGCGCAAAAAAGCGCTACTCGCCTGGGACGCGGCGCAGGCGGAACGCAACAGGACGGCTACCGGTTAATTCCAAGCCGCAGGTTAATCCACTCGCCGCAGGACGGGCGGCTCATCCGCGTTGCGCCCGGATGCCGCTGTTACCGCCGGCGCGGCTGTAGGCGTTGCCGGGCAAAAACACCGCTGAGACGACGAGAAAAGCAACGGCGGCCGACATTTGTGCCGACATGGCGCACTGGCATGGCGGCAGGCACGACGGCTCCCGCTGGAATAAAGTAAGCGAAACTGCCGGCCCGGGGGCGCATCGCCCATGCATCAACCCTGCCTGCCGCGGCGCGGCGGGCCTGCGCCAAGTTGCGCCCGAACTGCGGTTACCCCCCTCGTGAACGGATGCGCATGGCGGGCTTTCAGGTATAGCCGAGCGATGCCAAAACCGGGCAGTTGCAAACCTGCCTCAGCAACCGGAAAAATCCTGCCCTAGGCGCCGACAGCGGCAGGCCGTCCCTGGTGTGCCCGCCGCCGCATTCCGCCCTCAGCGGGCAATCTCGTCCAGGCGGCCGCTGGCGCAGTCGTAAATGAAACCGCGCACCTGATCCTTGTGCGGTATGAACGGGCTGGCGTCAATGCGGGCCAGGGACTGGCGCAGGTTCTGCTCCAAGTCCTTGAACGCCTCCATGGCGAACGTCGGGCGCAGGCCGGTATCGGCTTCGATGCGGTCCTTGACGTCGTCGTCGCGAAAAGTGAGCATGCCGCAATCCGTATGCTGGATAATGACGATTTCCCGGGTGTTCAGCAGGCGCTGGGAAATCACCAGGGAGCGAATCACATCGTCGCTGACCACGCCGCCGGCGTTGCGTATCACGTGCGCGTCGCCTTCCTCCAGCCCCAATATGCGGTGAGGAACCAGGCGGGCGTCCATGCAGGTCACCACCGCCAGCCGCCGCGCCGGCGGCGCCGGCAGGTCGCCCCTGGCGAAACCATCGGCGTAACGGGCGTTATTGAGAAGCAGATCGTCTATCATGGGAATCTGTGGGCTTGCTTAATCGGCACCGACCGCGCACGCCGGACGCCGCGGCGCACGCGGCGGCAGAAAGTCAGTGGTTTCCATTCACTCGTAATGAAACGTAGTATAACACCGCTTTGTGCCTTGCCGCGTCAATTCAGCAATTTCAAGACCTCGTCATGCAAGCGCGCATCGCCGGCGGCGACAATCATGCCGCCGTTCACGGCCGTGTCGCCCTGCCAGTCGGTGATGACGCCGCCCGCCCCTTGGACGACGGGGATCAACGGCATTATGTCATAAGCCGACAGCCCCCCCTCGACCACCAGGTCAACGCAACCGGCGGCCAACATGCCATAGCCCAGGCAGTCCGTCCCAAAACGGGAAAACCGGCACTTTTCGAGCACCCCCGCGAATTTCTCCCGTTGTGCATCCGTGGCGTACATGTCGGGGTGAGTGCAACAAACGACAGCATCGCCCAGCTTTCGCCGCCGCGTTTTCATCCGGGTGCGCCGCCCCGCCCCGATTAAAAAACTTCTCTTGCCGTCGCCCAGCCAGGTTTCCCCCAGGCAGGGCTGGCGCATGGCGCCCGCCAGGCACGCCTCGGCGTCCCTGACCCCTGCCAGCACTCCCCAGGCGGGCAGTCCCGAGAGGAAGCCCCGGGTGCCGTCAATGGGGTCTATCAGCCAAGTGGGGGCGCCGGCGCTGGTTGTGGTCCCCAGTTCCTCCCCGATGACGGCATGGTCCGGGTAGTGCGCCAGGATTTCTCGCCGAATGAACTCTTCCACCTCCCGATCCGCCCGGGTGACCGGGTCAAACTTGCCCTCCCCGCCGCTTTTATCGGCGATGGCGAGCTCGCGGCGAAAGTACTGCAACGCAATCTCGCCGGCTTGTCCAATCACTCTCTCCAGGAACGCCAGGTAGTCACTGGATGCGGGCGATTCATTCGTGGTGTTCAGCGACATCTTCTCGCGTCTATTTGGATACGGCAACAAGACGCCGCGGCGGCGCTATTGGACCGTCCGGCCAAAAACATCCTCGATATCGGGGGAGGCGCCGTGGTCAAGGAGCAACTTCATCATTGCCGGGTTGTTCGCGTCCATTGCCAGGTGCAACGGCGTCCGTCCGTGTGCATCCCCGGCATCGATGGCGGCGCCTCGGCTCAGTAGCAACCGCGCCATTTCAAGGGCGCCGGCGTGCGCCGCTACGTGCAACGGCGTCCAGCCAAGTCCGCTCTGCGTACTATGGACGCCGGCGCCCCTGCTGAGAAGATGTTGCGCCGCGGCCAGGTTGCCCCGGTGCGCCGCTACGTGCAACGGCGTCAGGTTTTTCCCGTCTCTTTTGTCAAGATTGGCGCCGCGGTCGAGGAGCAGTTGCGCCATTCCGGGCGCATTGTTGCTTACCGCCAGGTGCAACGGCCTGGCGCTTGCCCGGTCCGGCAGATAAACTCCGGCGCCATTGTCGAGAAGCCACTTCGCCGCCTCTCCGGCATTTGCGTGCACCGCCGCATGCAACGGCGTCCAGCGCAACATTCCCTGTTGCACATTAATGGAGGCGCCGGCATCCAGCGCCGCGGCCATGGCTGCCACATCGTTCCGTTCCGCCGCCGCGTGCAATATCACGCCCGGGTCGCCGGCATCCTGGCGCTCGCCGGCGAGAAGCGCCGCGAAAATGACAACGCAGGCAACCAGCAAAGGGTAATGCGACAGACTGGAGATTATATGTTTCACACTGGATAGACAGGGGGAGTGCCTCGCCGCGCACAATGTCTCTACAGTGTACCACTGCCGGTACTTTCTGGTTTGTCTATTTTCCGTTATGCATCGCCGACCACTGGCTTGCTCTTTTGCTAGAACTTTGTAGCGTCACTCCCTCACTGCGGTCAATCTACTATGTGTACACTTTTGTTCGCTACGCACAGCGCCGCGTTCTCACGTAAAATCCCGTCGCCATGAACAGTATCATGCCGCCCTGTTCTTGATCAAAACTTCGTCGTTAAAAATAACTTTTATCAATAGCGCCGCCTTCTCGCGCAAAATGGCGAGGCAGATCAAATGTCGACCAGGGTCACGTCCGGGTCGACGATGAAAGCGCCGTTCGTCCCGACGAACTGCCGATAGGCCTCGCCGCTGAAAACAACGGCGTCCCCCTCGGTGAAATCCGCCATGTCAAAACGCAGGGTATCCTCCCGGTCGCCGATAATGCG
>CAZDXS010000124.1:0-15332 GCA_964509455.1 uncultured Enterobacteriaceae bacterium | reverse complement strand
GCGGTTGCGGAGGCGGCAACGCCCTTGCGCCGGTTTGTGCGCTTGCAGCATGCTCACCAGCTACTCCGCCGCGACAATGGGCTGGGCGTCCCGCAGGCCGTAATGTCCTTCCGTCACCAGCAGGGTAGATAGCGGCAACTCCACCGGTATGGCGCGCCCCTGCTGGGCGCCGGGGACTGCGTGGAACCGGGCCGTGCCGGCGGCGGCGATGAAAATGCCCAGGTCCGCGCCGCGCCGCACCAGCAACCGGGCCGGCGCGTGCGGGCGCTCGTCCCGCCACGCCAGCTTGCCCGCCGCCCCCGGCAGGGCCGGCTCGCCGCTGAACAGCAACCGCACCTCCTGGTTGCGGGTCTGCGTGTCGACCAGCGGCGCCACGGTGCGCAGGCGCACCCGGTAGCGACTGGCGGAGTCCTCGAAGTACAGCTCCGCCGCGGCGGCCATGCGGGCGGCATCCACGGTGGGCACCTGCGCCGCCACTTCCAGGCGCTCGATGTCAACGATTTCCAGCAGGGCCGCGCCCACGTCGGCGAACTCCCCCACCGACCGCAGGCGGGCGGCGACGACGGCCCGGAACGGGCTCTTGATGACGCAACGGGAGACGTCGATGCGCGCTTTTTCCTGCGCCGCCGCGGCATTGCGGTGGTCGGCGCGCAACACCGACAGGTCCGCCGTGCGCTCGTCCAGCAACTCCTCGGACACGGTCTGGTTGTCCGCCAGCTCCCGGGTGCGCGTGAGCCGCAACTCCGCCAGGCGAATGCGGGAATCCAGGGCTTCCACGGCCGCCGCCGCCCGGCGCGACGCCAGCTGGTAGTCGGTGCAGTCCAGCCGCGCCAGGACGCTGCCGGACTCGACCACCTCGCCCACCCGCACCGCCACCTCGTCCAGGCGCGCCTTGATCTGCGCCGCAATGCGGGTGTTGTTGAGGCTGACCACCGCGGCGGGCGCCGACTTGCGGGGATAGGAGGCGACGGCTTCCAGAGGCTGGGTTTTTACCCGGAGCGGCTCCTGCGCGCGCGCGACGCCTGCGACACCCGCGACGCCCGCGGCCAGCGGCAACAGGAGGAGCGCCCCGGGCAAAAGCCCCCGGGCGGCAGGATGTGAGAGAGAAACCATTGACGTGATGCGTTTGCCGGCGGTTGATGACCCGCCATTTTACCAAAAACGCACAGGAAGCGGGCGCTTGCGGTGCTGGAACAGGGATGCGGCAGGCGGCGCAAGCGGGGCGGCGCGGAGGCCGCAAGCGGCGCGTGCGCGGCGCAGGGATGCGCGGCGCAGGGATGCGCGGCGCAGGCGCGGAGCGGGCGCGAGCCCCTGGCGGCGCGGCGGCGCAAGCGGCGCGAGGCGAGGCACAAAGTGCGCGGCGCGGCGGCGCAGGGGGCGGCGGGCGCGGCACAGGCGGGCGCAGACGGCGCGGACGCCGAGCGGCGCGAGTATCAGGCAGAAGCGGCGCTACAACTCCCGCGCCGGCACGGCGGCGTCGGCCAGCCGCGCCTTGTCAATGACGCGGCGCTCGGGGATCAGCTTGCGGGCGGCCATGTACTCCTGGGGGCTGTTCACCGCATCCACGGCGATGAGCCGGCCCTGCTCCAAGTAGAACACGGCAAAACTGCGCTCTGCGCTCTCGGCGCGGCGAATGACGAACTCATCGTAGCCCTGGGAGAGGCCGGCAATCTGCAAGCGCAGGTCGTACTGCTCCGACCAGAACCAGGGTACGGCGTCGTAGCGGGCGGGCTTGCCGCAGGCGGCAGCGGCGATGACCCGCGCCTGGTCGGCGGCGTTTTGCACCGACTCCAGCCGCAGGCGGCGGTCGTAGATGACGCTGTGATGGCAGGCGCAGTCGCCGGCGGCGAAGATGTGCGGGTCGGAGGTGCGCGCCTGCTCGTCCACGACAACGCCGTCATCCGCCTGCAGTCCCGCCGCTTCCGCCAGGGCGGTTTCGGGGAGGATGCCGACGCCGATGATGACCAGGTCCGCGGCGAACTCGCTGCCGTCGGCGCACCGCACTCTCTCCACCTTGCCGTTGCCGAGGAACTCGCTGACGGCGGTCCCGCAACGAATGTCGACGCCTTCCTGGGCGTGCGCCCGGGCGTAGAACTCCGACACCGGCGGCGCCGTCACCCGTTGCAGGACGCGCTCCATCATCTCCAGCACGGTGACGTTCATCCCCTTGCGGTTCAACACCGCCGCCGTCTCCAGGCCGATGTAGCCGCCGCCGACAATCACCGCGGCGGCGCCGGGTTCAATGCGGGGGCGAATGCGCTCTACGTCCGCCAGGTCGCGCAGGTAGCAGACGCCGTCCAGGTCCGCGCCCGGCAGGTTCACTTTTCTGACGCGGGCGCCGGCGGCCAGCGCCAGCTTGTCGTAGGCCAGTACCTCGCCGTTGTCCAGGCGCACCGTGCGCTCGCCGGCGTTTACGGCAACAACGCGGGTTTCCAGGCGGAACTCCGCCTGCGCCTGCTCATAGACCTCGGGGGGGCGGATCAGGATCTCCTCCAGGGACTTTTCTCCGGCCAGGTAGGCCTTGGACAGGGGCGGGCGGTGGTAGGGCAGGGACGCTTCTGCGCCGATGACGAGAATCTTCCCCTGCCAGCCCTGCCGCCGCAACTCCGGCGCCAGGCCGGCGGCGACATGGCCGGCGCCGATGATGATAAAGGCGTCGCTCACAGGCGTCACTCCTCGCTTTTGTTCCGGGACTCGCGCGCCAGCCGCGCCGACACATTATATATGGCCGCCGTGAGCGCGGACAACTCCGCCGCGCTGATCACGTAGGGCGGCATGACGTAGATCAACCGGCCGAAGGGCCGCACCCAGACCCCTTGTTCCACGAACCAGCCGGGGACTGTGTGCATGTCCACCGGGCGCTCCGCCTCCACCACGCCGATGGCGCCCAGCACCCGCACGTCCGTTACGCCGGGCAACTCGCGGCAAGGCTCCAGCTCCGCCCGCAACTGCGCTTCGATGGCGTCCACCCGCTCGTGCCAGCCGCACTGCTCCAGCAGCTCGATGCTCGCCAGCGCCACGGCGCACGCCAGCGGGTTGGCCATGAACGTGGGGCCGTGCATGAACGGCCCCTGGGCGGAAATGACGTCGGCGACTTGCCGACTCGCCAGGGCGGCCGCCAGGGTCAGGTAGCCGCCGGTCAACGCCTTGCCCAGGCACATAATGTCGGGGCTGACGTTCGCATGCTCGCAGGCGAACAGGCGCCCGGTCCTGCCGAAGCCGGTGGCGATTTCATCGCAAATCAGCAACAGGTCGAAGCGGTCGCAGACCTCTTTTGCCCGTTGCAGGTAGCGGGGGGAGTAAAACCGCATGCCGCCGGCGCCCTGGACGACGGGCTCCAACAACACCGCGGCAATCTCCTCGTGATGGCGCTGCGCCAGGTCTTCCAGGGAGGCGCTGTCGTCGTCGCGCCAGGGCTCGTCGAAGCGGGTGCGCGGCGCATCGGCGAAGAAATGGGCGGGCAGGACGGCGTTGAACAGCGAGTGCATGCCGGTGACCGGGTCGCAAGCCGCCATGGCGCCGAAGGTGTCGCCGTGGTAGCCCTGCCGAATGGTCAGCAGTTTCTGCTTTTGCGGGCGGCCGCGGGCCGCCCAGTACTGTATGGCCATCTTGATGGCCGCTTCCACCGCCACCGAGCCGGAATCGGCGAAGAACACGGTGTCCAACCCGGCGGGGGTAATGTCCGCCAGTTTTTGCGCCAGGCGCACCGCCGGCTCGTGGGTCAGCCCACCGAACATCACGTGCGCCATGGCGTCCAGCTGGCGGGTCACCGCCCGGTTCAGCACCGGGTGATTGTAGCCGTGGACGGCGCACCACCAGGACGCCATGCCGTCAATGAGCTCGCGCCCGTCCGCCAGTTGCAAGCGGGCGCCGCGAGCGCCGGCGACGGCGAACACCGGCGGCGGCGACGCCATGGACGAGTACGGATGCCAGACCAGCGCCCGGTCGATGTCAAGCAGGGTCTCGGGGTTCATTCTGCGCGGGCGCGGCGGACGGCGGCGGACGGGCGGCGGCGGACGCGGCGAGGGTTGCCGCCCGCCGTGGGGCTGGGTCGTAGGGCGCGGTCGTCCCGGCGCGTGCCGCCGCTCTGCCGACGGATGTCCCGGCGCAGGCCGCCGGTGCGACGGGGGTCCCGGCGCGTGCTTCCGTCATGCCGGCAGGCGTGGGGGTTGCCGCCCGCCGTGGGGCTGGGTCGTGGGGGGCGGTCGTCCCGGCGCGTGCCGCCGCTCTGCCGACGGATGTCCCGGCGCAGGCCGCCGGTGCGGCGGGCGTCTCGGCGCGTGTTTCCGTCATGCCGGCAGGCGTGGGGTTGCTGAACAGGTTGCCGGCCGCACGCGGCATCACAATGGGCGCGGCTGTCGGCAACGTTTATCCAGCGCGAAGCAAGTCATTTTCCCATTATAACCGCCGCAGGGCATAATGGGCGGATGACCCTGGTTTTTTTCATCGGCCTGCCGGCGGTCGGGCCGGCCGCGGCCGGCCGCTACGAAGCCCTGGTCCTGCCGCTGGATGTCTGCCGCGGCCCTCGTTCCTGTTTTTCGAAATGCAGAAAAGCTGGTAACATAGCGCCTGAATCCACCACCGGAGAAACCGCCATGCGCTACGTAATTCCCCTGCTTGCCCTGATGCTGCTCACCGCCGGTTGCGACGGCAACAAGGAGAACCCGTCGGGGCGCGCCGCCGACGCGGCGCACCCGGACGCGGGCGGCGGGGAGCGCCCGCCGACCCAGGCGGCCGACGCGATGCGCCAGGACATGGACAACGGGGAGGACCCGCTGGCGCGGGTCATTCGCTCGGCGCACCGGGACGCGGCCAACGCGGCCCGGGATCAATATCGTCACCCGCAGGAAACCCTGACGCTGTTCGGCATACGGCCGCAGATGAACGTGCTGGAAATCTCCCCCGGCCGCGGCTGGTACACGGAAATACTGGCGCCGTACCTGGCGGACCAGGGGCGCCTCACCGTCGCCAGTTTCGGCGACGACCACCCCACCGAGTACCTGCGCAACATACACATCGGCATGGTGAAGAAGTTCGAGTCCCAGCCGCAAATCTACGGCAAGGTGGTCATCGACCTGTTGCAGAACCGACAGACCGGCAAGTACCTGGACGGCATGCCCGACAACTCCTTTGACATGGCGCTGACGTTTCGCAACACTCACAACTGGATCCGCTTCGGCGGCATAGAAGAGGTCTACCGGGCGTTGCACCGGGTCATCAAGCCCGGCGGCGTCCTGGGTGTGGTGCAACATCGGGCCGCCCCCGGCAACGACGCCAGGCAGACCGCCGAGCAAGGCTACGTACCCGAGCGCTTCGTGATCACGTTGCTGGAGGGCATCGGCTTCGAGCTGACGGCGAAGTCGGAAATCAACGCCAACCCCAGGGACACGCGGGACCACCCCAAGGGGGTATGGACGTTGCCACCCGCCTACCGGCTGGGCGACGAGGACCGGGCGAAGTACGCCGCCATCGGCGAGAGCGATCGGATGACGATGAAGTTCGTCAAGTTATGAGGACGGCTGGCGGGGCTGGATGGCGCCGCCCGCCGCACACCCTGTCGTGTACCACCCGGAGCGGCGTTGCCTCGGGCTGGCGGACAACACGAGGAAAACGCCAATCGCAAAAAAACCAGCGTGTTTTGACCGGTACGTGCACATATAGGGTATAGTGTGCACCACGAACGGCGTTAATTCGCCTACAATTACATTACAGCAGAGAAACAACATGCCTTTTCAAAATCCGATGACCATTAAAGAAGTGCTGGATAATATTCGGGGCCGGCGATATGCGATGCCTGCCATCCAGCGCGAGTTCGTCTGGGATACCGAGCAGATAGAGAAGCTATTCGATAGTCTGATGCAGGGTTACCCTATTGGCTCATTCCTGTTTTGGGAAGTGCATGCCGATAAAATCGAGGACTACAAATGGTACGGATTTATGCGCGAGTACCACGAAGTGAAGACCAAGCATAATCCAGAATTCGAGCCACCGGGTCCCCGAGACGGTTTAGTCGCGGTTCTTGATGGCCAGCAACGACTCACCGCGCTCAACATCGGCCTGCGGGGCTCTTATGCTGAGAAACTACCAAGGAAACGCTGGAACAACCCGGATGCGTTCCCCGCCAAAGAACTGTATCTGAAAATAGATTCTGACCCCGAAGAGGACGGCACAGGAACCAAGTTCGAGTTCAAGTTTTTAACGGATAACGACCACGCAAACAAGGGAGGCGCAGACAGTTGGTTCAGGGTAAAGGATGTGCTGGCAATGAAAGACGGTAGCAATGATGTTATCGAATATATGGATAGAAACGGACCGAAAGACAGCGAACACATAAAGCAAATGCGCCAAAAAATTGCGAGGTTGAGCGATGCCGTACATAAAGATAGGCCGATTTCATCCTTTTTGGAGGAGGACCAGAACCTCGACAAGGTTCTAAACATTTTCATCAGGACTAACAGCGGGGGAACACAGCTTACCAACTCGGACCTTCTTCTGAGCATCGCCACATCACTGTGGCACCAAAAGGATGCACGAAAAGAGGTAAACAATATAACGGATGACCTTAACGAGATAGGTGGCAAGTTTTGGTTTACACGCGATTTTATTCTCAAGGCAGGATTAGTGCTTGTCAAAGAGATTCCCAACATTGGTTTCAAAGCGGCCAATTTCACCGAAGATAATATGCTCAGATTGGAGAAAGGATGGGGAGCGATTACGTCGGCGGTGTGGCTGGCTGTAGAACTGGCGCATCAGTTTGGCCTTTCCGGAGGATGGCTTACATCGCAAAACTCCTTGATTCCAATTGCCCACTACCTGCACAAAACCGATAAAGAAGAATCATTTTTGGACGCTGATGGGTACGAGAAAGAGCGCAAGATTATCAAGCGTTGGTTGTTTCGTACTCTCTTGAAGAAACCCCGCATCTGGGGAGGATCCTCAGATACGATGTTAACGGGCTTGCGGGATGTTATTCGCAATTCAACCGAGACGAACTTCCCTGTCCAAGAGTTGGAAGAGGGGCTAAAGAAATCCGGATACGACCTGACTTTCTCTGAAGGAGAGCTAGAAAGCATCGTAGATACTCCTTATAAAGACGCTTTCGTTCCTTTGTGCCTCCTGTATTCTGAAAAAGGTAAGAATGCCAACGATTCAAGATTTGACAAAGATCACGTGTTCCCCAAGTCCAAGCTGACCGAGCATAAGCTAAAGGAAGCGGGGCTCAATGACGACCAAGTGAACAACATCCGTGAACGAGTGGACAGGTTGCCCAATCTACAGTTGTTGCCTGCTCTCAGCAATTCTTCCAAGAGTAAAAAAATGCCAGCAGAATGGCTACAGGAGCGTTTTGCCACAGAGCAAGAGCGCCAAGAGTTCAGAAATGCAAATGATCTCGGCGACATCCCCGAGGATGTATCTGGTTTCCTGGACTTCTACGAAGCGCGACGCCAATGCTTGCTAGACAAACTGCGGAATCTGATCGGACAACCGGCATCCGACCAATAATGCCCTTTGGCGTCACTTCGAACCCAACCTCGTTGCCGCAATGAAAAAACCCGACAACGGATGGTTGGGGGAGATACCGGTCCACTGGGAAATAAACAAGCTCAAGTACAACTTACGCCGGATAACGAAAACGACGGCCCGGTGCCAGAATAGGGTCTCTTTGGAAAATGTGGAAAGCTGGACGGGACGCCTCGTTCCGACAGAGGGCGAATTTCAGGGCGACGGAATCGCGTTCGAGAAAGGCGATATTTTGTTCGGCAAGTTACGGCCTTATCTTGCGAAAGTCCATCTCGCCGAAAATCCTGGCGAAGCCGTTGGTGATTTCTACGTGCTCCGCCCCGTACCAAAAATCGATGGCCGTTTTGCTCGGTATCAAATGCTAAGTCCCACTTTCATTGACCTAGTGGATAGCTCGACGTACGGGGCAAGAATGCCTCGCGCAAGCTGGCGGTTTGTCGGACAAACACCTATGGCAACTCCCACCGTCACGGAGCAACAAGCCATTGCCGATTTCCTGGACCGCGAGACGGTGCGGATTGATGCGTTGATTGAGAAAAAGCAACGGCAGGTTGCGTTGCTGAAAGAAAAACGCTCGGCCCAGATCAGCCAGGTCGTCACCAGGGGGCTGAACCCCGATGTTGAAATGAGGGACTCTGACATCGAATGGCTGGGGGAGATACCGGCCCATTGGGAAACACAAAAATTAAAGCGCGTTGGATACTTCAAAGGCGGGGCTGGCTTTCCTCATGAACAACAAGGTGTCTCAGGAGAAGAACTCAATTTTTACAAGGTAAACGCGTTAAGCCAAGCAAATCGAGCTGGCGTTCTCCCCCCCGGTAACGACACGATAAGCCGTGAAACGGCGAAGCAACTCAGGGCGCATATTTTTCCTGCCGATTCTATTGTGTTCGCAAAAGTGGGAGCGGCACTATTGCTGGGACGAATACGAAGTCTTGGCGAAAATGCTTGCATCGATAACAACATGATGGGGCTAGTGGTTTCTCCCGCCATGTACAGCGTCACTTTCACCAAATATGCGATGAGCTTGATACATTTTCGCCTGCTGGCTAACCCGGGAACCGTTCCAACGATTAGTGAAAGTCAAATTGGCAATCTCTATCTCGCATTTCCACCGCTGGCGGAGCAACAGGCCATTGCCGATTTCCTGGACCGCGAGACAGCGCACATCGATGCGCTGGTCGGCAAGATTGAGCAGTCCGTTGAGTTGTTGCGCGAGCGGCGCGGCGCACTGATAACGGCCGCGGTTACTGGTGAAATCGACGTTCGAGAGGAGACGCGGGACTTATGACTGTTCGAGTAGATATTGCGCCTGAGATGTTTTCCTGGGCTTGCGAGCGCTCCGGGCGCGACCGGGGCTATCTGGAGAGACAATTCCCGAAGCTGGCCGACTGGGAAGACGGCGCGGAGCACCCCGCTTTCAATAAACTGGGCAACGAACTCGGGGTTCGGGTTTGATGGCGCGCCTGCTTGATTTTCGGCGGGGCGGCGGCAGGATGTAACTCATGGATAAGAACGCGGAACCGTGCGATTGCCTAATCGTGTTTGACGGCGTTTGCAACTTCTGTGATTCATCCGTCAACTTCATCATCAAAAGAGATCGCAATCGCTTGTTTAAATTTGCCGCCATGCAATCGGCTGTTGGTCAGCGCCTGTTGGCCGCCCACGACCTATCCAGCGACAACATAGACAGCTTTTTACTGGTGAAAAGCGGCAAAGTCCTGTTCAAAAGCGATGCGGTGCCGGCCGTCGCAAAAGAACTCGACCGTCCCTGGAATCATCTTGCGGTTTTGCGCATCGTTCCCAGGCCCATGCGGGATTTTTTGTACTCCTTAATTGCCCGCAACAGGTATAGGTGGTTTGGCAGGCGAGAGTACTGCCGGGCGCCAACGCCGGGACTGAAAGACAGGTTTTTTACCTGAACACAAACCAGGCGCTCAGGCCGGCCAGCGCCCCCAAAAAGCTGAAAGCCGCCAACTGGCTCAGCGGCAACAGCGCGGCGGAAAAAGCGGCCAACAGAGAGGCCGTCAGTACCGAGATCGCAATGCCGGTAAAGATGCATTGCCTCAGGGGGAGGCCTTTCTTTGGGTTAATCGCCAAAACCGCCGGAATGCCCACCAGGAGCACGAACACGTAGAAAGAAGATATCGTCATCCAAAACACCGTCTGGTTGAACGGCGCTTTTGATGCGCAGGTCAAGTAAAAATAATACAGGGCGCCGAGCAACGGCGGCGTGAAAATCGCTGCCAAAACGGCCTTGCACCAATTCATTGGCGCCGGGTCCCATGGCGGTAAACCAGGCGCCTGATTGTTGAATCCGCATCGCGCCATAAAACCTTGCCCTGGCCCAAAAGATTGGCGGTTGCATTCAAGGGAACAGCAGAATCAGCCCTGGAAGCATCGATATGCGCCCCTCCGCCGTCAGCGACCAAAACCCGCCGGGCAAAGACTCTCCGAAAGCAGTGTCTTTTCGGGGCAACGGTGATCATGCAACTCGTTCCAACATGGCCGCGGCTGGACCTTGCCCTTACAGGTCCTGCGCCAGGCGAAAGCCTGTGTAGGGCTCGCGGATTGCATAAATCATGGCGGAACGATGAGAGGAATCCAGGTAGTTCGTGCTGTCATACCAAGAGCCCCCTCGCATGACGCGCTGGTTGCAACCCTCCCTTACCCAGGCGCTGCCGTCCGCAGGCGCTCCCTCGGCGGCGTAGTTAAAGCAATCCTGCACCCATTCAGCGGCGTTCCCGATCATGTCATGCAACCCCCATCCGTTGGCGGGGAACGAGCCCACCGGCGCCGGCTGTTTGTCGTCCCATTGGCTCCCGCAACCCATGCAGTTTGCCCGGTTGACGCCGACCTCGTCTCCCCAGGGATAGGCCGTGGTCGTGCCGGCCCGGGCCGCGTACTCCCATTCCGCCTCCGTCGGCAAGCGATACCCGCCGCCGGTCCGGGCGTTCAGCCAACCGATGAAATCCTGCGCGTCCTCCCAAGACACGTTAACCACCGGAATATTGCCGCGCCCCCAACCGAGGTCATTCGGGAGGTAATTGGCGCATCCGCTGTCCGCTACGTACGCATCCCACTGGGCGAAAGTCACTTCGTATTTTCCCATCTTGAACGCCGGCGCCGTGATGCGGCGAACCGGCCTGTGCCTGCTACCCTCCTTGTTCCAACCGCCCATGAGGAACGTCCCGCCGGGGATGAACACCATCTCTCCCGCCAACTCCGTGTCGGACGCCGTGGACAAGCGACTCGGCGCAGCAGGGCTTGGCGCATCCCCTGCCCGGGGCGCCTGGGAAGCGGCCGCCTCTTCTGCGGCGCCGCCCCCCGGCGCCAGGGTCGCCAGGCAGGCGACAAGCAACAAGGGTGCGCCGTGAATGTGCGCGGGTTTTCCTCTATTTCGAAAGCGGTTGCTTTTCATCGCGAAGCTATCAAGACATTACATTGCCAGACGTTGTCGGGGGCCGGTCCCAGCTAATCACAAGCCCGACAATAACCAAAAATCTCAGCGGCGCCATCTTCCCTCGTCTCCACAAACGACAGGGTGTTTTTCCCGTAAAAGCTGATGCCGGTCACCCAGAACTCCTTGTCTCCGTCCAGGTCCACGTCGGTGACTTGCAAAATGCCTGCCCGAACATCCAGGGACAGGCTGTATAACGAGGGTCTGATGTTCAAATCGTCTTTGCTGAATGACCCGCCAAGCAGGTAAGCAAGCAGTTTTCCGTAATCGGCAGGGTCGGCTTGCGCTTTCATGTCGTCATGCCACTCGCCGCGGTAAGCCAGTCCGTAACGATGGCTGTCCACCTCGTAGCTCAGAATGTCCCGCTCGCCCGGCCCATAAGGGTCGTGAGATATCCTGGGAGTCCCCAGCTTCAGTTCCTCGCCGCCCTCCACCAGGGTAACCGTCATCCCCTCCATTTGCGGGTTGGGTGCGCCTTTCACTCCTTTGGCGGCCTCTGCGTTCCACACCGCATTAATAAATCGAATTATCTGCCCTGATCGCACTGTGAACAACGGGGTGAACAACCCAACATCGACGATGCCGATTATCAGCGCCTCATCCGCCGGCTGTTCCGCCAATGCGGGGGGCGTTCCCGCAACGAACAGGCACGCGAACAAGAGCGCAGGCGCCGGCAAAACAGGTTTTCTAAAATTCATCTACTGCTCGCTTGGTCGTGGCGGCCTCCCCGACATCAAAACAAGCATTAGTATGGCCCGCGAAACGGGCGCCGTCAGGGGTTTTGGCTGACACAACTGAGATCACACACTGTAAGAGTTCAGATACATGTTGGAATTCTTTCCCGTGAAAAACAACAGGAGAAACAGCCACGCAAATCCATCACATCGGCTACCTGGTGAAAGGGTTTTACCGGGTTGCGAAATTAGGGGAAAGCCCCACCATGAACCCGGTGGTTGAACATCGGCTCCGGGCCCTGGAGTTCTGGGACGAGTACGGGCAGGCGGCGGCGTGCAAAGCGTTCGCAGTCAGCAAAAGCACCTTGTACAACTGGCGCAAGCGGCTGAAGGCGGCGGCCGGCAACCCGGCGGCGTTGATGCCGGGTAGTCGGGCGCCGAAGCGCCGGCGCCGGTCGCTCTGGCCATCCGAGTTGGCGGGGGCGATCCGCCGGTTGCGCGAGCTGCATCCCAACACCGGCAAGTTGCCCCTGACGAAGTTGCTGACGCTCTGGTGCGCGTTTCGGGGGTTGTCGTTGCCCAGTGAATCCGCCATCGGACGCATCGTCGCAGCGGCCCCGGACAAGATGCGCTTCGCCCCCGTGCGGCTCGGCCCGCGGGGACAGAAAAAGGCGGTGAAACGCAGGAAAAAGGCGCACCGTCCATCCGATCTCGCGTGTGATTTCCTGGAACTGTTCTGTTGCGACGCCATCGTGCGGGTGCGCGACGGGTGCGGCGTTACCTGTTCGTGTTCATCGACCCGCGCTCGCGCTTCGCGTTCGTTGTGGCCGGCGCCCGCAACAGCTCCCGCCAGGCCGCCCAGGCACTGCGCAGCCTCCTGGCCCGGGTCCCCGACTCGATACGCTGGGTCCTCACGGACAACGGCTCGGAGTTCGGCAAGGATTTTGACAACGAGCTGACGCAACGCGGCATCGCGCCCTGGCGGACTGGTTGCTGTTCTACAACGCCGAGCGTCCCCGCCGGGCGCTGGGGTTGAAGCCTCCGCTCCAGACGCTGTTCACCGACCACCCAAAACGACAAATGCTATGGATTATTAGTGCACGCGCTGATAACGGCCGCCGTTACTGGTAAAATGGATGTTCGGGAGGCGCTGAGCGCATGATTGTTCGAGTAACCAACGTGGCGCCTGAGATGTTTTCCTGGGCGTGCGAGCGCTCCGGGCACGACCGGGGCTACCTGGAGAAAAAATTTCCGAAACTGGCCGACTGGGAAAATGGCACGGCGCACCCCACTTTCAAGGAGTTGGAGGACTTCGCCAAGAAGACCTATACGCCTTTCGGGTGCATGTTCCTGGACGCCCCGCTGGAGGAGCCCCTTCCCATACCGGACTTTCGCATTTTGGGCGGCAAGGCTCCTGTGCGTCCCAGCGTAAACCTGCTGGATACCATCTACCTGTGCCTGCGGCGCCAGGAGTGGTATAGAGATTTTGCGCGGATGTCCGGCTACGCCCCGCTGGGCATTGCTGGTTCCGTAGCCGCGGATGACCCGGTTGAAGCGGTCGCAGAGAAGATGCGCACGGCTCTTTCTTTCTCCATCGAGCAACGCAAGAAATGTCGCACTTGGACCGATGCCTTGCGGATTTTTTCCGACCAGGCCGAGGAGGCAGGCATACTGGTGATGACCAGCGGCGTGGTAGGCAGCAATAACAACCGCCGGTTGGACGTAGCGGAGTTCCGGGGCTTTGCCTTGGCAGACGACTACGGACCCGTCGTGTTTATCAACGGCAACGATACGAAAGCCGCACAGATGTTCACCCTGGCGCACGAGTTGGCCCACATCTGGCTTGGCGAGAGCGCTCTTTCCGATGCGGGGCCGACCGTCTCCCCGTCCGCCAAGGTTGAACGCTGGTGCAACAAGGCAGCGGCGGAGTTTCTCGTCCCGCTCGCCATGATAAAAGACGATGTTCGGGGGAGGCCTTACCGCCCTGAAATCAAGGAGGCCCTGGCGCGGCGCTACAAGGTCAGCACCCTGGTTGTTCTGTTGCGGCTGAGGGATGCCGGTTGCCTGGGCAAGGAAGAGTTTGGCCGGGAATACGCCGCGGAGAATGAACGCCTGCGCGGGCTGGGCAAAACCTCTGGCGGCGGCGACTTTTTCCGGACGACGGGAGCGCGCGTCAGCAGGCATTTCGCCCGGGAGCTAATCGCATCCGCTTTCGAGGGGCACACGTCTTTCACCGAGGCGCTGAATTTGCTCGGCATTAAAAAGATGAGCACTTTCAAGAAACTGGGCAACGAACTCGGGGTGCGGGTCTAATAACATAAGCGCTTGATTTTTGCGGGGGGGGGGGTAACCTGTCTTGCTTTACCGATAGCGGCGTTGCCGCACAGCTGACTGACAACACGGGGAGAAACAACATGACTGACAAGAACTCGACCAACATCTTTGACTACGCCACCAAGGAGCTGTCCCAGGACGCCATGATTTGCTGGCTGATTGCCTGGGCGGGGCAGGAGGTGGATGACTCCGACGAGGAAAGCAAGGCGTTGCGCGACTGCGGGCGGCGTTTCGTGAAAGCGTTGCTCAAAAAGCGCAAGCCTGACCTTACGTTGCCCGAAATAGATAAGGTGGAAATCCGCCAACAGGACAACAGCATTGATGTGCTGGCTCGCATCAACCGCAAGTACGTGCTCCTCATCGAGGACAAGACCACCAGCGGCGACCATTCCGACCAGTTAAGGAGGTACTACGAGGCGGTGCGCGGCGGGAAAACGGCGCTGAAAGGGGTGGCGGAAGAGAACCTGCACCCGATTTACCTGAAAACCGGTAACCAGTCTGGGCGAAAGAATCAGGAGATAGAGGGCCACCAGTACGGTTACAGAATATTCCACCGGCAGGACTTCCTGGACGTGCTGGAAACGTACAAGGGACAAAACGCCACGCTGGTGGATTTCAGGGACTACCTGCAGGACTGGGAGGACCAGACCAACGCTTTTCAGGAGTGGCGCATAGGAGCAGAAAAGAAAGACCGGAACGGCTGGTCGTGGCGTTCCTGGGAGGGATTTTGCGGCTTCCTTGAGCAACATAAGACAGGGCTTGGCATCGCAGGATGGAACTATGTGTCCAATCCGTCAGGGGGATTCCTGGCTTGTTGGTGGGATGTCGGCAGGTACGAAGTGGAGGATGACAGCGGCTACAAGATGAAGATCTATTTACAGATAGAGGTCGGGCCGGCAACAGGGGATACGCTTGAGGACCGGAAACTCTGTTTGAAACTGAACTCTGACCGCTACGGGGAGGAAAGAATACCCGGGGAAGTGCGGGAGAAATTGAGGCGCGCAATTGAGACAGCCGACGGCCAGGGGCATTACGAGTTGGCGCGACTGGGGAAGCTGGGCTACTCGATGACGCTCGCCAAGTGGAACCGCGGCGGCGAGGACGGCTGGCTTGCTTTTGGCAACGACGGTAAGTTGGACGGAGACGCAACCGTCGGCAACCTGAAACAGGCTGAGGAGTTTCTGGTCGGGGCCATTGCACAAGTCCCCGGCATAAAACGAGTGGACGAGTAGCGGGCAGGCAACGCCGCGCAACCCGCGCTCGCACCACTGGCGGACGCACCGTTCCGCGCCACCGAACCGGGCGCCGGGGCTCTCGCCCGGCTGTTCCGCCCCGTGCTTTGC
>CAZDXS010000123.1:0-5069 GCA_964509455.1 uncultured Enterobacteriaceae bacterium | reverse complement strand
GGGCGGGTCGATGTAGATGCATTGTACCTTGCCGCGCAACCCCTCGCGCTCCGCCAGGGACGCCATCACTTGCAGGCTGTCCCCTAAAATCAGGCGATTGGACCAGTTGGCGTCGTGCTGGTAGAACTCGGTGCGGGCATGCTCATCGGGCAGGCCGTTGAAATCATCGAACAGCGCCTCGGACGGCTTGTCATATAGGGCGCCCCCCCCCCCCCGAATTTTTTCGGCATCCCGGGCCTGCCGCGCCAGGTCGTCCACCAGCGCCTTGGGGTGCACTTTCTCCTGGATGTAGAGGGGCGGCGCCGGCGTCTCCAGGTCAGCCCCGTCCTGTCCCTCCTTGCCGCGCCACACCAGTTGCGGGTCTAGGTCGTAGTTGCGGCGCTCGTAGGCAACGCGCAGGGGACTCTTGTCCTGGTCCGGCATCATCGATTCGTACTCCGCCGTGGGAATGTTCCGGCGCTTCGCCTTGGTGTGAGTGTGCGCTTCGACCCTCTTGGCCGATGTGCTTTTCTTTTTTGCCATTGCGTAGGTCCCCCTGAAAAAATGTTTATTGCGCGGCCGGGCCGCCGTTATGGGAATCGATGGCGCTTGCCACCATTTTGTTGAAAGCGTCCTCCACCAGGGCCGCAAAATCGGCCTCCATTTCAAACACGCTGGTGAACTCGGCGAACGCCCAGCGCCCGTACTCTTCCAGGCGGTTCACGCCGGGGATCCAGTAGGTATCCATGGTGAGTTTCTTCACCTTGGCGTCCTCCCCCCGGTAGCCCTTGATTTCCACCACCAGGTGCAAGGGGTCGTCCCAGCCGCGGCCGTCATCCACCTTCACGATGAAATCGGGGATGTAGCTGCGCCGATGCCCCTTGAACAGGTAGGGAACCTCCAGCCCCAGGTGGTGATTTTTTACGTACGCCAGCACGCGGGGATGGGCCTCCGCCACGCGGCAGAACTCCCCCTCCCAGCCGCTGTCCAGGACGGCCCAGTTGACGTGGCACTTGTTCTCGTTGGTTTGCCAGCGCTCCGTTTTCGAGGTGGTGAAGTTCACAAACTTCGTGGAGCCCTCCGGATTGTACGGGTCCAGCAGGGCCCGGACCGGGCGCTTGTCCTGCTCGGCGCAGGTGATGGCCATGGAGATGCGCTCGCATGCCAGGTCCGCTATTTCCTGGTACATCAACTGCGCCAGGAAAACGCCGGGCGAGCGCACCAGGCAGTCATCCAGCCACTGCCCGGTGATGCGCTTTAGTTGCCCGAACAGGTACAGCTTCGGCTCGCCGTCCGCATCCAGCCAGTGCCGGTAGATTAAACGAACCGCCAGGTAGTACAGCAGGGTCTGGCGGCGCAGCGTGTTCGTGTGCACCAGGTCCAGGTCAACTCCCTCGCCGATGAGGGGCGCGTTTCGGGTCCTGGCGGGGGCTACCAGGTCCGGCGTTAGATTCAGCACGTGGTCCTTGGTGAATTTTGCTTGCAACCGGTCGTCGGACAGCTCCACCCGGTAGCCGACGACGTGGGGGAAGCGGATCTCCAGCTTGTCTCGCTCCGGGCGAATCGCCATGACCCGTATCGTCTCGCGCGGCGGCGGCGGCGGGGGGTCCACCACCGGGGCGGTGAAGTCGAAAGGCACGCCCAACACGTCTGCGTACTCCGCGTTGAACAGGCCCTCTTCGTTGAGGTCGTAGGACTGGCGGCGCAGGGCCCTGCCCACCACCTGCTCGCACAGCAACTGGGTGCCGAACGCGCGCACGCCCAACACGTGGGTGACCGTGTTGGCGTCCCAACCCTCGGTGAGCATGGACACGGACACTACGCAACGAATGTTGCCGCCCAGCCGCCCCTCTTTGCCCACCGTGTTCATCACCTCCCGCAACAGGTCTTGTTCGCTCAGGTTCTCCGCCTGATGCTTGTCTCCGGTGCGTTCGATGATTTCGCGGCGGAACAGGTCGATTTCGTCTTTTGCCATGTCGCGGAAATTCTTGTCCAGCGCATCGCCCGATTCCAGCTGGCGGCTGTCAATGAGCAGGGTGTTGGGGCGGGGAAACGGCTCGCCGTGTTCGTCAAAGTTGCGAAAGAGCGCCAGCCTGCCCTGCACGAGCTGCTTGGCACCGTCCTTGCGCTCCTGATGAAACCCGGAGACGTAGTCATACACCAGCTTGGACGTAGCGGTGTTGTTGCACACGATGATGAAGCAGGGCGGCGTTGCGCACCCCGCTTTCTCCCACAGCCGGAACGTTTTTTCGTAGTGGTCGTACAGGGCGTACAGGGCGCCTTCCAGCTCGGCGGGGATTTTGAGCGGGTCCAGATGTGCGCCCTTAACGCGCCCTTTCCGGGGCATCCTGGGGCCGATGTGCTTCCACAACTGGCGGAACTTGGGCATGTCCTCGCCGGGGATGTCGTCTAGTATCGGCACCCGAGGCAACTTGACGATGCCGCATTCAATGGCGTCGATGAGGGAGAAGTCGCTCATGGTCCAGGGGAACAGGGTGCCTTCCAGGTAACCGGAGCCGCTGATGAAAAACGGCGTGGCGGAGAGGTCCACCACCCGTTGTACGCCCAGCCTGGCGGCGACGGACTTCAACCCGGTGAGCCACAGAAGGGCGGCCTTGCGGTTGTCTTCGGCCTCGTCCCGCTCCTCCCGCTCCAGGTCGGCGGCTTCTTCGCTTTCGCCGGATTTTTTCTGGTAACAGTGGTGGGCTTCATCGTTCAACACCATGATGTTTTTCGTGGACATCAGCCCCGGCAGGGCGCGTTGCAACATCTCGCCCTCGCTCTCCTGGGTGGGCAGGTCGTCGCTGCCCTGCCGCCCTTGAAGCAGGGCGCGGCCGCCCCGGGAAAGTTCCAGGCGCTCCCGTTGCTTGAAGACGTGGAAGTTCGTAATCACGATTTTCGCCTTGTGCAGGTCGCCCAACATGTCGCGGGGGACGATTTCGCGCGCCTGGTAGTAGCTGTTCGGGTCGTTCGGTTGCAACACCCGCAGGCGGTCCTTGATGGTCAGCCCCGGGGTGACCACTAAAAAGCCCCTGGTGAACTTGCGGCTGTTTGGCGAGCGCACGGCGTTGATGGTCTGCCAGGCGATAATCATGGCCATCACCGTGGTCTTGCCGGCGCCGGTGGCCAGCTTCAGGGCGAGACGCGGCAGGTCCGGGCCGGCTTTTTTGTTGGCTTCTTCGCTGGCTTTTTTGTTGGCCTGCGCCAGGTGGTCGAGGAATGTTTTGCCCCGCTTGCCCAGGTGAGGCGCCGCCTCGGTGAGCCAGATGAGCGTCTCGACGGCCTCCACCTGGCAGAAAAAGGGGCGAATGTCGCTGAATTGATGATGCCTCCAGTGCTTCAGCAGGCGGGCGGTGTGGGGAGTTACCCGCCAGTCTTGCTCCGGCAACTCCCGCCAAGCGTCAACGGCGGTGCGCAACTCGTTGATGATGGGAATGGGGCTGTACCGGCTCTCGGGATCGTCAAACAGCTCCTCCGTGCGCGCGCCTTTTTGCCGCTTGGACGGCGGCACCGGCGTGATGAACTCGGCGCGGCGGCGCCCCTCCGCGACCTCGCCGCTGGGCAGTCCCCTCTCATCCAGCACCCAGTGGCGGGCGGGATACCCGTAGGGCGAGTTGATGACGGGTTTTTGGAAAAATTCGTCGTGCATGGTTGTCGCGGCCGCTGTGGGCGGTCCGCCTGTTGTTTTGTTGTTTGGGGCGCCTGCATGCCACTTTACCGGTTTCGCGGCGGCCGCGCAAACGATTCTTGCTGCGGGTTCAGGGGATGCGCGGCAACGCCCGGCGGAGGTGGTAGCGGGGGTCGATGGTTCGCTGAAACAGGTCAATCACCATCGTCTTCTTCCATGCGCTGATAGTAGAGGTCGTAGAAAATGCCGCAGTTGGCCCGGTCCAGTTCCCCGATGACGTCATCAAGCGTGACGGCGTGGATGCCGCCGACCGGCTCTATCCTGGACGGGGCAATGGTCTGCTGATCAACCAGATAGGCGCCCACTTGGTCGGGGCGCAACACTTCTTCATCGGCGTAGACGTACTCCTTTTTCAGGTCGCCCTCCTTGTCTTCATTCAGCATCAGCAGGTTGCTGAACTCCCGCACGAAGTAGTCGCTGTGGGTGCTGATGACGAGGTTGACCCCGGCGTTGACCAGCCGCGCGAACAATCGCGCCATTTTCAGCTGGTTGCCGGGGTGGATGTTCAACTCCGGCTCGTCGATCATCAGCAGGTCCCCGGGCCGGGCCTGGCGCTCTAAGTAAAACCAGAGGCCGAACAGGTTCTTGACGGCGCCGGGCGCGGTATGCAGGACCAAGGGGCGGATTGCCGCGCCGCCCCGCTCCGCCCGATAGGGTTTGAACGCGATGGCCCCGGTGCTTTTATCCACTTGATAGGCGCCGCGCACCAGCTCTTTTTTGACTTTTCCCGCAAGCCGGTGAAAGTCGTCCGCCGCACGGCGTTGGATTTCAGGCAGTTAGCCCAGCCAGTCCAAGTAATCCGCGACGGGCGCCGCGTAGCGTGAGTGGACGTCGTCGCTCAGGGGTTCATAAGAGATTGCCTGCTCCTTGATGACATGCCGGCGCTGAGCATCCAGTTCCCGGCGCATCAGTTGCAGTCCGTTGCGCTCGGCGGGAACGAGGAAGACGTTCCTCCCTTTTGCCTCGGCGAGGAGCCGTTGGAACTCGCTGGCGCGACCGCGCACCAGGTTGAACTGTGCGCCATCCAGCGACTGCGCGTCAACATTGAGCGCGGCGGGCAAGCCCGCGCTGACCAGCCGGTTGAAAGCGACTCGCCCGGGCTTTTTCGCCTTGTGGTCGGCGGCGAGTCCGGCCAACAGGCGATGCCAGTGGTACAGGGAGTACATGGCCCAGGTCTTGCCGCTGTTGTTCGGGCCGCAGAACAGGGTGAGCGGCTTCTGCGTGAAGCGCCCGGCCCGGACCGCGCCCAGATTCTTTACCTGAAAAACAAGGTCTTTGGTGAATGCAACCTCCCGGCCGTTGGCGGACTGTTCGTCCAGGGCGCCGGCGCCGGCTCCCGTGGACGGGTTGTCGTAAGCGTCTCGCGTGTTGTCGCGCATGGTCATTGTCGCCTCCTCTCAGC
>CAZDXS010000122.1:0-42532 GCA_964509455.1 uncultured Enterobacteriaceae bacterium | reverse complement strand
GCCAGGTCAGGGGTGCGCCCGCTCCGACAGGGAGGCCGGCCGCGGGATCAGGCGCCGGGCGGCGGCATCCAGGCGCTTCGCCAGGGCGAACGGCGGGGCGGAGGTCGTCGCGGCACCCGCTAGGTCAGGGGCTCGCCCGCTCCGGCAGGGCGGCCGGGCGCACGGCGTCCAGACGCTCCGCCAGGGCGGCCGGCCGCGGGATCAGGCACCGGGCGGCGGCGTCCAGGCGCTTCGCCAGGGCGAACGGCGGGGCGGAGGTCGTCGCAGCGCCCGCCAGGTCAGGGGCTCGCCCGCTCCGACAGGGCGGTCGGGCGCGGGATCAGGCGCCGCAACGCGGCGACCCGGGCGCCGTCAACGGCGGCGGTGCGGTTGCGCCGCCGGCACAGGGCGCCGCGAAACCCCAGGTAGTCGGGTCCCAGCCGCAACAGGGACGGGACGTCCGCAGGTCCCAGGGAGCCCGCCAGCCCCGCCAGCAACCCGGCCTCCTTGGCGCGGGAGACGAATTCCGCCAGGGCGGACGCCGGCAGTTTCTCCACCAGGGAGGCGCCGTCTTTGTCGCGGGTGTCCAGCATCACGCCCGCCAGGCCCACCGCTTTCAGCTCGGCGAAATCCACGCCCGGGCGATACGACTCGGCGAAGAACACCAGCACCAGGCGCACGGCGCCGGCGGTCGCATCCGCCAGGGAACGCAAGGCGGCGACCGGCAGGTCTTCGTCGAACGCACCCACCTTGACGATATGCACGCCGGCGGCGCACAACCCGGCAACAACCGCTTGCAGTTCGGCGGCGGCCGGCGGCAGGTCCCCGGCGGTGGCGCTGAGCAAGACCTCGCCCCCCAACTCCGCCGCCACGGCCCGGGCGACCGCCGCGTCCACTGCGCCCAAGGCGCCGCGGCTGGGATCCTTCAGGTCAATGACGTCAACGCCCCGGGCATGCACCAGGCGCGCTTCCGCCAGGGAGGAGACGCTGGCAAGCAGTCCCGTCACGGCGCCGTCCCCGTTCCGTAGTAATCCTCTATTTTTTCCAGAAGCCAGCCCCACGCCGTGCGCTCCTTCTCGCCGGCGGTCTTATTGACGGCGATGCCCAGGTACGCCAGCTCCGTACGCACTTTCTCCTCCGGCAACAGGTGCAACCGGCTGGCCAGAATCGCCGCTTCCACCACTGCAGCCTGGGCGCGGTTAAAGCCCCGGAACGGGCGATGGGAAACGGCATGGACCGCCGTACAGACAAACACCGGGCGCGCCGCATCTTCTTCCAGGCGCCGCTGAACCCGCACTTCGACGTGCGCTAAAGCATCCTCCAGGCGCTCGCAGTCAATGAACCTCGCCTTGACCGTGGGCCACTGCCGTCTTCCCGTCAGACACCCTGCGAAGATCATCACATCGTCGGCGGCGTTGAGCACCGCCGCGCCGGCAGCCGCCAGGTTGTCCAGGGTGATTGACGGGCTGAACGGCGCGATGAGGTATTCGCCGGCTTCATTGCTGCGCACGCCCATGGGGGCGATATGGACGCTCCCGTCCGGGTTCATCGTGGTGACCACTGTTTCGTAGATCATTTCGCCCTGCGTTTTTTTGTCGCGCGGGCGGCGCCTTCCGGCGTCCTGGAAATCGCGGCGCTCCGGTCGCCGGCGGCGTCTTCCGGCATCCTGGAAACCGCGGCGCTCCGGTCGCCAGCAGTGTCTTCCTGCGCCCTGGAAACCGCGGCGCTCCGGTCGCCGGCGCCCGCCGAGGGCTGTACGTCCCCCTCGTGAAGCGCCGGGGACGCCGCCTCTTTCGGGGGCGTCGCCACGCCCCAGTCCAGGTCTCGGTCCTGCACGTAGCGTTTGCCCAGCTCCAGGGCGATGTAGGCTTTCGTCAGCTCCGCGCCCATGTAGAAGGCATGGGCGGCGTCTTCCGCCAGCAGGGGCAACCGGGGAAACAGCTCGTCGGGACGGCGGCCGCTCACCAGCCCGTCCCGGTTGAACACGTGAATGCCCTCCGGCGTCACCTGCACCCGGTAGCTGGGGTCCTTGATTTGCGCGGCCAGTTCCCGGATCTCGTCCAGGTCGACGGCAAAAGGCTTGCGGGCGTGGGTGGTCAACAGGCCGCCGTCAATGCCTTTCGGCAGGCCCTCCTCCTGTTTTGCCGCGTACATGATGCGCCGCGCCCGGTCCAACTCGCGCACCGCCGCGCAGGCGTGGGGACTGACTTCCGTTGCCAGGATGTGCGTTATGTTCAGCTCGGAGATAATGCCGCACAACAGGGCGTTGATGCCGCAGGTGTCCGCCTCGGTCAGCTCGCTCAGGTTGCCCACGCCCATCATGATGTCCGCCTCGGGAAACCGCTCGCGCAACCGGTGGTAACGGACCAGGGAGTCGGTGAAGCCGAAGTGAATGGGGTCCAGGATGCTGTCTGCGATGAACGGCCGCCCTTGTGCTTGCATTTTCTCCGCCAGTCGGTACAGGGAGGGCTGGTCTTCCGGTTGCTCGGGTATCAACACCGGCACCGCCGCGCTTTCCTGCGCTATCCAGGCATTGCTCTCTTTCAGGCTCAGCAGGTAATCGGCCCCGGCGCGGCCGCCGCGCAGCAAATCCTCATCTTCCAGGGAATCCACGCTGACCCGATAACCGGCTTCGCGCAGGGCGCCCACCGCCTCTTCCAGGTGCGGAAAAGGCGTGTCCGGCAGGCAACCCAAGTCGATCACATCGGCGCCGTCGCGCTGATACGTTGCCGCCCGAGCGAGAATGGCGTCAATGCCCAGCAACGGCGCGTCGACGATTTCGGCAAAAATCAGGGCGGCATAATGGTCCAGACTGACCGGGCGGGCCTCGCGGTCAAAAAACGCGGGCAGGTCTTTCACGTCAACGGGGCCGCGCGTCACCGGCACGCCCAGCTTTTGTCCCAGCCCGTCCAGATCGCCCCGGCACAGCCCCGGCACGATGATGCGATCCACCCCTTGCAAGCGCTCCAGCCGCCGCCCCAGCATCTGCGCGGTCATCAGCGCGGCGACGCTAACGCCCACGTTGCGAATTTCGTAGGTGAACTCCAGCGGCTCCATGGCGGCAACAACGCGCGCCAGGCGGCGCTCCGCCAGCCGTCCCGTGAGAAACAGGAGATGCTCGCTCATGGCGCGCTTCGGGCCGCGCCGGCGGCGCGGGGGAGGCCGCCGCCGCTCGCTCGCCGGCGCATCGTTCCGACCCCGGCCGGCGCCCCGCCGGCGGCAAAGACGGCGCCCGCCCTTGCCGGAACTTGCCGCCCCTCGCCTCCCGTGCGGGGAAAGATGGCGTTACCCATCTGGGCGTCGCCCTTGCGGCGGCGAACCGTTTCGCCCCTTGTCCGCGCACCGCCTGTGCGCCGGCGCATCGTTCCGACCCCGGCCGGCGCCTCGCCGGCGGCAAAGACGGCGCCCGCCCCTGCCGGAACTTGCGGCCCCTCGCCCTTCTGCGCCCCGCCGGCGGCGCACACAAGAACGGCGCCCGCCGACTTGCCTGAACCAGGCTGGTTTTCAATGGTCATAAGAAAGCGGTTATAATGCACCGAACGGGCGGCAGGCAACGCCGTGCCGCACCCGGCGCCAATGTTATGTGGTTGTAAATAAATAAATGACATTTACTTTCAGACCCAGCCCTCTCCCGGGGGCCGGCTTCATTTGCGCCGGCCTTGTGCCGCGCCGCGCCGGCCTGGCGCCGCCTCGCACCGGCCTGGCACCGCCCCGCGCCGACCGCCGCGGCGGGCAGGGCGCCGCCGGGGGCAACGGAACATGACGGCAACGGCGTCCCCCTGGTCCCGGCAGGAGTTTGAACAGCGCCTGCGCGACAAGGAAAAATACTACCACATTCATCACCCTTTTCACGTGTTGATGAACTCCGGGCAACTGGAAAAACCGGCCGTACAAGGCTGGGTGGCCAATCGTTTCTACTACCAGATCAGCATCCCCGTGAAAGACGCCGCCGTCATGGCCAACTGCCGCGACCGCGACGTGCGGCGCCGGTGGGTCCAGCGCATCATCGACCATGACGGGCGGGAAGGCGACGACGGCGGCATCGAAGCCTGGTTGCAACTGGGCGAGGCCGTGGGGCTGACCCGAGATGAGTTGCAGTCGGAAGAACACGTGTTGCCCGGCGTGCGTTTCGCCATTGACGCCTATTACCACTTCGCGCGCGGCGCCGCTTGGCAGGAGGCGGCCTGTTCGTCGCTCACGGAGCTGTTCGCTCCCCGCATTCACCAGAAGCGGCTGGACAGCTGGCCGCAACATTACCCCTGGATAGACGCGTCGGGGTACAACTACTTTCGCAAGCGGCTGGGCGAGGCCAGGCGCGACGTGCAACACGGGCTGGACGTCACCCTGGACTACTTCAAAACGCGCGCCGAGCAAGAGCGCGCCCTGGACATACTGCAACTAAAACTGGACATACTCTGGACCATGCTGGACGCTATGTGGATGGCGTACGTAGAGGACAAACCCCCCTACCACTGCGTTTGAGCCATGCCCGAGACCTCTCTGAACAACATTCCCCGCATCGCCCCCACGTTCAGGCTGCAGTGGGAAGAGGCGCAGGATTGTTATGTTATCCTGTACCCCGAGGGCATGGTGAAGCTCAGCCGCAGCGCAGGCGAGATTATGAAACGTTGCGACGGCAAAAAAAACACGGAGGAAATCATTGCCGAATTGAACGCCGTCTTTCCCGGGGCAGGCCTGGAGGGGGACGTGCATGCTTTTTTGGAACAGGCGAAAAACAATGGCTGGATCAGGTTCGACGCATAGCTCCGCGGCAGCCCCGGGCAAGCCCCTGTGGTTGCTGGCGGAGCTGACCTACCGTTGCCCGTTGCAGTGTCCCTACTGCTCCAACCCGGTGGAGATCGCCAAGTACCGGAACGAGCTGGAGACCGGGGACTGGATCCGGGTGATGGAGCAGGCCCGCAAGATGGGCGCGACCCAGCTGGGCTTTTCCGGCGGCGAGCCCCTGGTGCGCCGGGACCTGGAAGATCTCATCGCCAGGGCGCGGCAACTTGGTTACTACACCAACCTGATCACCTCCGGGGTCGGCATGGACGCGGCCCGGGTCGCGGCCTTCAAGGAGGCGGGACTGGACCATATTCAAATCAGCTTCCAGGCCAGCGATGAAGATCTGAACAACTACCTGGGCGGCACGAAAAGCTTTCAGCACAAGCGCGACATGGCCCGGGTGGTGAAAGAGTTTGAATACCCCATGGTGCTGAACATCGTGTTGCACCGCCGCAACATAGAACAGATACGGGACGTCCTGGACATGACCGTGGAGTTGAACGCCGACTACGTGGAGCTGGCCGGCACCCAGTACTACGGCTGGTCCCGCGTCAACGTGGACCAGTTGTTGCCGACGCGCGAGCAACTGGCGCGGGCGGAGGAAATCGCCCGGGCGTACCAGGAGAAGATGAAAGACCGGATGAAAATCATCTACGTCATCCCCGACTACTTTGAAAACCGCCCCAAGGCCTGCATGAACGGCTGGGGCTCCATTTTCCTTACCATCGCCCCGGACGGCAGCGCCCTGCCCTGCCACGCCGCCGCCCAGTTGCCGGGATTTACGTTTCCCAACGTGAAGGACCGCGACCTGGAGTACATCTGGAACGAATCCGACGCCTTCAACCGCTTTCGCGGCTTCGACTGGATGCGCGAGCCCTGCCGCAGCTGCCCGGAGAAAGAGAAAGATTTCGGCGGCTGTCGCTGCCAGGCCTACATGCTGACCGGCGATGCCGCCAACGCGGACCCGGTATGCGACAAATCACCACACCATGAGCAGTTGCACCGGGACGTCGAACGCATCGGGCGCCTGGCGGCCGCCGCGAACGATGCGGCCAGCCCCCTGGTCTTCCGCAACATGAAAAACTCCAGGGAACTGATGGAAAAAGACGGGTCGCGCCCCTGACCCGGCGCCCCGGGCACTCGCCATGACCGAGAAAATCCGAGAACATCACGACGACGACACGGCCCTGCTGGAGGCGCCGCCCAAGCTGAAGCGCCCGCCCCTGTACAAGGTCATCCTGCTCAACGACGACTACACGCCCATGGAGTTCGTGGTTCACATCCTGGAGATTTTCTTCGTCATGGACCGGCAAACCGCCACCCGCATCATGCTGGAGATACACACGCGCGGCATGGGCGTGTGCGGCATTTTCACCCGCGACATCGCGCAGACGAAAGTGGTGCAGGTGAATCATTATTCCCAGGAGCATGAGCACCCGCTAAAATGCACCATGGAAAAAGCCTACTGAACACGCAGAGCGCCCGCCATGCTTGACAAAGACTTAGAGCAGACGCTGAACGACGCCCTCCAAAAAGCGCGCGAGCAACGTTGCGAGTACGCCACAGTGGAGCACCTGTTGCTGGCGTTGCTGGAGAACCCGGCCGCGGCCGCGGCCCTGCGCGCCTGCGGCGCCGACCTGGACGAGTTGCGCGCGGCGCTGACGGATTTTCTCGAGAACAACTCGCCGCAACTCAGCGGCGCCGACGAGCGGGAGACCCAGCTCACCCTGGGCTTTCAACGGGTGTTCCAACGCGCCGTGCAACACGTGCAGTCCTCCGGCAAGAAAGAGGTCAGCGGCGCCAACGTGCTGGCGGCCATCTTCGCCGAGCGCGAATCCCATGCCGCTTTCTTTCTGCGCCGGCAGAACGTCACCCGCCTGGCCGTAGTGAGCTATATTTCCCACGGCATCGCCAGGGAGCCGGAGTACGAAACCGGCGACACGGCCCCAAGCGCGGCGGGCGACGAGGAGGGAGGACGGGGAGCCGCCGAGAACCCGCTGGAAGCCTACGCGATCAACCTGAACCGGCAGGCGGAACTGGGAAAAATAGACCCTCTCATAGGACGCGAAAACGAGGTGCGGCGCGCCATCCAGATCCTCTGCCGCCGCCGCAAGAACAACCCGCTGTTCGTTGGCGAGGCCGGCGTGGGCAAGACCGCCATTGTCGAGGGCATCGCCCGGCTGATCGTTGAGCGGGAGGCGCCGCAGGTATTGCTGGATTGCGTCGTCCACGCCCTGGACCTGGGCGCTCTGCTGGCCGGTTCCAAGTACCGCGGCGACTTCGAAAAACGCCTGAAAAGCGTAATTGAAGAGCTGGCGCAGAACGAGGGTTCCATCCTGTTCATCGACGAAATTCACACCGTCATCGGCGCCGGCGCCGCCTCGGGAAGCGCCCTGGACGCGTCCAACATCATCAAGCCCATACTGGCCGCCGGCGAGATTAAATGCATAGGTTCGACGACGTACCAGGAGTTTCGCGGCATTTTCGAGAAGGACCGCGCCCTGGCGCGGCGCTTCCAGAAAATCGACGTGGGCGAGCCTTCCGTGGATGAGTCTGTGAAAATCCTGCAAGGGCTAAAGTCCCGCTTCGAGGACCATCACCAGGTGCGCTACACCAACCAGTCCTTGCACACGGCGGCGCAGCTGGCGGAGCGCTACATCACCGACCGGCGCCTGCCCGACAAGGCCATTGACGTGATTGACGAGGCCGGCGCCGCACAACGGCTGGCGCCGCCCTCCAGGCGCAAAAAAACCATAGGGGCGCCGGACATCGAAGCCGTTGTCGCCCGCATTGCGCGCATTCCGCCGAAGACGGTCACCGCCTCGCACCGCGACGTCATGCAAAACCTGGAACGCAACCTGAAAATGGTCATCTTCGGGCAGGACCAGGCCGTTGAGAGCCTGGCGGCGGCCATCAAGATGGCGCGTTCCGGGCTGGGCAACCCACAACAGCCCATTGGCTCGTTCCTGCTTGCCGGCCCCACCGGAGTGGGAAAAACCGAGCTCAGCAGGCAACTGGCCAACGCCCTGGGCATAGAGCTGTTGCGCTTTGACATGTCGGAGTACATGGAGCGGCACACAGTGTCCCGCCTGATTGGCGCGCCGCCGGGGTACGTGGGCTTCGACCAGGGAGGGCTGTTGACCGATGCAGTCAGCAAGCATCCCCACTGCGCCCTGTTGCTGGACGAAATGGAAAAGGCGCACCCGGACGTCTTCAACCTGATGTTGCAGGTCATGGACCACGGCGTTCTCACCGACACCAACGGGCGCTCCGTTGACTTTCGCAACGTGATCATCGTCATGACCACCAACGCCGGCGCCGAGCGCCTCAGCCGCGCCTCCGTCGGTTTTACCCAGCAGGACCACCTCTCCGACGCCATGGAGGTCATCAAGAAAACATTCAGCCCGGAGTTTCGCAACCGCCTGGACGCCGTTATCGAGTTCAACCCCCTGGACCGCAAGACCATTCTCAGCGTGGTGGACAAGTTCCTGGTGGAGTTGCAGGCCCAGCTGGACGAGAAGAAAGTGGTCATTGACGTAGCCGAGGACGCGCGCCTGTGGCTGGCGGAACACGGCTACGACAAGATCATGGGCGCCCGCCCCATGGCGCGCCTCATACAGGAGAAAATCAAGAAAAAGCTGGCGGAAGAGTTGCTGTTCGGCAAGTTGTCGCAAGGGGGGCACGTCGCCGTCTCCACGGCGGACGGCGAACTCGTCGTGGCGGTGGAGGAGCGCGAGCAGATTGATGCGGAGCGGCGGGAAACAACAAGAAAGCGGGCAAGTCCCGTTAAGCAGGACTGACGCCGGCGGAAGCGCCCGGCATTCAGGGCGTGAACGGCGCCCAGGGGGAAGCGTCCCGCGTTCGGGGCGGGAACGGCGCCCGGGGGAAGCGTCCCGCGTTCAGGGCATGAACGGCCCCGGGGGAAGCGTCCCGCGTTCAGGGCCTGACCGGCCCCTGGGAGACCCATCCTGCGTTCGGGGCATGAACGGCCTGGGAGACAGACCCATCCTGCGTTCAGGGCATGAACAGCGCCCGGGGGAAGCGCCCTGCGTTCGGGGCCTGACCGGCCTCTGGGAGACCCATCCTGCGTTCGGGGCATGAACGGCCTCTGGGGGAAGCGCCCTGCGTTCAGGCATAACCAGTCCCCTGTGGGACCCGCACAAGATCCGGAAGCTGTTTTTTTCAGTCCTGTGGCGCTTCTTTAGTGCGCACCATCCAGCGGCCGCCGGCGCTCCAGGACGAGTAGGCCGGAAGCGCCTGTCGCACCGTTGAACACCGTGAGATTCAGCACGTCGTTGGGCCCGCCGGCGCCGGCGCTGGGAAAGACGTATCCTAAGTAACCGCCGTTGGCGGCGGCGTCATCGCAGGAGGTCGCCGCCACGGCCGCGACGTACAGGTTGATCCCGCCCAGCACCACGACCTGCCCGGCGTAGGTGCAACCAATGCCGGCAGTCCTGCCGGCGAGTGCGCCGTTGGCGTCAATGGTGAGCGTTGTCGCCCCGCCGCTATGCTCGCTGCTCCACGTGTCGGCGTCGCTCCAGGTCGCCGCAAGCAGGGACAGGTCGGTTGCGTTCCTGTTATTGTCGGCGAACACAAGCCGCAACGCCTCGCTCCCAAGAGTCCCCGTCATGGTTCTGAAGACGCCCTCTCCGGACAAGCGAACGCGCAACGCCGCGGTTGCCGGCTCCGTTCCCACAGACAGGTTTGCCCGCTTGATCCCGTCGCTTGACAGGGATGCTTTGTTCGCGCTTGCCCGGTACTCGCCCCCGAGAAACAGGATTGTCTCCTGGTTTCCGTCATTGTCGCTGAACGCGAAAAACATGCCTTCAAAAAATACTGCGTTGACCGCAAAGTACCCGACCGTGCCGGTCCATAGGCCGTTGACCTCCGACCGGGCCGCCCACATCGCATCATAGCCCCTGCCGCCGCACCCCGCGACAAACAACAGCAACGCACAAATGAACGTGCGCGAAAATGAGGACGGGCGCGGGCAACGCATCACCAAGGTGAAAATGTTGCGACCATTCATCATCAGGGTGAAAACAATGCGGCAACAAGGCCGGCGCCCGGCCACAAGCCCACAAGCGAGCCGACAAGCCGGCCGCCGCCGGGCCGGGCAGGCGCCTCAGCGACGCAGACCGTCATCAGCCGCCGCCGCGGTGCGCACTGGGGTTGTGCGCGCCGTTGCGCCTTGCCGCAATGCCCGGCCGTCTTTGCAGGAGTTGAGAAACTCCCGGGCTTTGTTGCGTCCACCGCTTCATCCTGCCGCAATGGCGGCCGCCGGCGGCCGCGCACCCCTGGGGGCGCGCACAAGCAACGCATCACCGGAGTGAAAATGCCGAGGCAACCCATCACCAGGGTGAAAACGCCGCGGCGGCAGGGCCGGCACCCGGCTTTGACCCCACAATCCGGCCGGCGACAGGCCAACCGGGTGCATCAGCAACGCAAACTTTCGTCATCCGCCTCGGCCGCCGCCTCATCCCGCCGCAATGCCCGGCCGTCTTTGCAGGAGTTGAGAAACTCCCGGGCTTTGTTGCACCCACCGCTTCATCCTGACACAATGCCGGCCGGCGGCGGCCGCGCACCCTTGGAGGCGCACACAAGCAACCCATCACCGGGATAAAAATATTGCGGCAACTCATCACCAGGGTGAAAACGCCGCGGCGGCAGGCGCGGCGCACGGCAACAGGCCGACCAGCCAACCGACCAGCCGGCCTGCAAACCGGCCGCCGCCAGGCCGGGCGGGCGCCTCAGTAGCGCAAGCCGTCCTCAGCCGCCTCAACCGCCGCTTCATCCTCGTAGTCGTCCGCACCGCTCGCCTCAGCCACCGCCTCATCCACCGCCTCATCCTCGTAGTCGTCCGCGCCGCCCGCATTGTCGTCCGCAACATCGTCGCCGGCCGCGCCGTTCACGGGAAGTTTCAACAAGCGGCCGGCTTCGGCGCCGGGCAGGGTCTCCACCGCACGCAACTGCTTGGACATGGCGCGGCGGCGAACGCCCACTTCGTTATCGATGGTCCTGGAAGCCCGATCCAGTTGGCTTTTAACCTTGTCCAGCACGCCGCCGAACTTGTGGAATTCCGTCTTCACGGCCGCCAACAGTTGCCACACCTCGCTGGAGCGTTTTTCTATGGCCAGGGTGCGGAATCCCATCTGCAAACTGCTCAGTATGGCGGTCAGCGTCGTCGGCCCGGCGACCACCACCCGGCACTCCCGTTGCAGTTTTTCCGCCAGCCCGGGTTGCTTCAACGCCTCGGCGTACAAGCCCTCCGTGGGCAGGAACATGATGGCGAAGTCGGTGGTGTGCGGCGGCGCCAGGTATTTTTCCGAAATATTCCCGGCGGCGCTCTCCAGGGAACGGGCCAAGGCCCGGGCGGACTGCTCTACGGCCGCCGCGTCCGCCGCTTCGGCGGCGCTGACCAGGCGCTGGTAGTCCTCCTGCGGAAACTTCGCGTCTATGGGCAGCCACACCGGGTCGCTCCCGTCGCCGGCGCCGGGCAGGCGCACGGCGAACTCGACCCGCTCGCCGGCGCCCGGGCGCACGGCGACATTGCGCTCGTATTGCCCGGCGGTGAGCATCTGCTCTAAGATGGCGCCCAGTTGCACCTCGCCCCAGGTTCCCCGCGTCTTGACGTTGGTCAACACCCGCTTGAGGTCGCCCACGCCGGTGGCCAGGTTTTGCATCTCGCCCAGGCCGCGTTGCACCGCCTCCAGGCGCTCGCCCACCTGTTTGAAGGATTCGCTCAGGCGCCGCTCCAGCGTATTTTGCAACTTCTCGTCCACCGTCTGGCGCATCTGGTCCAGCTTTTTCTCGTTGCTTTCTTGCAGGGACTTCATGTTGGCGTTCAGCGCGTTTCGGATCTGCTCCATCTTTTCCTCGTTTTTATTGAGCAGGCTGAGGATGGCGTCGCTGGTGTTTTTCTGGGCGCCGGTCACCTCCTCGCGCAGGCTGCGGGCGTTGTCGCGGGACTCCTCCCGGCCCGCCCGCAACTCCTCGCGCAGGGTTTTTTCCAGGCCGTCCTGCTCGCCTTGCGCCGGCCGACGCCAGGCCATGAACAGCAAGCCGATAAACAACAGGGCAAACAGCCCTAACAACCAAACCGGTAGGGTAATCATGTTTTATGCTCCAGGCATTGTCGTTAATGGAAACTACGGGTTTTCAGTTCGGGCGCGGCGCCGCCGCGACGGGCAGAGCGCACCGGCCGGATGCGCCGGCGCCTAGGGTCGGTCGGCGTCCGCCGCGCCGTTTTTACGCACGTTCACCTCCGTTTTGCCCTGCAGAAACTCCAGCCCTTTCTTCTCGCAGGAGGCGATGATGAACAGGTTTTCGTCTGTTGCCGGCAAGTCGTTCTCCTCTAGTACCTGGGCGGCCCGGGGAACGCCCGGCTCCAGTAAATCCAGCGGGTCCCCGTCGTATACCGGCTTGTTGCGCTGTTTCTGCGCCCGCCGCACGACTTCCGGGTCCGGCGGTACGGGCGTTTTACCGAAGTACCCCAGCACCATGTCGGCAAACTCCGGCGTGAGGCGCCGCCAGCGCCCCATGGCCGCGTTCAGGTAGGCCTGTTGAAAGTAAAACTGCGACACCGGCGTGACCGAGGCGCCGAAACCGCCGCGGCGCACGACCTCCGGCATTTCTTTCAACACCCGGGGAAACAGGTGGAACGTGTTGATGTCGCGCATCATCATGGTATTGGCGGTCAGGGCGCCGCCCGGCATGGGGGCAATGGCCACCAGGGGCAACGACTGCCTGGCCTCGGGCGGGGCGTAATAGTCTTTCATGCAGTCCTCGAAAACGGCGCCCGCCTCCAGCGCTTTTTCGTAATCTATGTCCAGCGCGTAATCGCTGCCTTTCAAGGCGTGCCACATGCTGATGACGTCCGGCTGGGAAGCGCCGCCGGACACCGGGCTGCGGGCCAGGTCGATGCCGTCCGCCCCGCCTTCGATGGCCGCCAGGTAAACGGCGATGCCGCACCCCACCGTGTCGTGAGTGTGCACCCGCAGGGGGACGCCGGCCGGCAACAAGCGGCGGGCGCCCTTGACTGTTTCGTATACCTTCTTCGGGTTGGCGCTGCCGGTCGCATCCTTGAACGCCACCGAATCAAATGGAATGTCGCGCTTCAAAATTTGCTTCAGGCGCTCCAAGTAGAACTCCGGCGTGTGCGCTCCCTCGCAACCCGGCGGCAGGTCCATGACGGCGAGCGTCACCTCGTGCTTCAAGCCGTGTTCGCTGATTTTCTGCGCCGAGTATTCCAGGTTGCGCACGTCATTTAGCGCATCGAAGTTGCGAATGGTGGTCATGCCGTGCCGTTTGAAGAGTTTCGCGTGCAACTCAATGACGTCCCGGGGCTGCTGGTTCAACGCCACCACGTTGATGCCGCGAGCCAGGGTCTGCAAGTTGGCGTCCGGGCCGGCGCGTTCGCGAAACGCATCCATCATGTCGAAAGCCGATTCGTTGCAGTAGAAGAACAGGCTTTGAAAACGGGCGCCGCCGCCCGCCTCGAAGCGGGTGATTCCCGCCGCCGCGGCGGCTTCCAGCGCCGGCAGAAAATCTTCGGTGAGGACCCGCGCGCCATAGACGGACTGAAACCCGTCGCGAAACGAGGTGTCCATCACTTGGATGACTTTTTTAGCCACGGGCCTTACCTTGGGAAGAAGCGCCCGGCGGCGGCCGCCGCCGGGCCGGGCGGGCCCGCCGCGGCGCTTGCTTGCGTGCGCGGCGGCAGGCCGGGCGAGGACGCCGCGGCGACGACTGTTCCGTGCGCACAACCGCGCCCGAGGCAAACGCCGGCAGTCCCGCAGTAAACGGCAAGCGTGCCCGGCCCGCCCCTGAAGCCGCGGGAGTCAGGGCGCGGGGCAAGGCGGCGTCTCTTGTGATTGTTGCTTGCTTCATCACTGGTACGGGCTTTTCGACAACTAATTGTCCCCCATAAGGGCTATACTACCACAGGCAAAACGGCGCCCGACGGGCGGGCCGAGTCGCGTCCGGCGCACGGATGCAACACGACGGCGACGGTCGGCACCGACCGACGCCGCCCATTAAACCACGGAGGTCGGACAAAACCTGTCGTGTCCCGGCGCCTGCGCCCCGTATAATGCATGCCGCGTAATGCGTCTTGCGGAAAGCGCACCGCGTTGCCGGAACAGATCGGCAAACCGCCGCCAGCCAGCCGGCCGGCGCCGCCCATTAAACCACGGGGGGCGGACAAAACCTGTCTTACCCCGGCGCCTGCGCCCCGTATAATGCAGGCCCCGTAATGCGTCTCGCGGAAAGCGCACCGCGTTACCGGAACATGCCGGCAAACCACCGCCGGTGACAGGCGCAACAGCGGGCAACGGGCGGCCTGCACAGCGCATGCCGCGTAATGCGTCTTGCGGAAAATGCACCGCGTTGCCGGAACAGGCAGGCAAACCACCGCCGCCGCCGACCGACGCCTCCCATTAAACCACGGGGGGCGGACAAAACCTGTCTTGCCCCGGCGCGCGTGAAATCAACCAACGAAAACAGGATGACCAGGCATTCAACAATAAAACGCTGGGGGATGTTCGCCATCGCGGGCGCCTTCTTTTTCTTCATCACCGCGGCGACTTTCACCTCCATGGGGGTGGTGTTGCCTTACATGCTGGAGGAATTTTCCTGGACCCGGACGCAGGCCGGCGCCGGCTTTTCCCTGCTGGCACTGATGGTGGGACTGGCGGGGCCCCTGCCCGCCTGGACCATGCAACGCTTCGGCGTCAAGGCCACGTACGCGGGCGGCGCCGCGATCATGGCGGGCGGCTTTGCGTTGCTCGCCCTGGCCGACGGGCTGCATGACTACTGGGCCGGCGCCGCGCTCCTGGGACTGGGGTTCGCCCTGTGCGCCACGGTGCCGGGCATACGCCTGATTAACGACTGGTTGCCGGGCAGGCGCTCGGCCGCCATCGGTCTCTACATGACCATAGGCGGGCTGGGCGCCGTCGCCGGCCCGCCCGGCGCCGCGCTGATTATCACCGCCGCTGATTCCTGGCGCGCGCACTGGTGGCTCATGTGCGCCGCCGTCCTGGTTCTGTTGCTGGCGGCGGCCGGCTTCGTTCATGGGCGACCGGCAGACGCAACGGACGACGAGGCCGACGCGGCACCGGAGAAAACCTCCAAAAGAGTGTACAAAACGACCAGCGACTGGCGTTTTCGAGACGCGGTGCGCGCACCCCAGTATTACGTAATCGTGGCGGCGCTGACCCTGACCCTGTTCTGCACACTGACCATGAACAACTGGGCTTTTATTCATCTGGGCGCCCTGGGCGCCTCCACGGCGGCGGCCGCGACCGCCCTGAGCATTAACGGGGCGGTGAACGCCGTGTCGCGGGCGCTGGGCGGGCTGGTCGCCACCCGGGTCGACCCCAAGTGGTTGCTGGCGGCGGCGCTGACGGCGGAAATGATCGGCATGCTGGCCCTGTCGGTGGCGGACAACCCGGTGGCCATCGCCGTTTTCGCCCTGGGGGAAGGACTGGGCTTTGGCCTGTGTTTCTTGGCCGCCACCCTGCTGTTGCTGAACTATTTCGGCGTGCGGGACAACCCGAAAATACTCGGTACGATGAACTTCCTCACCACCGCGGCCATGGCCGGCCCCCTGGCGGCGGGCTATCTTGGCGACCGGCTGGGCAGTTTCGCCGCCGCGTTCCAGGTGAACGCGGCCCTGTTGCTCATGTTGGCCGTCCTGGTTGCCGTGATGCGCCCGCCGCGGCCGCCGCAGTAGGCGCGAGGGGCGGGGCGTTCATTCTCCCGCGTCCTCCGCGTCCTCCGCATCTCCCGCATCCTCCGCATCTTCCGCATCCTCCACGGCGTCTAGATCCTCCCATTCCTCCATCTCCCCATCGTCCCCTGCGCCCGCCGCCGGCGGCAAGGACACGTTCCGGGACGGCGACACCGTGGATATTGCGTGCTTGTATACCAGTTGCCTCACCGAGTTCTCCAGCAGTACCGAGAACTGGTCAAACGCCGCGATGCGCCCTTGCAGTTTTATGCCGTTCACCAGGTAAATAGCCACCGGCACCCGCTCCCGGCGCAGGACGTTAAGAAACGGATCCTGGAGTTGTCGTCCCTTGTTCATAAGCATGCCTCGTTATTGTTGTGTCGGCCTGGGTTTGTCGGACCTGTGCCAGGGGGCGCGAGTCCGGGGTGCGGCAACCGCCGCCGCGCCGCGCCTGCCCAGCCGCCTCATTCCCATTATAGTACAAACAGGCGGCCGCAGGGGGCGGCGAAAAAAAAACGCGGCGCCGGCGGCCGGGTCACCGGGCAACGCAGTCCTTGCGGCGCAACCCGCGCCGTTCCAAGAATGCGAAGACGGCATCTGCAACCCCCTCTTGCGCGGCATCGAACCAGGCGACGTTCCGCTCTCCCCTGAGCCAGGTCATTTGTCGCTTGGCCAGTTGCCGCGTTGCGATGACGGCCCGCTCTTGCATCTCCCGGCAGTCGCACTGCCCCTCCAGGTAGCGCCACACCTGCCGGTAGCCCACCAGGCGCATGGAGGGCAACTCCGGGTGCAGGTCTTTCCGGTTGAAAAAGCCGCGCACCTCGTCCACCAGCCCCGCCGCCAACATGCGGGCGAAGCGGCGCTCCGCCCGCTCGCGGATGACGGGCGTCGGAGGCGCTAACGCCATCTTGACGATTTCTCCGGACAGCGGTTCCCGGCGCCCCGGCGCCAGAAGTTCGGAAAGCGGGCGGCCGGTCATTTCATGCACTTCCAGCGCCCGTTGAATGCGTTGCGAGTCGTGGGGATGGAGTCGCCGGGCGGAGACCGGATCAACCTGTTGCAACTGCTGGTGCAAGGCGACCACGCCCTGTTCGCGCAACCGGGCCGCCAGGCGACGGCGCACCGCCGGGTCGCTGCCGGGCAACTCGGAGAAGCCCTGCTCCAGGGCGCGAAAATAAAGGCCCGTGCCGCCCACCAGCAACGGCGTACGTCCCTGGCGGCGGATGTCGTCAATGGCCGCGGCAGCGTCGCGCCGGAACCGGCCGGCGGAGTAGGATTCCGTGGGTTCGCAGATATCCACCAGGCGGTGGGGAAACCGTTCCCTGGTTTCCCGGGACGGTTTCGCCGTGCCGATATCCAGCCCCCGATACACCAGCGCCGAATCAACGCTGATGATCTCCATGGGAAACCGGGCGACCAGCTCCAGCGCCAGGGCGGTTTTGCCGGCGGTGGTAGGCCCCATCAGGAAAACCACCGGGGCGGCGGCCTCAGGCGCCGCCGGCACAGGCGTCAAGCGGCGCCGCGGCGGGCGCGGCAAAACGAGCGGAACCTGGCAATCGCACCGGCGGCGCCGGAGACGCCGCGGCGCCTGCTACCCATTGATCATCCTGCCAATCTCCTGCGGCGTGATGACGCGCCACATTCCCTTGAAGCGCTTTTTCCGGGCGTCCAGGGCGGTGCGGTCCAGGTCGTTCAACAAGGCCTGCAACTCCGCCAGGGACGGCACGGCCGGGCAACCGCGTCAGCAACGCGACGGCGCGGGCGGCAGGACGGGCGGGACCAGGCAAGCGCACCAGCGGCGTTGCGGCGCCCGCGACAGGACCGGTGCGGCCGGGCAACCGCACCAACGGCACCGCGACAGGACCGGCGCGACCAGGCAACCGCGCCGGCGGTGCCGGAGACACCGCGGCGCCCGCTACCCATTGATCATCCTGCCAATCTCCTGCGGCGTGATGACGCGCCACATTCCCTTGAAGCGCTTTTTCCGGGTGTCCAGGTCGGTGCGGTCCAGGTCGTTCAACAGGGTCTGCAATTCCGCCAGAGAGGGTGCGGCCGTCCACTCGCCCACATTCTCCAGCAGGGCCTCCAGCAACTCCGGCCCCGGGTCCGCGCCGTCTTGCAACTGCGGCAGGCGCTCCAACACCGCCTGCGTCATCTGCTTGACATCGCCCTCCTCCAGCAATGCGGGGATGGCCTTGACGGATACGACATTGGCGGCCGCCTGCCGCAACGACAAGCCGATGCCTTCCAGCGCGTCCGCGTATTTTTCCGCCAGCTCCAGGCGGGCGGGCTCCGTTTCCAGGTCCACCGGCACCAGCAGCGGGCGGCGGCGCACGGACTGCTTGCCGTGGTCCCGCCGCAGGCGATAACGCAACAGGTATTTCCTGGCCTCCTGGTAGTCAATCAGCACCAGTTCTTGATCTCGCCTGGCGACCGCCGCCCGCTCCCCCAGGGCCGCCAGCGGCGCACCCAAGCCGGCGTTGTCTCTCAGCAGGTCGTCCTGTTTCCCCCCGTCGGCAAGGTCCTTGAAAAACAGGGCCGCGTCCCGCACCTGGGACGCGGTGGGGCGATAGGTCTCCGCCCGGCCGCCATAATCGCCCGCTTGCCCGCCATAGCCGCCGGCCCGCCCTCCGGCCGCTGCGCCGGCCTGCCCGCCATAGCCGCCGGCCCGCCCTCCGGTCGCGGCGCCGGCAACCTCCTCCAGGTTCAGGGCGCCTGCCTGCCGTTGCGCTTCCTGCAAGGCGGAGCGGATGAAGTCATACGCGCTGTGGGTGTCCCTGAACCTGATTTCGCTCTTGGTCGGATGCACGTTGACGTCGACGACCGCCGGGTCGATCTCCAGGCGCAACAGGTACGCGGGATAGCGTCCCGGGGGCAGGGAATCCCCGAAAGCGGCGCGCGCTGCGTGGGCGGTCTTGCGGTCGCGGATCACCCTGCCGTTGACAAAAAAGAACTGCTGGTCGGACTGGCTGCGACTGAGTTCGCAACCGCCCAGCCAGCCCCACAGCCGCATGCCCCGGGCCTCGCAACGCACCGGCAGGGCGGCGGCGGCGAAGCGGCCGCCGAAGATATCCGCCACCCGCTCCCGGGGATTGTCTTCGCAAGGGCGGTAGCGCAACACCTGCTTGCCGTCATGGTTCAGCGTAAAGGCTACGTCGAAACGACTGCAAGCCGCGCGCTTCACCACTTCCAGGATGTGCAGAAACTCGGTGCGCGGGCTGCGCAGAAACTTGCGGCGGGCCGGCGTCGATTGAAAAATATTCGCGGCTTCCACCGTGGTGCCCCGGGAACGCGCCGCCGGCTTGAGCTCGGAATGGCCGCTGACCGGGTCAAACGACAAGACCCAAGCCGTATCAAACTGCCCCGCCCGGGACGCCAGGGAAAACTGCGAAACGCCGGCGATGCTGGCCAGGGCCTCGCCGCGAAACCCCAGACTGGTGATGCAGGAAAGATCCGACTGGGCGGTGAGCTTGCTGGTGCTGTGCCGGCGCAACGCCGGCTCCATGTCGTCGGGGTGAATCCCGTGGCCGTCGTCGCTGACCGCAATGCGTTGCCGGCCGCCCCCTGCAACATCAATGACGACGGCGCCGGCGCCGGCGTCCAGGCTGTTGTCCAGCAACTCCTTGACGACGGCGGCGGGGCGCTCAATCACCTCGCCCGCCGCGATCTGGCTGGCCAGGGTCGGCGGCAGCTCCGCCACCCTGGGAACCAGCGCCGCCGCTTCCTCAGCTGTCACCGGCGGCGGGAATGGTCAGGGTCTCGCCCGCCCGGATGCGGGCGTTCGACAGGCCGTTCAACCGCATCAGTCGGCGCATGCTGACCTGGTAACGCCCGGCAATTTCGGACAGGGTGTCGCCGCGCCGAATGGTGTGGCGGCGGGCCAGCGGCAACGGCGCGGCCCGCGGCGCACACAGGTCGACCCGGTGGCGCGCCGAAAAATAGCGTTTCAGAGAGTCGTGAACGGCCGCGGCCAGTCGTTGCTGGTAGGCGGCGCTGCGCAGTTTTTTCTCCTCCTGGGGGTTGGAGATGAACGCCGTTTCAACCAGCACCGAGGGAATGCTCTGGGTTTTCAGCACCGCAAAATTGGCCGCTTCAACCCCGGTCTTGTGCAACCTGCCCACCGCGCCAAGCCCGCCCAGGATCATCTCCGCTATGCCTATGCTGCATTCCCGGTTGCCCCGCTGACCCAGGTCCAACAATACTTTTTTCAGTTGGTCGTCCGCATGCTCCAGGTCGACACCGGCGATGCGGTCCGCCGCGTTCTCTTTCTCCGCCAACCGCTGGGCGTGCCGACTGCTGGCCTTGTCGGACAACACGTACACGGACGAGCCGCGCGGCTGCGGCCGGTGAAAAGCGTCGGCGTGAATGGAGATAAACAGGTCCGCCTGGTGCTGATGCGCCAGGTCGACGCGTTTGCGCAAGGGCAGGTAATAATCCCCGTACCGGGTCAATTTCGAGCGCATGCCGGGCTCGCGGTCGATGAGGGAGGCCAGTCTTTTTGCTATCTGCAACACCACCGTCTTCTCGTGCAGGCCGCGAGGGCCGGAAGCGCCCGGGTCCTCGCCGCCGTGCCCGGCGTCAACCATGATCAGCACGTCTTGCGGCCCGGGGCGCGGCGTTGGCGGCGGCGGCGCCCCGCGGCGCTCCTGCCCGGCGGACACGTCCACGACCAGGCGGTGGCCGTGACGCGCATTGGGGGGCAACAGGCGGCTTTGCGCCAGCGCGTGTTTGCGCAGGTCCAGGACGAAGCGCAGAAAGCCCTCGTGGGCGCCGTTGCGGATGCGCAACAGGAACCTGTCCCCTGGGGCGGGCTGGGTCAGGCGGGCGGACATGCGGGCGTTGTCCACATCGATCACCACGCGAAACGGATCGTCCAGCAACTTCATACGATGCTGGGTTGGCGCGGTCAGGTCAAAAACGACGCGAGTGTTGTCCGGCGCCGCCCAGGTGCGAACATTCTTCACCTGAACCGCCGCCGTGCCGCCGCCCGCGTAACACGCCGCCGCTACGCCACAAGTTATTGCAAGTTTTCTCACTTGGCAACCCTCTTGCTTGTTTCAGTTATGGCGATTATTTCAAATTTTTTTGAAAAAGTCAAGGTATCTACTTGTTTTTTATGAAAGCATTTATCGGCGACTGGATTGCCCGCCACCCGCCTGCTTTCGGCAAGAGGCGCCGCGACGCCGGTTTTCCAGCGCCGAGACCACGCTCTTGCCCGGGCGCCGTCAGTCCGCGACCGCAACGCGGTTTTCCGGCGCCGGGACCGCGCACCTTGCCCGTACTTTCGCCCGTGCCGCTTACCCGACGCCGGCGCCCAAGCGCCGCAGGCATTGCTCGCCCGCATCGGTATGGGCCCGGCAATCCAGCTCGCGCCAGTCCCCGTTAATCTCAATGGCAACGGCCAGGTCCGGCGGCGGCAAGCGCCCTTGCCCGCGCTCCGGCCATTCCACCAGACAGACGCAGGGCTCGTCCAGGTAATCTCGGTAGCCCATCTCATCCAGCTCCTGCGGTGCGCCCAGCCGGTACAGGTCGAAATGATGGACGCGCCGGTCGTCCAGGTCGTAGGTCTCGACCAGGGTGTAGGTGGGGCTGGTCACCGCCCCCCGGCGTCCCAGGGCCCGCAACAACCCCCTGGCGAACGTGGTTTTGCCGGCCCCCAGCTCGCCGCGCAGGTACAGGTTGAAGCGCGCGTCCAGGGCGGCGGCGCACCGGGCCGCGAAAGATTCCATCTCCCCGGGACTCTTGACGGTCAGCCGCATGGAGACGGGTTCACCAGGGAGCGCAACACAGGCAACAGATCGCTCGCCGACAGGCCGCGCTCGCCGGCGGCGGCGCACAGGTCCGCCGCACGGCCATGCAGGTGCGTTCCCACCCGGGCCGCCGCGCCCGGTTCCAGCCCCTGGGCCAGCAGGCCGGCAATCACGCCGGTCAGCACGTCTCCCATGCCGCCGCTGCCCATGCCCGGGTTGCCGGAGCAGTTGACGTGGGTTATGCCGTCCGCATCCAGCACCAGGCTGCCCGCGCCCTTGAGGACGATGACGCCGCCGTATTTATCCTGCAAGGCGGCCGCCGCCGCGAAACGGTCGGACTGCACCTCTTCCGAGCTAGTCCCAAGCAGGCGGGCGGCCTCGCCCGGGTGCGGCGTCAACACCCAGTTGTCGCGGCGCTGCGGCTCCCGGGCCAGCAAGTTCAGGGCGTCGGCGTCCGCCACAAGGGGAAGCCGGCTCTCCAGCAGTCCCGCAAACAGCTCCACGGCCCAGTCCGACTGCCCCAATCCCGGGCCAACGGCGACCACGGACGCTCGCGCCAGGAGCGAGGCCAGGTCGCCGAAGAAAGTCGCGGCCGCGGTCATCAACTCGGGGCGATGCAGGGCCAGGCAGGCGGCGTGTTGCGGGCGAGTAACCACCGTGACCAGCCCGGCGCCGGTGCGGACCGCCGCGCTCCCCGCCAGTACGGCGGCGCCCAGGAAACCATGGTCGCCGCCGACAACCAACACGTGTCCATGGCGTCCCTTGTGGGACTGGCGCGGCCGCGGCGGCAACTGTTGCGCCGCCTCCCGGGGGTCGAGCAACTGCGCCGCGACGGCCGACCGCGCATACGCCGCGGCGGGGGCGCCCAGGTCGTCAAACAACACCTCCCCGCAGTACTCGGGGCCGTCCGCGGTGAACAAGCCTCGTTTCATGCCGATAAACGTCACTGTAGCATCGGCCTTGACGGCGGCGCCCATGCGGGCGCCGGTGTCGGCGTTCAGACCCGAGGGAATATCCACGGCCAGCACCGGGACCGGCGATTCGTTCATCAGCTCCACCGCCTGGGCGTACGCGCCGGTCACATCCCGATCCAGGCCGCTGCCCAACAAGGCATCGACAATGACGTCGGCGCCGGCCAGGGCGGCGGGGGAAACGGCGGTTTCAACGGATCCCGTACGCAGATGCCGGCGTGCGGCAACGGCGGCATCGCCCGCCAGGCTGGCGGGATCCGCCAGGGCGATGACGGTGACTTTCATTCCTTTTTTACGCGCCAGGCGCGCCAGCACGTAACCGTCGCCGGCGTTGTTGCCGCCGCCGCAGAACACCGCCAGGCGCCGCGCCCCGGAATAGCGCACCCTGAGAACCTGCAACGCCGCGGCCCCGGCCCGCTCCATCAGGGTGAGGGATGGGACTTTCAACTCTTTCGCGGCCGCCCGGTCCAGCTCCCGCACTTCGGCGGCAGTGTACAAGCGGGTCGGCCGCCGCGGCGCGGCCGCGTCTTTCGCTTGTTTTTTTCGCGCCATTATCTCACCAGTCCCGCATCGATTCGCCCGCCGACCACTGCGCCGCAAACACGGCGCCTGGAGATGATTATAGCCCGGCAATAAGCCCCTGTCTTTTCGGGTTCCAGCTTGATTGCTCGACGGGCGGGACTTCCTGGCGACTTGCCGGACGCAGGATGCCGCGCCGGGGCCGGCGGTGCCCGGCGGACGCGACTGCCGGCGGATTGCCAAGCATGGAACTCCGTGCCGAGACCGACAGTGCCCGACGAGCGGGACTTCCAGGCGACTTGCCGGACGCAGGATGCCGCGCCGGGGCCGGTGGTACCCGGCGGACGCGATACTTACGGGCAAGCCGGAGGCGGATTGCCGGGCGCGGGTCGCGGTACCGAGACTGACAGCGCCCGGCGGGCGCGGCAACGGACAGTTTCAGGCCGGCGCGGCCAGCTCCAGGCGACGCTGGACGTGGGCGATGGCCACCTCGTTGTGGGCGATAATCACCATGGTTACCTGGCCTTCCAGTTTTCTCAATGCTTCCCGAATGCGCACCTGGTTGCCCGGATCCAGGGCGCTGGTGGTCTCGTCCAGTATCAACAGCCTGGGGTTGGACAACAGCGCCCGCGCCAACGCCAGCCGTTGCCGCTCCCCGCCGGAAAGCAACGCGCCGCGCGTGCCCACCACCGTGTCCAGCCCCTGCGGCAGGGCGCGCACGAAGTCAGCCGCAGAGGCCTGCTCCAGGACGCGCCACAATTCTTTCTCGGGCGGCGCCCCGGGCAACACCCAGGACAGGTTTTCCCGCACGGTATCGTGAAACAGCAACACGTCCTGGGTGACGTACGCCACCTGCCGCCGCCAATGACGACGATTACTCATGTCAATCAACTCGCCGTCCACCCGCATCTCGCCGGCGGAAGGCGAGATCAGTCCCGAGAGAATATCGGCAAGAGTGGATTTGCCGGCGCCGGAAGGCCCCGTCAGCGCAACGGTCTCGTTGCGTCCCAGCCGCAGGTCCACCCGGGACAGCGCCGCAGACGGCTTGCCCGGATAATGATACCCCACCCCTTTCAACTCGATGCAGTCCTGGAATTCCGGCACCGGGACGGCAGGTTCCAGCGGCTCTCCGTGCGCCTCCAGGGCCGCCAGATGCTCCAGCAGGTCCGTGTACGTGGGCGCTATGTGGATGAGACGCTGCACCGTGGACTGGATGCCGGATACCTGGGGCAACAGCCGGGAAAACACGAACAAGATGAGCACCAGGTTGGACGTGGCCAGTTGCAACCCCTGGATGGAGACATAAAACAGTACGGCAAAAATCAGGGCGGCGCTGACCAGGTTCACCAGGCGCACCAGGGCGCCGAAGCGGGTAATTCGCACTTGCTGCTCCTCCAGCCGGGCGCTGGCGCGAATAACCCGCTCTAAGAAGCGCCGTTCTGCGGAAAAACTCTTGATCACCTTGATGGCGCTGACCTGCTCCATCACGTTGAAGAAAATGGCGCGGTTCTCGCGCAGGCCAATGCGCCCGCTGCTGAGCACCCGCTTGTTAAGGGGAAGCAGGACGACCACCAGGGCCAGGGCGCACAACAGGGCCAGCGCCGTCAAGGTCGGGGACAGCAACACGGACAAGCCCACGTACAGCGCCAGCAACATGAACTGGCCAAGCAGCCTGGTGACCTGGCTGACCGCAGTGCCTATGGAGGTCACCTGGCCGGTGACCAGGCGCACGAAGTCCGCCTGGCGCTGATCGTTGACGAAGCGCCAGCGAGCATTCATCAGCTTGTCGTAAAGGCTCTTTCTCAGCACCAGCACAAACGATTTCATCAGCTTGTCGCCCAGCACCGCCTGGGCGTAACGCAACGCGGCCACGGCGCTGATCAACAGCACGTAAATGCTCAAAATCCAGCCCAGGGTAAGCGTAATGCCCAGCCCGTCGGCAAACGCGGAAATGCGTTGCCCGATGTCGCCTGTCGAAACGCCCGCGCCGCCGCCCAGGTTAATGCCGACGGCGCTGATGAGGGGAATGATCATCAGGATGCCCACGCCGGCGAACAGGCTGGTCAGGATCGTGAGCAACAGCACCAGCAGAACGCGCACCGGCGCAAAACGACACAAGTCGCCGAACATACGGCTCAGCAGTTGCAGATTGTTCCCGGCAAGCATCTGCGGATTCCTCAAGAGTCGGGGCGCTCCGCCCAGGCCGTCGCGGCAGGCGTCTCCAACATGGGAATCCCGGTCAATTGTTGCGGCGCTGCTATCCCCCAGCCGCTGTTGCCTTCCAGCAGCACCGCGCCGTCGTCGGTGACCGTCATGTCCCAGGCCGCGGTTTTCACGTCCGGCGCCAGTTCGTGGGCGGCGCGGGCCAGGCGCAACAGCTCCTCCCAGCGGGGCGTCTGTTCCCCGCTGCCGCAATAGCGGGGAACGGGTCTGTCCGCAGGGTAGCCCGAGGCGCGCTCCCGCAAGCGGCCGGCGGCGTCAATGGGATTGATGTGGTACAGCCGCCTGCTGTCCTCCTCTTCTTCTTCCTTTTCCTTGTCCTTGCTTTCCCGCCTGTTTTTCTTCTTTTTCCTGTTTTCTTTCTCTTTCTCCTCTTTCTTTTTGCGTTGCTCCTCCCTCAGTTTCTTCATCTCTTCATCGTTCAGCGGCGCTTCCAGCGAGGCGGTGACGAACTCGGGACGCGCACCCACCCGGGCGGTGATCAGGCGCACGGTGGACAAGCCGGGGGTCCCGCAGAAGCGGGCGAACTCGGCGGAGTTGCGCAACTCCTCTTGCGCCAGGTAGTCTTTTTCGGCGAACGCCTCGTGCAACGCGGCGGTCACCTCCGCGCATCCCGCCGCCGCCACGGGTTTTCTCTCCAGGGAGAAGCCGTGCAGGCGGTACTCATTCTCCGAACATCGCTCCAGCGTCATGCAACCGCGCATGGCGTACGCCGTGTTGGGCTTGAGAAAGACGGACTGCCGCTCTTGCAACACATGCTCCGGCTCCGGCGTCGCGCCGGCGCGAAAAGACGCCAGGGTGCGCACGGCGCCCAGCCCCTGCGCCCGGGCGCGATTTTCCATTTCCTGTTTATCGCGGAGCAACATTGCGCCGCGCCCGGGCGGGGAGTGGGCGCCGTGCCAGGCAAGCTCCTCCTGGGAGAAGACGAAGTTCAGCCAGCGGGCGCGCTCATAGCGATACAGGCGCAGGCGGTAATAGTCCCGGGGCTGAACGCCCAGATACAGTGCCAGGTAAAACAGGGCGCATACCCGCTCCCGGCGGGATTTGCCGGTGTCTTCCACCTTGGGGTCCACGTATCTCAGCACGCGGTAGAGTTGTTGCCATGCGCCCAGCAACCACCACCGGGTCCAGCCGGCGCCTAACAACAGGAACCATTGCCAGCGCGGCCGCTCGGGCCAGGAGCGCCGCAACATGGACCGGTGCAGGGCGGCGGCCGGCGAACGCTGAAAAAACTGCGCCGGGCCCAGCAGGCAACCCGGCGACCGCACCAGGGAAAGGAGCAATCCCGGGGTCAGGCGGCGACTGTGAACAAACTGCACCCGGGCGCTCATGGTCCGACCGCACCAGAGGCGCGGCGACTCGCTGCCGGGACGCCGGGCAAACAAGGAAACGGCGACCCCAAAGCGCACCCACTCGTTATCGGGGCGAAAAGCAAACCGGTAAACGACATTCCGGGGGTGCGGCGACTCGCCGCCGGGACGCCGGGCAAACCAGGAAACGGCGACCCCAAAGCGCACCCACTCGTTATCGGGGCAAAAAGCAAACCGGTGAACGACATTCCGGGGGTGCGGCGACTCGTTGCCGGGACGCCGGGCGAACCAGGAGACAACATTCCGGGAGTGCGCCGTTTCAAGAACGGCCGGCGGCGGACAGCCACTGGTCGAGCTGCTGGACGTTGCGCCGCAGGCGCTGGTGAATGTAACTCATGTCGCGCCGGTTACGGCGCCGCGGTCCTCCCGCCATAACGCGCTCCCGGATAGCCTTTGCTTCCCCCTGCGCATGCTGGTACCGTTCCCGGTCCACCAGCGGTTGCAACAAGGAGTTGAGGTCGTCGTACCCCGAATCCTGGGCGGCCTCTTCGGCCGCGGGCAGATGCCGGCGCCGCCGCCAGCGTTCCGGCACCGTTACCTGCTCGCCCATGGATTTGTGCTTCCAAACCACCAGATCAGGCAGTAATCCCGCCAGCGCCTGGCGATGAAAATAGCGGGTGATGAAGCCCGGCCCCACTTTTTCCGCCGCCGGCGCCGCCAGGAAAAAAGCGATCAGGCGCACATCCAGCAACGGCCAGCGATAATCCAAGCCGTAGGCTGCCGCCATGGCCGTGCAGTTCTCCAGGCGGGAAACCAGGGACGGCCGATCATACCAGCGCCGCAGGCAATACTCGTTCGGTGACAGGATTAGTCTGTCGTATATCCCCGCCTGGCGCCATAACCTGTCGCGAATGCCGTACTGTTGTTGCAAATCTTCCGGCAACAAGCAGGCGGCCAGCGTTGCCTGGGCCCACCGGTACAGGCCCGGCTTGACCAGGTCCAGCCGCACGCCCAGGGCGCGCAAGCGCCAGGCGACGCACGCCAGGGGCCGGGCGACGGCGGGGCCGGGCAAGCGCCGCAGGCAAGCCGCGTACTGCCCGTCGCGCCACATGCTTTCCAGCGTCACTTGCACATCCGGCAACGTTACGAACTCATCGCCGCCGAAACCGGACAACAGCACCCGGGCCTCATGGCGTTGCGCCAGATGATAGAACGGGGCGTGACTGAGAGAGTTGGCATGCTCAATGGGGGCGCCCAGGCTGCGATGAAGGCGTTTCATCGAGTCGGCATGGTAGCCGCCGCGAAAGTGAGTGCCGGTAATCACGTGGGTGCCGGCCATGGGCACGGTCTGGCTGACGGAGAGGATCGCCTGCGGCTCCTGCTCCAAGTTGGCGAACGCCAGGCTGTGCAAGCGCTCGCCGGCGTCTTCCATGGCCAGCGCAGCGCAGACGGCCGCGGTGCTGGAATCCAGGCCGCCGGACAGCTCGCAGGCAACGGCGTCATTGGTTCGCACCCGGCAGGCCGTGACCTCCGTCAACAGGGCGCGGTAGGCCTCCCGCCGCTCGGCGCTGGAACGAAAGTCATCGCGGACCTCCGGATCGAAAGCGAAATAACGCCGCGCCTGCACGCGGCCGTCGCGAAACTGCGCCAGGTGTCCCGGCGCCGTCTTGCACACTTCCCGGTACACGGTCTTTTCCGGATGCGAGGCGCAACCGGCTACGTAGAGCGCCAGCCATTCCTCGCTGACGGTGATTTGCTCCCCGCTCAGGGCGGCCAGGACGTCCAGGCCGGTTGCGAACGCCAACCCGCCGTCCAGTTCTGCATAATACAGCGGTTTTACGCCCATCGCGTCGCGGATGAGCAGGCAGGAGCGGTCCCGCGGGTCATACACGGCAATGGCGAAGTCCCCCAGCAGGCGCTCGGCGCAATCCGCTCCCCAGCGCAACCAGGCGCGCAACGCCAAGCCGCCGTCGGTGCGGTCCAGCTCGGCGTCCCGACCGTTGCCCGGCCCTAGTTGCCGGCGCAACTCGTCGCGGTTGTCCAGGCGCATCCAGCTGACCAGGAGTGCGCCGCTGTCCTCGTGACGCAACACGCCCTGCTCTAAGCGCAACTCCGGCGTATGCCATTGCCGCTGTTGCAACAAGGCCGCATCGCCCTCCCGCCAGAACGCCCGTTCATCGAAAGGCGCGCCGGCAAGCCCCTCCGAGCGTTGCGACAGGTCTTGCAACCGGTCGCACAGCCGGGCGGAGCCTACGACGCCGGCGAACATTTGCTGTTTTTGCACGGCGCCGACTGCGGCGCTATGCGCATGGGGCCCGGTCGCACCCGGGGGCGCCCGCGCCCGTCCAGGTAACCCATTCGCTCCATGCCGGGGCGATTCGCCGTCACCACTTGCTCCACTTGCTCCGGCGTCAGGGACTGGCGCCATTCGCCCACCATCCCCTTACGGAAAAAATGCTTCACTCGCGGCGCCTTTTCCCTGAATCCCTCCTCTTCTTCGTTGCGGCGCAGGTTCTCGAAGCGGGATTTGCGCACGGCGGCGGCAATTTGCCGGGGCGTGGCGTCTATCTCGAAAAAGGCGGTGATCGCCGCAAAAGCGGCCAGCGGCGCGCGCTTGAGATCCTCGTAGCGCAACACCAGCCGGGGAATGTCCGCGTCCAGCCAGCTCAGCACGTGGTCCGACCAGGTTCCCTGGATCTGGCGCAACTGGTTGACGATTTTGCGCTTGGAGGCGCACAGGGCATGGCCGGGATCGCACAGGTTGCGAATCGAATGCTCCACACTGATGGACGAATGATTGGCCCAGGAAAACACGACGTCCAGCGGGTTGCGGGCCAGGTAAACCGCGCCCCGGGTGGCCTGCGCCGGAAACAGCGGAGCGCCGTCCGGCAGGCGGGTCCAGGCGTCATGCACCTTGTGATAATCGGTGTCGCTGTGGTGCGCCAGCCAGGTATAGGCGCGGGGACGCAGGGCGTCCACCTCGTCATGGCTCAACTCGCTCAGGTCTATGCCCAGGCCTTCCTCCACCCAGCCCCGGGCGCTGGCAATGCTGCCGGTGCGCAACTCGTTGACGCTGACATTCTTGCGCTCGGGAGACAGCAGGCTGGTCAGAAACGCCCGGGTCCAGGTATTGCCGGACTTTGGGTAGGACGCCAGCCAGAAAATCCCCCGGCCGTCGGCGGCCGTCACCCGCTCTCCCCGAGCAGCTTCTGCTCCCGCAGGTCTTCCAGCACGCGCTCCGCCAGCTCTGGTGCATTGAACCTGGCCGTCGGCCTGACGATGCGCGCCATGGCCGCTCGCGCCGCCAGGGCGCCGCACAGGGTCAGGTGTTTGGGTTTCAGCCCCAACCCCTGCATGTAATGGGGGCGGTAGGTGTGTCCTCTCAGCGCAAGGAACTTGCTTCTTCCCTCCAGGCGCTCTAACTCGAACTTGCCGGGATCCATTTCGTTGGCGGAGCGCAGTATGTAGATGGCCCGCACCGGCAAGGGCTTCTTGGCGGCGGCGGCCGGCAGGGGCAAGTGGTACTTGTCGATCTCCAGGCGGATCCGTTCCAGCCCCTCCAGGGTTATGTCCATCTTGCCCAGCACGTCTTTCCACAGCTTGAGGCGCGGAATGCCGCCGGCGAAGTCGCCCGCATCGTTGATGGCCGTCACATCGTCGGCGAGCACATCGTAACCGCGCTCCAACATGGCCATGGCCGCGGTGGACTTGCCTGCGCCCGAGACGCCGCTGAACAGCACCGCGCCGTCGCCCACTTTCACCGCGTTGGCATGCAAGGTGAGAAATCCCCGCTGGTGCAACAGGGCGCCCAGGGCCGAGCCCAGCAGGAACAGCATGATGCTGCGTTCTTCGGCGCCGGGGTAAGGGTCCACTTGAATCCTGCGGCCGCCGTCGATCTGGAAACGCGCGATGTCGGGTATGTCAAGCCACACGCACCCCTTGCCGATCTGCGCCAGGGGGCGGTTCACCACCGGGTCCTTGATGCCCTGCGGCGACACTTTCCCCCGCTTGACCATTACGTCCTGGTCGCCGGCGCCCCGCGCCCGGGGCAGGGGGCTCAGGTCAAAATCGCTGTCGAATCGCAGGCCGCAGGCGCGATACACCGTCATGACAACCCGGGCCCTCCCAGTCCCGCGCAACGGGGCGGCGCCGACCGCTCCCGGACGCGAGTTGCCGCCGTTTCCCGCTCTTCGCCCAGCGGCGGCGTGGTGAACGTGGCCACGATCGGATATTCGCGCTCGCTGGGGCCGCCCACAACCGCCACCGGCCCCACCCGCACCCAGGCATGGGCCCGCATCCCCTCCTTTTTCTCCTTGTCCAGCCGGGCGCCCAGGTAAAACACCGCGGGAATATTGTAACGATTCAGCATCCACTTCACGCACAGGGCCTCCACCAGGCACCGGGAGCTGGGCAACATGCGCTCGCCCATGGCGTGCATCAGCTTGCCCATGCTTTTTGCCTTGCGCCATTGCGCCCGGGTGGCGAGCACGGACACCCGGCGGTTTTCCAGGGGAGCGCCCACCAGCGGCAACAGCCGACGCATGGGCAACACGCGCACGCCAATCCACGCCAGCGGCATGCCGAGGAGAAAAGCCAGCAACCAGGCTTTGCGCTCCAGCGGCAAGCCGAGCGCACTGCGCAGGTTTTGGGACAGTCCGACCTGGGTCACGCCCGCTCTTCAACAGCCTGCGGGCCAATCACCACCAGTTTCCGCTCGTACAGGTCCTCCAGGAAAGCCCGCGTCTCCTGCACGCACTGCTCCGGAGTCACCGCGAACTCCTCCACCAGTCGCTCGCACAGCTGGGCGAAAGTGGTTTCCTCGTCAAGCATCACCCAAATGCGCGCGGCACAGCTGTCCATGCCGAAGTATTTCTCAAAATCCGGCCCCATCATGACGACTTCCTCATCGATTTCGCTGAAAACGATGTCCGGGTTGCGCGTCAATATTGTGTCTTCGTTGATCTTCATCGGTTTGTTCAGTAATCACGCTGAAACGCAATGATACCGCACCCGGCGCGAAAATGCACTACATTTTTTGCGCCGCGGCCGCGGCGCCGGAGAAGCGGCGCACCAGCCAGACGAAGATCAGCGTTATTTCCCGCAGGGCGCAACGGGCCCCAGGCGCAACGGCCAGGCGCACCAGGGGGCGCGCCACGGCTTCTTCTATGACGGCCGCTGCCAGTCCCGTCCTGCCCCATGCCAGCCGCGCCACGGCAGCGGCGAGGCGCGCCCGCCAGGACGGCGCCGCGGGGGATACGGCTGCGCCCAGCGCGTCTCGACACAGCAACAGGCCGGCTTCCAGGGCAACGCCCAGGCCGGCTTGTTGCGCGCGCGCGGCGGCCCGCGCCAGGGCCGGCGGCTCCAGGGAACGAAACAGCAGGGCGAGATCGCACAGCCACTGGAAGCGCTGCCAGTGATGCCGGGCGGCATGGGCAACTAAATAGAGCAGGCAATCTTCCGCTCCCAGCGCATGAAAGAAGTCCTCCCCAATCTCCACCGCGACGGCGGCGGCGCGCAACTGCTCAAACGGCAGGTCCAAGTAATAGGGGTTGCGGTCCAGGCGCCAGTGCAATTCCAACGTGGTCCCCCGCGGCCCCTGGTACGCATAATCCATGGCAAACCGCCGGTAGCGCCGCAACCGGGGCGCGGTTTCCCCGGCGGCGGGACGGAACCGCCGCCAGCCGGCGGCCGCCAGGGCCTGTTCCGCCGCCGCCAGGGTTGCGGGCGCCACCAGCAGGTCGATGTCGCCGGATTCCCGCGCCAGGGGGTGGCCGTGCAGTTGCCGGCTGAGGGGCAGCCCTTTCAACACCAGGCAGGGGACGCCGGCGCTCTCCAGGCAGTGAACCGCCTGCTTTAACTCCGCCATCTGCTCCAACCCGCGACGCAACCAGAGGCGGCGGCGGCGCGCCAGCAAGGGAGGTGCCGCCTTGCCCAGGTCAGCGCCTTGCAGAAACAGCAGGGAAGCCCGGTGCCGCAGCGCCAGGACGCCAAGGGCCCGCCAGTCCCTTACCTGCGCCAGCGCCTTGCGGTCGGCGGCGTCTCCCGTGCCCAGGGCCAGGCGCAACCCCGCCAGCAGGCCGTCCAGGGGACGGGTCGCCGGCGGAGACGGCGCCGCACCGGGGGAGGCTGCCTCGGACGCCTTGCCGGCGGCGCTTGCCTCGGACGCCTTGCCGGGGGCGCTTGCCCCGGATGCCAGGCCAAGGGGGCTTGCCTCGGACGCCTGGTCGGCGGCGCTTGCCCCAAGCCCCTTGCCGGCGGCGCTTGCTCCGGATGCCAGGACGGGGGGGCTTGCCTCGGACGCCTGGTCGGAGGCGCTTGCCCCGGACCCCAGGTCGGAGGCGTTGGCCCCAAGCCCCTGGCCGGCGGCGGTTGACTCGGATGCCGGGCCGGGGGTGCTTGCCTCGGACACCCTGCCGCCGGCGCTTGCCCCGGCTCCCTTACCGGCGGCGCTTGCCTCGGACGCTTTGCCGGGGGCGCCGGCCCTGGGCGCCTTGCCGGAATCGCTCATGAGCGGCGGGCGCGGCCCCCGGCGCCCGGACGCGGCGGCGCCGCGTTGACAAACAAACAGGGCGCCGCGTATTCCATCAGGACGGCAGGCGCAACCGCTGCAACTCCAGGGCGGCGCCCGCCGCGCCGGGATCCAGGCGCTCCAGGCAAGGAATATTGCCCAGGAACGGGGCGGGAATCTGCCTGCCCAGATAGTCCAGCGTGGCGCGTTCTTCCCCGTATTCCGGGTCCAGGGCGCTGGCCAGCCAGCCGCCAAAAGGCGCGCCCGCAACTTGTATGGCTTCCGCCGTGAGCAACGCATGGTTGATGCAACCCAGGCGCAACCCCACCACCAGCACGACCACAAGCCCCAAGCGGCGCACCAGGTCGGCGGTTTGCAGCCCCTCGCACAAGGGAACCCGCCAGCCGCCGACGCCCTCCACCACCACCCGGTCGGCGGTCGCGGCGAGGGCGGCAAACGCCGCCGCCAGCACCGGCAACTCCACCCGGGTGTTTTCCCGGGCCGCCGCAATATGGGGCGCAATGGGCTCGGCAAAAGCGTACGGATTGACCCGTTCATACGCCGGCGGGCGGCTGGACTGCTCGCGCAACAGCACGGCGTCGGCGTTTCTCCGTTGCCCGGGCGGCCCGGCGGCGCCGCTGGCGACCGGTTTCATGCCGTTCACCGCCAGGCCCTGGGACTGCCAGTGCGCCATGCAACCTAAGGCGGCCCAGGTCTTGCCGATGCCGGTGTCGGTGCCGGTGATGAACAGGTTGAGAGATGATGCGGGCATGGCGCCCCAGCATAATGGGAAAACCCGCACACGGCAACCTGAAACGATGTTTCCGCCCTGGCGCAAAAACGAGATTCCGGGTTTTGGTGGGCGCACTCATCGGGGGCGCGACAAGTGTATAATCTCCGTAATGACCGACCGTTTCCAGCCGCGCCCGGCCGCCGGATTCCCGCCGGCGGCGGCCGCCGTCCTGCTCGCCCTCGCCCTGGCCCTGGCGGCGGGTTGCACGCCCGCTGATGACCCCGCGGCCGCGCAGCAGACCTTGCACGTGGGGAACAGCGACGAGCCGCAGGATCTTGACCCGCACATCGTCACCGGCAACATCGAGTTCAAGCTGTGCCTGGCCCTGTACGAGGGACTGCTGGGTCTGCACCCGCAAAGCCTGGAACTGACGCCCGGCGTCGCCGCATCCTGGCAGGTCGGGGAAAACGCCGCCGGCTACGTGTTCCGCCTGCGCCGCAACGCCAAGTGGTCCAACGGCGAGCCGGTGACGGCCGGCGATTTCGTCTATTCGTGGCGCCGCGCCCTGTTGCCGGCGCTCGGCAACAACTACGCCTACATGCTGTATTACCTGAAAAACGCCGCCCGCTTCCATCGCGGCGAGCTGACGGACTTCTCCCAGGTGGGCGTGCGGGCGCGGGACGACTGGACCCTGGAGGTGGAGCTGGAAAACCCTACCCCGTTTTTTCTGCAACTGCTGACCCACCAGGTCTATTTCCCCGTGCACCGCGCCGCCATCGAGAAGTTCGGCGCCGCTGACGAACGCGGCACCCGCTGGACGCGGCCGGGCAACCACGTGGGCAACGGCCCTTTTCGGCTCCGTGAATGGCGCCTGAACCGCAACATCACCGTGGACAAGAACCCCCACTACTGGGACGCCGCCGGCGTGCGTTTGCAACGCATCGTCTTTTACCCGGTGCAAAACGAAACCACGGAAGAACGCATGTTCCGCACCGGGCAGTTGCATATCACCAGCACCGTGCCGGCGGACAAGACCGAGTACTACCAGCGGGAACGACCGGAAGTGCTGAAAATATTCCCCTACTACGCAACCTACTACTACATTTTCAACACCCGGGTCGCACCCCTGGACGACCCCAGGGTGCGCCGGGCCCTGGCCCTGGCCATAGACCGCCGACAAATAGTGGAGAGGATCGTCAAGGCGGGACAGGCGCCCGCTTTCAGCTTTACCCCGCCCGGCGCCGGTTACAGCGTCGACCCGCAACTGGAATACGACCCGGCGCAGGCCCGGCAACTGCTGGCCGCCGCCGGTTATCCCGACGGCCGCGGCTTCCCCCCCATGGAGCTGATGTACAACACCTCGGACGGACACCGCCGGGTCGCCATCGCCGTTCAACAGATGTGGAAAACCAATCTGGGCGTTGCGGTCACCCTGTTGAACCAGGACTGGAAGGTTTACCTGGCGCGGCGCGACGCCGGGGACTACCAGGCGGCGCGCGCCGGCTGGATTGGCGACTACCTGGACCCCAATACCTTTCTGGACATGTATACCTCTTTCAGCGGCAACAACGACACCGGCTGGGCCAATGCGCGCTACGATGCGCTGATTGCACAGGCCGGCAGGACCGCGGACCGGCAACAGCGCCTCGCCTTGCTGCGGGAAGCCGAAATCCTGTTGCTGAGCGAGTTGCCCATCATGCCCATCTACACGTACGTGAGCAAGTCGCTGGTCTCCCCCAGAGTGCGCGGCTGGCATCCCAACATACTGGACATACATCCCTACCAGTACCTTTCCCTGGCCCCGCCCGCGAACGACAAGGGGCGCTGACGTGCCCGGGTTCATCCTCCGGCGCCTGTTGCAGGCCGTTCCCGTGTTGCTGGCGGTGACCGTCATCACGTTCCTGCTGATCCACGCCGCCCCGGGCGGCCCTTTCGCCGAGGAAAAAAACGTGCCCCCGGAGATACTGAAACGCCTCAACGAACGCTACAAGCTGGACCAGCCGTTGCCCGTCCAGTTCTACGACTACGTAAAAAACCTGTTGCGGGGCGACTTGGGACCGTCCTTCAAGTACCCCGGCCGGTCCGTGAATGAAATCATCGCCGCCGGCTTTCCCGTCACCCTGGAGCTGGGGTGTTACGCCCTGCTGTTCGCCCTGCTCGTCGGCGTCGGCAGCGGTGTCTGCGCCGCCCTGGCCCCGAACACCTGGCGGGATTACCTCCCCATGGGGTTCGCCGCCGCCGGCATTTGCCTGCCCGCCTACGTGCTCGGCCCCCTGCTGGTGCTGGTCTTCGGCATACAGCTGGAATGGTTGCCGGCGGCAGGCTGGGGACTGACGCCCGGCGACAAGATACTGCCCTCCATCACCCTGGGCGCGGCCTATGCCGCCGGCATCGCCCGGCTGAGTCGGGGCGGCATGTTGGAGACCTTGTCCCGGGATTTTATCCGCACCGCCCGGGCCAAGGGCATGCCCGAGGCGCTCATCCTGTGCCGGCACGCCATGCGCACCGGGCTGTTGCCCGTGGTCTCATTCATGGGGCCGGCGCTGGCGGGGCTGATCAGCGGTTCGTTCGTCGTCGAAACCATTTTCCAGGCGCCCGGCCTGGGGCGGTATTTTGTGCAAGGAGCGTTCAACCGGGATTACACCTTGATCCTGGGCGTCGCCCTGCTGTTTGCCGCCCTTATCATCCTGTTCAACCTGCTGGCCGACGTGGTGTTGGCGTGGCTGGATCCGAGAATACGCCAGGAGGCCGCCGGTGAGTAAGGCGCCGGCCGGCGTCTCGCCGCGACAGGACGCCTGGCGCAAGCTGAAAAAGAACAAGGCGGCCGTGGCCGGGCTGGTCATTCTGGGGACGCTCGCGTTGCTGGCCGCCCTGGCGCCCTGGCTCACACCGTATTCCTATTCGGAACAGAACCTGGAGCTGGGGCCGACGCCGCCGTCGGCAGCGCACTGGCTGGGCAGCGACCTGTTCGGCCGGGACCTGTTGACGCGCATTCTCTACGGCAGCCGCATCTCCCTGGCCGTGGGCTTCATCGCCACCTCTGTTGCCCTGCTCATCGGCGTGTCCTGGGGCGCCCTGGCCGGCTACCTGGGGGGCCGTGCGGATAACCTGATGATGCGGTGCGTGGATACGCTCTACGCCCTGCCGTTCACCATTTTCATCATCCTGCTGATGGCAGCGTTCGGCAGGAGCATGTTGCTCTTGTTCCTGGCCATTGGCGCGGTGGAATGGCTGACCATGGCGCGCATCGTGCGCGGCCAGGTGTTGCATGTGAAGCAACTGGATTTTGTCACGGCGGGCGTCAGTCTGGGCCTGTCCCGGTTGCAGATTATCCGCCGTCACATCCTGCCGAACGTAATGGGGCCGATACTCGTGTATGCCACCCTGACCGTGCCCAACGTGATCCTGCTGGAGTCCTTTTTGAGTTTCCTGGGGCTGGGGATCCAGCCGCCCCAAAGCTCCTGGGGTCTGCTCATCGCCTACGGGGTGGAGACGATGGAAGAATACCCCTGGCTGTTGCTCTTTCCCGCGGCGGTGCTGTCCTTGACGTTGTTTTCCCTCAACTTCCTGGGCGACGGGTTGCGCGACGCCTTTGACGCCCGCACGCATTGACTGCCCGCCTTGACTACCTTGCCCCGGCGCGGCGCCGGGCACCGCGCCCAACGTCGCGCACGATACCGCGCCCGCCCCGTACGGTCTCGCACGATGCCGCGCCGGCCCTTGACGCGCGCCCGCCAAAAACGGCATAATGCCCGCCACAAACAAGCGAACCAAACAAACAACATTATGGGACTGCTAACAGGAAAACGCGCACTCATCACCGGAGTCGCAAGCAATCGCTCCATTGCCTGGGGGATCGCCCGCTCCATGCATCGGGAGGGCGCCGAGCCGGCGTTCACTTTCCAGAATGAGAAACTCGAAGGGCGGGTGCGAAAACTGGCCGCCGAGCTTGGGTCGGACCTCGTTCTGCCCTGCGACGTCTCCAGTGACGAGGAGATTCAGCAATTGTTTCAGCGCCTGGGCGAGCGCTGGGACGGCCTGGATATCATGGTGCACGCCATTGCCCATGCGCGGCGCGAGCAACTGGACGGCGACTACCTGGCGAACCTTGACCGCGAGGGGTTTCTTATGGCCCATGACGTCAGTTCCTACAGCCTGGCCGCCTTGAGCGCCGCGGCCCGTCCCCTGATGCAGGGCCGCGGCGCCGCCATCCTGACTCTCAGCTACATCGGCGCGGTGCGGGCCATGCCCAACTACAACGTGATGGGGGTCGCCAAGGCCAGCTTAGAAGCCAACGTGCGCTACCTGGCCGCTTCCCTGGGGCCGGAGGGCATTCGCGTCAACGGCGTCTCGGCCGGCCCGGTGCGCACCCTGGCCGCCTCGGGCATCAGGGGACTGCGGGACTTTCTCAGCCAGGCGGAGCGGGTCTCCCCCCTGCGCCGCAACGTCACCATCGATGAAATCGGCAATGTGGCGGCTTTTTTATGCTCCGATTACGCCGCCGCCGTTACCGGCGAGATCACCTACGCGGACTGCGGCTACAACGCAGTCGGCGCCCCCTGAAAATTCTAACCCCAATAAAGGAAATCACGCATGCACGCTAACAATCGCCTGTTGTGGGCAATACTCGCCGGCGCACTCGGCGGCATCTTCTGCGGCTGGTTCTTCGGCGAGTCCATGAGCGCCGTCGGCTGGCTGGGAGAGTTGTTCCTGGACGCGCTGAAAATGACCATCATTCCACTCATCGTTGCCGCCGTCATCAGCGGCATCGCCTCCATAGGCGCGGGCGACCGGCTGAAACGGCTGGGCGGTCTGACGGTGTTCTACTACTTTTGCACCACCGGCATTGCCGTGTTGCTGGGTCTGCTGATTGTCAACATCATACAGCCGGGCAGCGGCATCACCGAGGTGAGCAACACCATACCGGAACGGGTGAGCGGCAAGCAGGAAACCGGGTTCGTGGAAATCATTCGCTCGCTGATAGGTTCGAACATCATCGCCTCGGCGGCGGAGACCAAGCTGCTGGAGGTGATTGTTTTCTCCATCCTGTTCGCCCTCGCACTGCTCAGCATCGGCGAGCGCGGGCGTCCCCTGCTGGATTTCTTTGACGGCCTGAACGAGGTAATGATCAAGATCATCATCTGGATCATGTACTTCGCGCCCCTGGGCATATTCGCCCTGATCGCGGCGAAGCTGGGCAACAGCGGCGGCGGCGAAAATTTCTGGCGGGAAATCGCCGGCGTCGGCAAGTACATGTCCACGGTGATCATCGGGCTGGCGTTGCACTTCCTGGTGTTGCTGACGCTGTTGCTGGTCATCAGTCGCCACGGCAAGCGCTTCATCGCCCAAATGTCCAAGGCGCTGGTGACCGCTTTCGGCACCGCCAGCTCCTCCGCCACCCTGCCCCTGACCATGGAGTGCGCCATGGAGGCCGGGGTTGACAAGCGCGCCACGAAGTTCGTGTTGCCCCTGGGCGCCACCGTGAACATGGACGGCACCGCGCTGTACGAGGCCGTGGCGGTGATGTTCATCGCCCAGGCCTACGGCATTTACATGACGCCGGGCGATCAGGTGGTGATCTTCATCACCGCCACGCTGGCCGCCATCGGCGCCGCCGGCATTCCGGAAGCGGGGCTGGTGACCATGGTCATCGTTCTCACCGCGGTGGGACTGCCCCTGGAAGGCATCGGGCTGTTGCTGGCGGTGGATTGGTTCCTGGACCGTCTGCGCACCACCGTGAACGTCTGGGGGGACAGCGTCGGGTCCACTATCATCGAGCGCTTCTGCTTTACCAACGCCGGCGGCGCAACCGCCGTGGAGAAAGCGGACCCGGCAACCTGATGCCGCCGCGCACCGAGGGCGGCGCAGGCGGGCGGGATTGCGGGGAAAAGCGGGCTCACCAAACGCGGCGGGAACGGGCGGGATTGCGACGGAAAGCGAGTTCAGAACCGAAGCCTCGCAACCGTCGGGCGCGGCGCGGCCGGGCGGAGTTACCGCAGAACCGCGACCGTGCGGTTGCCGAGCACCGCAGGGACGCGGGCGGGATCGCGGAAAAAAGCGAGTTCAGAACCGCGTCGCCAAGCACAACGAGGCCGGGCGGCGTTGCCGCAGAACCGCGTCGCCAAGCGCAACGAAGCCGGGCGGCGTTGCGGCAGAACCGCAACCGTGCGGTTGCCGAGCGCCGTAGGGACGCAGGCGGGATTGCGGAAAAAAGCGAGGTCAGAACTGAAGCCGCGCAACCGTCGAGCGCGGCTGCGGCAGAGCCGCGCCCGCGCAGTTGCCGGGCGCGGCGGGAGCAGGCGGAGTTACAGGGCTTCTTCGTACACGGTCACGCTGGCGTCGGCGCGCAACTCGTTGTTAAATTCCGCCCAACCGCCGGCGGCCTGAACCTGCCGCAACTGGTTGCGCAGCGCATCCAGTTCTTCCTGCTCCACCGCGTCCTGCCCCGGATCGGAGACCGCCCGCACAATGACCACCGCGTAGTCGCCCGTTCCCAGGGAGGCGCCGCCGAACCGGGGCTCGCCGGGCTGCGGCAACCCCGCCTTGAACGCGGTGCGCGTCACCGCCCGGTTGATATCGGCGTCATCGCGCCCCACGCCCACGGCGTCCCGCCACTCCAGGGAATATTCCTCCGCAAGGTCCTCCCGGGAGCGCCCTTCTTTCAACTTTGCCAGCACCTCCTCGCCACGCTGTTGCGTCTGCTCCCTGGCGTCCTGGTACTTGAGATGCGTGATGATCGCCTCCCGCACGTCCTCTAAGGGTTTTTTACTGGCGGGCTCCCGTTGCGCCACCCGCAACACCAGGTAGCGCTCGTTGTCCAGCTCGATCAGGTCGCTGTTGTTGCCCTCCAGCAACACGTCGTCGCTGAAAGCGGCATCCAGCACGCCGGGCTCGGCGATGACGCCCGCGCCCGGTTCCTGGCGGCTGATGAGGTCGCTCTCCTGGATTTCCAGCTCCAGCTCTTCTGCCGCCGTTTCCAGGGTGTCGGGGCTTTCATACGCCAGGGTCGCCAGGCGGTCCGTCAGCTCGTACAGTTGTTGCGCCGCCCGCTCCGCTCTCAGGTCCTGCTCCACTTCCGCCCGCTTGTCCGCCAGGGTCACCTGGGTTCCGTCCTTGATTTCCAGCACGGCGGCCACGTGGAAACCGTAACGGGACTGCACCGGTGCGCCAACCTCCCCGGCCGCCAAGGCAAACACTACTTCCTCCACCTCTGGTTCCAGCACGCCGCGAGCGAGAAAGCCAAACTCGCTGAACTCGATGTTGTCGGCGTCCTCGCCGGCGTATTCCGTCACCAGCTCCTCCAGTCCGCCGCCCGCCGCGGCCAGCTGGTGCAACTCTTCCGCCTTCGCTTTCATCGCCGCCGTTTCCTCCTCGGTCGGCTCCTCCTCGGGCAGGCGCAACAGGATCTGCTCCACCCGGCGCGTTTCCTCCACCTCGTAGTTGCGCCGATTCTCGGTGAAATAGGTCTCCAGCTCCCCATCTTCCAGGTAGATATCCTCTGCCACCCGGGCCCGGGACAAGACCAAGTAGTCAAGTTTGACCTTTTCCGGCTCCTGGTAACGGCCCTCTCCTTCGTAGTAGGACTGAATCCGCTCGTCCGTTATCTCGATGGCGTCTTTCAGCGCGTCCGAAGAAAGCAACGCGTAGTGAAAGTCCCGGGATTGGCGCTTTAACTCGGAATAGCCGGAAACCTCGGCCGGGGTTACGAAATTGGTCAGAAAAAACACGTCGCGCAACTGCTCAACCACCATGTCCTGCTTGATGCGGGCCGTGAACGCGGCCGGCGTCATCCCCGCCCGGTTCGCCATGGTCTCGAACAGCAACGGGTTGAAGCCGCTCTCGTCGTTGAACGCAGGAATATCCTGGAGCAACTTCCATACTTCCCGGTCGCCCACGTGCAATCCCTCCCTGGCGCCCAGCTGCCGCAACAGCTCGGTGCGCGCTAGGTCGTCCGCCACCTGTTTTTTCAGCAGTGGTGCGGCCTCTTCGGAAAGCGGGGCGCCGGACGTCTCCCGCCATTGCCGACGCCGGTCCTGGTAGGCGTTCTGGAAGTCCGTCGCCATGATGTCCTCGCCGTTCACCTCCAGGGCGACGATCCCGCCGGACTGCTCGAAATAGTAGTTGATGCCCCAGAACGCGAAGGGGATGATCATGATGGTGAAAATCAACACGGCCACCCAGCCTTTCAACTGGTCCCTGATGAGCTGTAACATGCTTATACGCTTCGTCTTGTTATGACCCGCCGACCCAGCGGGCGCACCCTAGGGCGTGCGCCGGAGCGGCAGGGAATTGCCTAGTAAAATGCAACGCTTCCCAGCCTGGCGGGGGCGCCCCAAGGGCGCTCCGGGTCCAGGCCGGCTGGTTAATGGCGGAGTGGACGGGACTCGAACCCGCGACCCCCGGCGTGACAGGCCGGTATTCTAACCAACTGAACTACCACTCCTAAAACTGGTGGGCGCTGAGGGGATTGAACCCACGACCTCCGCCTTGTAAGGGCGGCGCTCTCCCAACTGAGCTAAGCGCCCGGTGGGAGTATACCACACCCTGTCGCCGGAATTCCACGCAAGTGCGCGGCACCGTGCGCTGCGACTTCCCGGCGCAGGAATTTTACACCAGAATGCGGTGTGCACGCCGCCTCCCCCTGGCACCGGAACTCCGCACGAGAACGCGCCAACGCGCGACTCCTCCCTTGGCGCAGGAACTCCGCACGAGAACGCGCCAACGCGCGACTCCTCCCTTGGCGCAGGGACTCCGCACGAGAACGCGCCAACGCGCGACTCCTCCCTTGGCGCAGGGACTCCGCACGAGAACACGCCAACGCCCGCCTCCTCCCCCGGCGCCGGAATTCCACGCGAGTGACCGGCACTGCCGCTACAACTCCGCCTGACGCAGGAATTTTGCGCGAGAACAATCCAGGCAAATTAAACAACCCCTCGCATAAAATCCGTTTATAATGATCCGATGACATTCTTTCACGTTACGCATCACACACACACATCGGCGTTCCGGAGCCGGCCCGCCGCCGTTG
>CAZDXS010000121.1:0-1878 GCA_964509455.1 uncultured Enterobacteriaceae bacterium | reverse complement strand
CGCGGGCAATCCCGTCTGCCGGGTGCCCAGTATTTCTCCCGGCCCGCGCAACTCCAGGTCGCTCTGCGCCAGGGCGAAGCCGTCGTTGGTCTCCCGCATCCGGTTGCGCCGCATGCGGGAGACCAACGACGGCTTCGCCCTGGCGCAGAGCGACCTGGAGTTGCGCGGGCCGGGAGAAATACTGGGCACCCGGCAGACGGGATTGCCCGCGTTTCGCGTCGCCGACTTTGTTCGGGACGCGCCCTTGATCCCCAGGGTGCGGCAGGTTGCCGACGACATACTGGAGCGATGGCCTGGGTGCGCGGACCAGTTGATAGCGAGGTGGTTGAGTGCGAAAGTCGAGTTCGGCAAGGTGTGACGGCGTGCGCCGTGGCGCGGGCGGTGTTGCGCGGGCGGTGCCGGCGCGGGGGACGGGCGGCGATGCTGATCTGGGGCGCTATGGTGGCGGTGCGTCGTTGTGCGGGCGGAGGTTCGTTGCTGGGCGGCGGCGTTGCGAGGGCGGTGCGCTGTTGCGCGGGCGGCGGCTCGTGGCCGGGCGATGCTGACCTGGGGCACGATGGCGGTACGCCGTGGCGATGGCGGTACGCCGTTGCGTGGGCGGCGCCGGCGCGGAGCCCGGCTGGCCATGCTGAGCCGAGGCACGTCGGCGGCGCGATGCTGTGCAGGAACCGCCAGTTCGCCACCGGGCGGTGCCGGCGCGGGGGACGGGCGGCGATGCTGACCTGGGGCGCGATGGCGGTGCGCCGTGGCGCGGGCGGTGCCGACGCTGATCCGAGACACGTCGACGGCGGCGCGGTGCGGGCGGCGAAGTCCCGTTGCCGAGCGGCGCGGGGGCTGGGCGGCCATGCTGATCTGGGGCGCGATGGCGGTACGCCGTTGCGTGGGCGGCGCCGGCCCGTTGCCGGGCGGCGCGGGCGCGGGGGAAGGGCGGCGATGCTGAGCCGGGGCGCAACGGCGGCGGTGCACTGTTGCGGCCGTGGTGCGGGCGGAGGTTCGTTGCCGGGCGATGCCGGCGTGGGAGTAGGGCGGCGATGCTGAGCCGGGGCGCAACGGAGGCTAGTCACCGGGCGGTGCCGGTGCGCCGCTACGCGGGCGGCGCCGGCGCGGGGGACGGGCGGCCATGCTGACCTGGCGCACAGCAACAGAACGATTGCGGCTGTACGGGCAGTTGATCCGCCTTGACAAGCCCATTGGCTGGCTGTTGTTGCTGTGGCCCACCCTGTGGGCCCTGTGGCTGGCCAACGACGGCATCCCCTCCCTGCACCTGTTGCTGGTTTTTGGCGGCGGCGTCTTTCTCACCCGCTCGGCGGGCGTAGTGGTCAACGACCTGGCGGACCGGAACTTTGACCCGTTCGTGGAGCGCACCCGGCACCGCCCCATTGCCGCCGGCAAGGTCTCCGCCAGAGAGGCCCTGGCGGCGGCGGCCGTCCTCGCCCTGGGCGCTTTCCTGCTGGTGCTGACCACCAACCTGCTCACCGTGCTGTTGTCGCTGGGCGCCGTCGGCATTGCCGTGCTGTATCCTTTTATGAAGCGTTACACCCACCTGCCCCAGGTGTTTCTGGGCGTTGCTTTTGGCTGGGGCGTGCCCATGGCGTTCACCGCCTCCACGGGCCAGGTTCCAGGCATTGCTTGGCTCATCTTCGCCGCGAACATGCTGTGGGTGTTCAGCTACGACACCATGTACGCCATGGTGGACCGGCAGGACGATGTGCGCATTGGAGTCAAATCCACCGCCATCCTGTTGGGCGCCGCCGACCGCCTGGGGGTGGGCGTCGCTCAACTGCTGTTCCTGGAATCGGAAAACCCGGACAAGGATATTTACCTGTATATCAACTCACCGGGCGGTTCCATCTCTGCGGGTCTTGCGATCTACGACAC
>CAZDXS010000120.1:0-12661 GCA_964509455.1 uncultured Enterobacteriaceae bacterium | reverse complement strand
TTCGACACCGGCGGCGTCAACCTGAAACCGCACAGTTACATGTGCGGCATGCACGAAGACATGGGCGGCAGCGCGGTGGCGCTGGGCGTGCTGGCGGCCTTGACCCGGTTGCGGGCGCCGTTTCCCGTCGACTGCTGGCTGGCCGTTTGCACCAACCACATCGGCCCCGGCGCCTACAACCCGGGCGACGTGGTGCGCGCCGTGGACGGCACCACCATTGAAGTCGTGCACACCGACGCCGAGGGCAGGATGGTGTTGGCGGACGCCCTGGCAATGGCCGCCCGCGCCCGGCCGCGGCTGGTCATTGACTACGCCACCTTGACCGGCGCCTGTGTGGCCGCCGTCGGCAAGGCCTACAGCGGCGTCTTCACCAACCGGCCGGCTTTTTTACCCGCCCTGGTGCGGGCCGGCGCGGACAGCGGCGAGCGCGTCTGGCCGTTTCCCATGGACGCCGACTATGACGAGGCCCTGCGCAGCGACATCGCCGACGTCAAGCAGTGCAGCAACGACAACGACGCGGACCACATCCTGGCGGCGCGTTTCTTGCAACGGTTCGTCAAGCACAACTGCCCGTGGATTCACGTGGACCTCTCCGCCAGCCGCAACAAGGGCGGACTGGCCCACGTACCTACGGACGTCACGGGGTTTGGCGTGCGTTTTACCCTGAACCTATTGCTGGACCAGAAAGCGGTGGGTTTTTCAGAATAAGGCGCGGCGCCGACCGCCGCCGCATCACCGGGCACCGCCCGCCTTGGTGCAAATCAGCAAGGCCCGCCGCGGCGCCGGGTAGCCTTCGACAGTCAACCGGGGATTGCCGGGCGCTAAGAAATCCGCCAGGGACACAGGGAACGTCCAGGGCGTCGCCCGTTGCTCGGCGGGAGTCGTAACGGATACGTCCGCCGTTTGCACGGCATCGAAGCCGGCCGCGGCCAGCCAGTTCGTCAAGGTGGGGATGGAGGGAACGGCCCAGACGTTGCGCATGCCCGCATAGCGTTCCCGGGGCCGCAACAGCTCGCCGTCCGCTTCCTCGATGACCAGCGATTCCAGCACCAGCTCGCCGCCCTCGCGGAGGAACGCCGCCAGGTCGCGCAGGTGCCGGACCGGGTCGCGCTGGTGGTACAGCACCCCCATGGAGAATACCGTGTCGAATGCCGCCCCGTCCCGGGGCAACGCGGGACCGTCCCCCTGCGGCGGCCCCAGGGCCAGCGGCAACGCCGCAAACGGCTCCTCCGGCAAGTAGCGGGCGACCATGCGTTGTTGCATGACGTACTTGAGCGCGGCATCCACGCCCACCACCAGCCGTGCGCCGGCGCCCAACATGCGCCAGCCGTAATAACCATTGCCGCAACCCACGTCCAGGACGCAACGCCCGGCCAGGGGCGTAATGCGCTCGCACAGCCGACGCCATTTCAGGTCGGCGCGCCACTCCGCGTCCAGGCTCACGCCAAACAGGTTGAACGGGCCCTTGCGCCAGGGGATGAGGCGTTGCAACTGTTGCCGCAACTCCCGGCGGCGGCGCTCATCGCAGTCCGCCGCCCGGCCGACTTGAATCTCGTCCGCATCCAGCCGCACCGCCGTCGCCTCCAGGGCGGGCAAGCGCCGCAACGCCTCCTCCCAGGCCGGATAATCGCCATGTCGGACGCCGGCGTAACAACGCGCCTGGCAACGCTCCAGCCGCGCCGCCCACTCCCCCATGCCGACTGCTGCCAGCCGCTCTTGCAACGGCGGCGGCAACCGCGCTTCAACGACTGCGTTCAGTTTCCCATCCCGCGGCAGTTTCTCCGCAACCGATAATTATCGCGGCTTTTCAAACTCAAAAAGCGACTGGGGCAACCCTGAATCACATTCCGCCAGTCGTTTCCTCGCCGGTTCCACGTAACTTTTTTCCTGGTCGCAACAAAGGAAGTTCCTTTCCGGCATCCCTGGCCTTCTCCGCTATCAAAACGGCGCCGCCGACCGGCGGAAGTTGTCCACAGAATGTCCACGGACCGCCCACAACTTTGCCAACGGGGCATCCACAACCCTGTCCACGGGACATCCACAACCTTGTCCACGCGGCGTCCACAGCTTTGCCCACGGGACCCCCGTATTTTTCAAGGAAACCTCACAGCCCCTTGAGTGCTTGGGTCTGCCGGCCGCGAAGCGGCGCCCGCCGCAGGCCGTGCAGCCGGTGCACGGGCGTTGCCGGTGCGCGGCCGCGGGTCAGGTCGGGAGCGGCGCGACAGCGCGTTCACAGCAGGCGGGCGATGATGGCTTCCGCCTGTTCCGTGGACAGTGCGCCGGCCCGGGCCGCCGCCACCCGCCCGTCGCGGTTGATGAACACGGTGTAAGGCAGGGCGCCCAGGCGGTTGCCGTAGGCCTCCGCCGCCTCGATGACCTCCAGCTCGCCTGCCAGCACCGGGTAGTTCATGCCGTGCTCGGCGGCGAACGGCCGCACTTCTTCCGGGCGTTGCAAGGCGATGCCGACGAACTGCAAGCCGCGGGCCTGGTATTTTTTCTGCAACCGGACAAATGCCGGCACCTCTTCCAGGCAGGGAGGACACCAGGTGGCCCAGAAGTTCAGGGCGATGACCTTGCCGTCCCATTCATCGATGGAACGCGGCCGCCCGTCCAGGTCCGGCAGGGTGAACTCCGGACGGCGGCGGCCGATAATTTCAGCGGCACCGGGCGCGACCGCCGGCACACTGCGGGCATCCGGCGCCGCCCCAGGCGCGCGCCGTTCCTGCTGGTAATGGTGCAACTGAAACCCCAGCCAGGCGGACAACAACACCAGCCCGGCGCCCGCCGCTACCCTGACAAGCCGGCTCATTGGGCGAGCGCCGCCGCCAGGTGCCGCAACAACGGTTCCGGTTCAATGTAGCCCACCAGCCGGTAGGCCTCCAGCTCGCGCTGCGCCGGGTCGAAAAACAGGAGGGCGGGCGGGCCGAACAAGCGCAGGCCCTCCAGCAGGCGCTGGTCTGCTGCGTCGTAGGCGGTCACGTCCGCTTGCAGCAGGACGACATCCGCCAGGGCCTGTTGCACCCGGGGGTCGCTGAACGTCGAATCTTCCATTTCCAGGCAGGTAACGCACCAGTCCGCGTAAAAATCCAGCATGACGTACTTCCCCTGGTCGCCGGCCGCGGCCAGCTTCTCCTCCAAGTCTGCGGCGCTCTTGATGCGTTCGAACTCCAGGTGCGCCGCCCGGGTCTCGGCGTGCCCGCCCAGCACGCGCTGCAACGGTCTGAGAACGTCATCGGCGCCGGTCGCCGCGCCCGCCAGCAGGGCAACGCCGTAGCACAGCAGGACGACGCCGGCGCCCCGCGCCCACCAGGGGCGACTGAATCCCGCCACCGGGCCGCCGCCCAAGGCGCCCAGAAACAGGGCCGCGCCCAGCGCCAGCAGGGCCCACAACGACAGGGCGGCGGCGTCCGGCAACACGCGCCCTAAGAACCAGGCGGCCACTCCCAACATGATGAAGCCGAAAGCCTGCTTGATGCGCTCCATCCAGGGACCCGCTCGCGGCAACAGTGCGCCGGCGGACGCGCCCAACAACAGCAACGGTGCGCCAAACCCCAGCCCCATGGCAAACAACACCGCGCCGCCCAGGGCCGCATCGCCGGTCTGGCTGATGTACAACAAGGCGCCCGCCAAGGGCGGCGCCACGCAGGGGCCGACAATGACGGCGGAAACAGCGCCCATGAAGGCGGCGCCGCGCAGGCCGCCGCCCGGCCGCGGCTGCGACAGGGCCGCCAGCCGGGTCTGCCAGGCCGCCGGCAGGCGCAATTCATACAACCCGAACATGGACAACGCCAGCAGGACAAACGCCAGGCTGAACGCGCCCAACACCCAGGCATTCTGGGACGCGGCCTGCAAGTTGAACCGCAACCCGCCGGCCAGCATGCCCAGCAGGGAGTACGTCAGCGCCAGGGCCAGCACGTAGGCGCCCGACAGCAACAGGCCGCGGCGCCGGGTCACGACCCCGGACTGCCCGACGATGACGCCGGACAGGATGGGGATCATGGGAAACACGCAGGGCGTCAGCGACAGCAGGAACCCGAAGACGAAGAACGCCGGCACGTTCAGGACCAGGCCGCCTCGCTCCAGTTTTTTCGTGATCCGGTCCTGGGCGGAGAGCGCGGCCCGGGCCGGCGGCAGGGCGGCGGCCGGCGCCAGGCTGACTTCAACCTGCCGGGTGATGGGCGGGTAACAAACGGAACCTTCCTTGCATCCCTGGTACGTTACCTGCAACGGCGTCAAGGACGCGGGTGCGCGGGCCGGGGACGCGGCGCCGACCCGCACCAGCGGCACGTCAATCACCACCAGGCCGGTGTTGACCTCCGCCTCGCCAAAGGATTCATCGCGCTTGACCGTCCCGCGCGGAATGTGAATGCCGGACTCGTCAACGACCGCGGCGGCCGCTAAGGAAGCAAAAGAGAACTTGTCCCGGTAAAGATAATAGCCGTCCGCCACCACCCAGGTAAAACGCACGGCGGCCGGCGGGCGGGGCGTCGCGGACAGCTGAAAAGCCTGCCCCGGTTCAAGAATGTCGGGTTGCCCGACAGCGCCGCCCGGCGAACTCACCAGTTCCCGCAGACGCTGGCCGATTGACTCGGCCGGCGCCGCGGTTGCGGCCAGGCAGAGGAGGAGAATAACTGGTCGCAGGTCAGTCCGCATCAGGCTTCATGGTGCAGCTGTCCACCCATCGTAAATATTCGGGCAACCCGACGCTGATAGGGACAGCGATAATCTCGGGAAGTTCATACGGATGCAACTGCCTGATGCGCCGTTCCGCCGCCGGGTAGCGCGCGGCGGTGGTCTTGATGAGCAACAGGCATTCCGCGGCGTTGTCCGCCTTGCCCTCCCAGCGAAAATAAGACCGTACGCCCGGCAACACCTGCACGCAGGCGGCCAGCCTCTCTTCCACCAGCGCGGCGGCGATTTTCTCGGCCGTCCCGGAGTCGGGACAGGCGTTCAGCGCCAACAGACGCTGCGGCGAATCAGCTTGCATCTTTTCCATACCGTTCGTAAAACTGTTATTGTGCCAACACAGTGACAAATAAGCCAATGCCGCGCCGCCCAAATCAACGCCCATGTTCAAAATTCTCTTCCTGCTGTTCTTGACCGTCCCCTTGGTTGAGATCTATCTTCTCATTCAGATAGGGGCGCATATCGGTGCGCTGTACACCGTGGCCCTGTGCATTCTGACCGCGTTGTTGGGGGCCTTGCTGTTGCGAATACAGGGCTTTCTGACGCTGGCCCGCGCCCGGCGCAAGCTGGCGCGGGGCAAGCTCCCCGCCGACCACCTGCTAGAAGGCGTCATCCTGTTGCTCGCCGGCGTCCTGCTGTTGACCCCTGGTTTTGCCACCGACGTGCTGGGCTTTTTGTGCCTGGTTTCGTCCCTGCGCGCCCGGCTGGCCCAGGCGCTGTTGCAACGGCTGTTGCGGTCCCGCCGCGGCGCGGGCCGGGGCCAGGGAGTCGTCATCGAGGGAGAGTCCTGGCGGGAAGACCGCCGGCGGCTTCCCTGAGCCGCCGGCCGGGGTCGCCGCCGTCTCATGCCGCCCATGGACGCACACGCCCAGCAGGAACTCATCGATTACCTGTCCGGGTTCGTCAACGCGGCGCGGCGGCGGCGCCTGGAAGAAGTCCTGCAGCAGCGCACCCGCCATATCACCGTGGTGTTGGAGGACGTGTACCGCTCCCAGAACGCCAGCGCGGTGGTGCGCACCTGCGAGTGCCTGGGCGTACAAGACATTCACATCATCGAGGACCAGTACCAGTACCAGTTGAACCCCGCCGTGGTGCAGGGCGCCGCCAAATGGGTTGACCTCATCCGGCACAACCAGCCCGGCCGCGACAATGTTCGCGCCTGCGTTGATGCACTCAGGCAACAGGGATATCGCATCATCGCCATGACGCCGGCGCCGGGCGGGAGCGCCTTGGAGCAACTTGACGTCAACGAGAAGCTGGCGCTGTGTTTCGGCTCGGAAGAACCAGGCCTGTCCGCCCCCATGCTGGCACAAGCGGACGCCGCGGTGCGGCTTCCCATCCACGGCTTCACCCGGAGTTACAACCTGTCGGTGAGCGCCGCCGTCAGCCTGTATACGCTGGTGACCCGGCTGAAAAACTCCGCCGTCAACTGGCGCCTGGAGGCGCGCGAAGCCGCCGCGCTGCACGTCCAGTGGCTGGCGCAGTCCACCCCCGCCGGCCCGTCCCTGCTGGAGAATTACCTGGTGCGCCAGGGGCGGGGGCAGGGGCGCCGCCGCGCTAAAACCCCCGACTCTCCCTGAGGCGCCCCGCATCTTGCCGTATCCGCCGCAATCACCGCCCGACCGCCGCGCTAAAACCTCCGACTCTCCTTAAGGTGCGCGAAGCCGCCGCGTTGCGCGTCCAGTGGCTGGCGCAGTCCACCCCCGCCGGCCCGTCCCTGCTGGAGAACTACCTAGCGCGCCAGGGGCGGGGGCAGGGGCGCCGCCGCGCTAAAACCCCCGACTCTCCTTGATGCGCTCGTAGGCCTGGCGAATCTCGTGGGTGCGCTGGGCGGCGGTTTTCATCATCTCGTCCGGCAACCCCTGCGCCGCCAACTTGTCCGGATGGTGCCGGCTGAGCAGGCGCCGGTAGGCTTTTTTGACTTCCGCATCCGCGGCGGTTGCCGACACGCCCAACACCGCGTACGCATCGTCCGGGGAGATGCGCCCGCCGGAACGGTGATGGTGCAGTTCTGCAGTGACCGCCGCCAGGATGGCCTCCAGTTCGCTCCGGTCGAAGCCAATGTCGTCGCACACCCGGCGCAGCAACCGGGTTTCCGCGGCGTGCACTACGCCGTCGGCGGCGGCGGCGAAACAGAGGATCTCCATGAACATCCGTTGCAGGCCGGCGCGGCGCCCGATTTCCTTGCGAAACTGCGCCAGCACGGTGGCCAGGTCGAAGTCGGACGCCTTGCCTTCGTTAAACAGGGCCCGGGCCGCCTCGCGTTGCTCCGCCGACAGCTCCATGTCGTCCATGATGCTGCCTGCGGCCCGTATTTCGTCTTTCGTGACCCGGCCGTCCGCCTTGCTGATATGCCCCAGCACGGAAAACACCGCGGTAAAAAAGGCGGCTTGCACGCGAAACCGGTGGCCTTGCGGAAGCTCCTCCGGGCGTTCGAAATCGCCCGACACGCCGCGGTCAAACTTGCGGCCCAGGGCCGCCCCCAACACCGCGCCCAGGGGGCCGCCCAGCATGTAGCCGAAGGCGCCGCCCGCCAATGTTCCCCACCACGACATGATTCACTTCTCCCGTGCTATATTGTTTTTGCCATTATAACAGTACAATGCCGGGGGCCGGGCGCGGGCCGGCAAACACGGCAACGGCGCCGACGCTGCAAAAATCATAAAAAGCAACAGCGGCATCCGCGGCCCGGCGCCGAGGCGCGGGGCCGACAACGCATCAACCAGTGGCGACAACGCAACAAGAAAAGAGGGCGCCGGGCCTTGCCGCCGGCAGGCGAACGAGGACGCCCGCCTTGCAAATGCGCCGGGCGGGTGCGCCAAGCGCGGCGCAACAACGGCAAGCTCGACCCGCCGCCGGGGCGCGGGGCCGACAGCGCATCAGCCAGCGGTAACAACGCAACAAGAAAAGAGGGCGCCGGGCTTTGCCGCCGGCGACGCCGGCAGGCGAGCGAGGACGCCCGCCTTGCAAATGCGCCGAGCGCGCCAGGCGCCGCAACAGAGCGGCAAGCGCGACCCGACGCCGGGGCGCGGGGCTGGCAACGCATCAGCCAGCGGCAACAACGCAACAAGATAAAGAAAGCGTCAGACGCACCAAGTGCAACGACGCGCCCGCGGCGACGCCAGCGGGCGGGCGGAGAATACTCGCCTTACAAGTCCGCCGGGCGCACTAGGTGCAACAACGCGCCTGCGGCGGCGACGCTCATCTCCTCGGCGGCGGCGAACTCCAGCACCGCAACCGTTGCGGTGGTCATCAGTTGTCCTTTCGCCGTCAGCGGCGGCGGCGCGGCGCACAGGAAACGCAACAAGTCGCTCAGGCCCGGGTTATGCCCCGTGATCATGAGGTTGCCGCATCGCGGGCTGTAGCGCTCCACCAAGCCCAGCAACATGCCGGTCGACGCCCCGTAAATGTCGTGCTCGTATACAATATGCCCAACCGCCAGCTCATTGTTGACCGCCGCCAGGGTTTGCCGGGTTCGCAGGGCGGGAGAACACAGCACAAGTTCGGGAATGACGCCGGCGCCCGCCATCCACTTGCCCATGCGGGGGGCGTCCTCGCGCCCGCGCTGGGACAGGGGGCGGTCAAAATCGCCGCCGGCGCCGCTGTCCCAGTCGGACTTGGCGTGGCGCAACAAGATTAAACGGGCCTTGCCTGACATGACGAACGCAGATTGTACAACATGAGCCAACCGCCGGAGGAAACTTTCGCCGCGGTTGACCTGGGCTCCAACAGCTTTCACATCGTGGTGGCGAAGCTGAAAGACGGCCAGGTGCGGATCATCGACCGCCTCAAGGAAATGGTGCGCCTTGCCTCCGGGCTGGACGAGCGCAACAACCTGTGCGAAGACGCCATGGAGCGCGGCATCGAGTGCCTGCGCCAGTTCGGCCAGCGCACCCGGGAAATCCCCCGCGCCAACGTAAAAGCGGTAGGAACCAACACCTTGCGCCTGGCCCGCAACGGCGCCGAGTTTATCCGGCGGGCGCGGGAGGCGCTGGGGCACAACATAGACGTCATCTCCGGCCAGGAAGAGGCGCGGCTGGTGTTCCTGGGCGTCGCCCAGGCGTTTTACAGCGAAACGGACGCCCGGCTGGTGATTGACATCGGCGGCGGCAGCACCGAGCTCATCATCGGCAAGGGCTTCGATATCAGGGAAGCGGAAAGCCTGTACATGGGGTGCGTCAACGTCAGCCGCCGCTTCTTCCCCGACGGCGCCGTCACCGGCAGGCGCATGCGGGAAGCCGTGTTGTTCGCCCACACGGAGTTGGAAACCCTGGCGGCCCGCTATCGCCAGGCGGGCTGGGACGCCGTGCTGGGCTCCTCGGGCACGATACGCTCCGTGGGCGAAATCGCCCAGTCCCAGGGCTGGTGCAACTCGGGAGTCAATCGGAGCGCCGTGGAGACCCTGCGCAAGCGGTTGATTGCCGCCGGCCACCACGAAAAACTGTTCCTGGAAGGCCTGTCGGAGCGCCGCAAGCCCGTGTTCGCGGGCGGGCTGGCCATCCTGGCCGCCGCCATGGAAGCCCTGGAGTTGGAGCACATACAAGTGTCCGCGGGCGCGTTGCGCGAAGGCATCATTCACGAGCTGATCGGCAGGCGCCAAAACCAGGATATTCGCCGGGCCACCGTGGCCGGCGCGGCGACGCGCTACGGGGTCGACCAGGAACAAGCGAACAAGGTCGCCGGCACCGCCGAGGTCTTGTTTGACCAGGTGAGCAAGGACTGGCGCTTCAACGACGCCGACCGCAATACCCTGCTTTGGGCGGCCCGGTTGCATGAAATCGGGCTGGCCATCGCCCACGCCCAGTACCACCGGCACGGCGCCTACCTGCTGTCAAACTCCAACCTGGCGGGATTTTCCAGGCAGGAGCAACACGAGTTGTCGCTGCTGGTGCGCGCTCACCGGCGCAGGTTCCCCGGCGCGGAGTTCAGCCGGGCGGCGCCCCACGACCGGGACCGGTTGTTGCGCCTTGCCGTGTTGCTCCGGCTGGCGTACGTCATCAACCGCAGCCGCTCCCACATCGCGCTTCCCGAAATGACGGCCCGGGCCGCCGACAACAGCCTGGCGTTGCAATTTGCCAAGGGCTGGCTGGAAAAGCACCCGCTGACCCGGGCCGACCTGCAAACCGAGGCCGAATACCTGGCGGCGGCGGACTTCCAGCTGGAATTTGACCGCGGGGCGCCCGCCGCGGAAGAAAAATGAAGACTATCGGCCTGCTGGGCGGCATGAGCTGGGAAAGCACGGCCCTTTACTATCGCCTGATCAATGAAGCAACCCGGCAAGCGCGGGGCGGGCTGCATTCTGCGCCCATTGCGCTGGTGAGCGTGGACTTCCAGAAAATAGAAGCCTTTCAACAACGAGAGGACTGGGCGGCAGCCGGCGCCTTCCTGGCGGAAAAAGCGCGCTTGGTCCAGGCGGGCGGCGCGGACTTCCTATTGCTGTGTACCAACACCATGCACAAGACGGCGGCGGCCATCGAGGCGGCCATAGACATACCGTTGCTGCACCTGGCGGACGCCACCGCCCGGCGCGTCAGGGAAGCGGGCATTGACGCGGTGGGGCTGCTGGGAACGAAGTTCACCATGGAGCAGGACTTCTACAAGAGCCGCCTGGAGCAACAGGGGTTGCAGGTGCTGGTCCCGGGCGCCGCCGACCGGGCCGTCATAAACCGGGTAATCTACCAGGAACTGTGCCAGGGCGTGGTCCGCGAGCCCTCCCGGGCGAAATACCTGGAGATCATCGAGCAACTGGGGGCCGCCGGCGCCCAGGGGGTCATAGAGGGTTGCACGGAAATTGGCATGTTGGTGCAACAACGCCACACGGCCATACCCCTGTTCGACACCACCGCCATTCACGCCCAGGCGGCGGTCCACAAGGCCCTGGGGAAAGAATAAGGCACGCGCCGCTTACGGCGTCTCCTCGCGCGCCGGACCGCGGCTCAGCGCCTGCTTCCAGATAGCTACTTCGTCTATGAGCATCCGCTCCATGGCGACGGCGACAGGGCGACCCTGCCGTTGACCTGCCGAGCGCGGGTCAGTCCGGCGGCGCCTCCTCGCGCACCGGCGCGAAGCCCAGCACCTGCTTCCAGACAGCCGTCTCGTCTATGAGCATCCACTCCATGGCGACCCTGCCGTTGACCAGCTGGGCGTGGGTCAGGCCCATGATGTAAATCGGCGCACCGGTGGGCGCCCCGAAACTTCCCCAGCCGCCGTGGCGGCCCTCCAGGCTCCAGCGCATGGCGACGCGGGCGGGCAGGCCGGGGTCGCGGTTGATCATGAGATGCTCGACCGTGAACCGCGCTCCGGGAAAGGCGGCCAGGTAGCCGACGACAAAACGATCCAAGTCGTCGTGGCCGTGGCGGGCACCGCCCGGCGCGAACACGCACGCCCCCTCGCGGTACAGCCGGCGCAGGGCGGCGGGTTCGCGCTCCTGCCAGACGGCCTGCCAGCCGCGAGCGTAGTTCTGCGCCTCCTCGTCCGTGGTGATGAAGTTCACGTAACTGCCGGGGGTGTCGGCGGCCGGCGTGAAAAAACGCGGGGCGCCGTGGCTTTCAAGGTCATACTGCAACTGGCGGCGCGCCAGCTCTTGGGCCGTAAGCCCCAGCCCGGCGGCAACGGCCCCGTAGTCCCGAATCAGCCACTCCTCCGTGACCTTGCCGTCGCGCACCACGCAATCGGCAATGACGCGCATGCGCACCACCCGGCCCGTGGCCGCGCCGGCGGCGCCGGCGCCGGCATGGGTCATTACCGACGCCAGGCGATGGGACGAAATGAAGCCGCTCTTATCGTGATGATGGATGACGTCCTCGCCGATTAACCGCCGGTCCGGAAACTCGTGCAGGGTCTGCAAGGTCGCGGCAATGACCTCCTGGTTGCCCACCGTGAGGCCGCCGGGGGCGCGCAGGATGACGTCCTCGGCGTAGTATCGCGCCAGGGCCGGGCCCACGCCGCGCTCCTCCCAGATCTCCCGCGTGATGCCGAGAATGTAATCGACGGCGGTTTGGTACGGGGCGGCCGCCGGATCCGCCGCTTGTGGTTTGTTTTCGTTCATGGTTGTCGGGTTGTTGCCTGGACGCCGGGCGCCTGCCCGCCGTGCGCCTGCCCGCCGTTGCGTTCATCGCGCATTGGTCGCGGGATTTACGTGCATCATCGCCTTTTTTCTCCATCCTGGCAACCCGCGGGCCTGTTCCAGGCGCAAGGCAACCTGCCGGGGGCGCCCTCATAATCGGGAGCGGCCGGGCGTTGCGAAACGCAAGCATCGGGTTCAATATGCGGTAAAATACACGATACGCTTAGGAGATGACGACCATGTCCAGAACTTCCCTGGGTCTCACCGACCCGCTTTCCAGTTACATCAACGCCGTCGCGGTGCGGGAGGACGAGGTGTTGCGGCGTTGCCGGCAAGACACCGCCGACCACCAGTGGGCGAACATGCAAATCTCGCCCGAGCAGGGGCAGTTTATGACCCTGCTGGTAAAACTGCTGAATGTGCAAAAAGCCCTGGAGCTGGGGGTTTTCACCGGTTACAGCAGCCTGTGCATCGCTCGCGGGCTGGCGAACGGCGGGAAGCTCATCGCCTGCGACGTGAACGCGGAATACACGGACCAGGCGCGGGAATACTGGCAGGCCGCCGGCGTGGACGACCGCATAGAGTTGCGCCTGGAGCCCGCCCTGGACGCCCTGGCGGCGCTACTCGAGGACGGCGCAGAAAACAGCTTCGACTTCATCTTCGTCGACGCCGTGAAAGAGGAGTACTCGGACTATTACCCGTTGAACTACCGCTTGTTGCGCCGCGGCGGCCTCATGGCCATCGACAACGTGCTGTGGCACGGCGACGTGGCGGACCCGGAAAACCAGGAGGCAGAAACCGCGGCCATCCGCGAGTTCAACCGCATGGCGCACGCAGATGAAAGGATTGACCTGGCGCTGGTTCCCATCGGCGACGGCCTGACCCTCATCCGGAAAAGATAAGCCGCGC
>CAZDXS010000119.1:0-5152 GCA_964509455.1 uncultured Enterobacteriaceae bacterium | reverse complement strand
GCCGCGACGGCGGCGACGGGGCCGGCGAGGGACTGGGGATGGAAACGCTGGCGGGCTTCCGCTACGCGCAGGGACGCTGGAATATGAATGTTCACTCCCACATCCTGCTGTTCCGCGAAGGGGATGTGAAGGAGTGGGGCGCAACGGCGGCGCTGGCCTTGCAAGCGGGCCCCGGCGGGCGCGGCTGGTCGGCGGGCCTGGAGACGGGCTACGGGGGTATGGACGGCGGCGCGGCGCGGCCGTGGGAGAACGGCGCACCCAGGTCGTCAGCCGCCGCCGCCGCTCCGGAAGAAGCGGTGTTGCGCCTGCGCGCCGCGGCCGGCTACGGCATGGGGCTGGGGCGCGGCCTGGTGACGCCTTACGGCGCCCTGGAGGTAGGCCAGGAAGACGCCCGCATTTACAGCCTGGGGGCGCGTACGCAACTGGGCTCCGATTTGTCCTTGCACGTCAAGGGTGAGCGGCAGGAGTACGTGGACCGCGATGCCGACCAACGCCTCTGGGTGGGCGTAGGGCTGCGCTTCTAATCCTGGCTCGTCCTGTGCCGCGCGGCAGCGCGGCGGCGCCCGTCCTGTGCCGCGCGGCAACGTCGTTGTCGCCTGGGCGCGAAGAGAGCAGCAACAAGCGCTTGCCTTGCGCTTGTCGGGTGGAGGCGGCAAGCGCCGCCGCAAAGGCTGACCCGGCAACCTGCAACGCGGTGAACAAGGCGCTTCGGCGGTCATGGGCCGTAGCGTAGCCGACGGAAGGCGCAGGGGGCGGCCGGCGCCGCCGCATCGCCGCGCACGGTTGGCGGTGCGCTGAAAGACGTGCGCCGCCTGGTTTTGCGCCGGGCGGGGGTTGCGCGGGCGATAACGCCGTTGCGCCGCCGCCCTCAGCGATTCAGTTCCAGCAACCGGTACAGGATCTCCAGCGCCTGGCGCGGCGTCACCGTGTCCGGGTTAACCTCGTCCAGCGCCGTTCGCACCGGGTCGGGTTGCTGAAACAGGTCTTTTTGCGGTTGCTCCGGCAACAGGTCAACGGCGGCTTTTTCCATGATCTCCAGCTGGTGGTTGGCTTGGTTGATGACGTTGCGGGGAATGCCCGCCAGTTGCGCCACCTGGATGCCGTAGCTGCGGTTGGTGGCGCCGGGTTTCAGCGCGTGTAGAAAGACGATTTCCTCATTGTGCTTGACGGCGTCCAGGTGCACGTTCTTGATGACGTCGACGAGCTCCGGCAGGGCGGTCAACTCAAAGTAGTGAGTGGCGAACATGGTGAACGCCCGAATGTTGTTCGCCAGGTGGATGGCGCACGCCCACGCCAGGGCCATGCCGTCGTAGGTGCTGGTGCCGCGGCCGATCTCGTCTATCAGCGCCAGGCTCTGGTCCGTGGCATTGTTCAGGATGGTCGCGGTCTCCACCATTTCCGCCATGAACGTGGAGCGCCCGGCGGAAATGTCGTCCGTGGCGCCGATGCGGGTGAAGATGCGGTCGATGGGGCCCAACACCGCCCGCTTGGCGGGGACGAAACTGCCGATGTGGGCCAGCAGTACGATCAGGGCCGTCTGGCGCATGTACGTCGATTTGCCGCCCATGTTGGGGCCGGTGATCAGCAACATGCGGGTGGCGTCGTCCAGGGCGGTGTCGTTGGCGATGAACGGGCTGTCGTGCAACTGCTCGATGACGGCGTGGCGCCCCGCTTCTATGTTGATGCCCGGGACCTCGACTAACTCCGGCCGGCGGTAGTCCAGAGTCTCGGCGCGCTCAGCGAAGCATGCCAGCACGTCGATCTCGCACAGGGCCGCGGCGCTTGCCTGCAACGGGGCCAGGTCCGCGCAAATGCGCTCCAAGAGGGCCTCGTACAGTATTTTTTCCCGCGCCAGCGCCCGCTCCTTCGCACTCAGCGCCTTATCCTCGAACTCCCGCAACTCCGCGGTGATGAAGCGCTCCGCCGCTTTCAGGGTTTGCCGCCGGTGATAGTCCGTCGGCACGTTGCCGCTCTGGTGCCGCGGCACCTCGATGTAATAGCCGTGCACCCGGTTGAAGCCCACTTTCAACGACGCGATGCCGGTGCGCTTTTTTTCTCTCTCTTCCAGTTCGTTGAGGAACGCGCCGGCCTGGCCGCCGGCCGCGCGCAGTTCATCCAGCTCGGCGTCGAAGCCGTCGGCGATGACGCCGCCGTCCCGAATGCCGGGCGCCGGGTTTTCCTGCAGGGCGCTCTCCAAGTGCGCCCGCAATTCGGGCGTCTCGTGCAACAGCTGGCTCAGCTCGTTGAGGCGCGGGCTGTCGACGCCGGCCAGCGTCGTTTTCAGCTCCGGCAGGCGCGCCAGGGACTTGCCCAGTTGCGACAGGTCCCGGGGACGGGCGGACTTCAACGCCACTCGCGCCAGGATGCGCTCCAAGTCATTGATGTGTTTCAGGGACTCGCGCAGGGCGGCGTAGGTCCGGGCGGCCGCCAGGGCGTCCACTGCGTCATGGCGCAACCGCAAGGTCTGCTGGTCGCGCAGCGGGCGATTGAGCCAGCGCCGCAACAGGCGGCCGCCCATGGCCGTGGCGGTGACGTCCAGCACGCCCAGCAGGCTGTTGGCTTTCCGGCCGGCAAGGTCCTGCTCCAACTCCAGGTTGCGGCGGCTGGCGGCGTCCAGCAGGATGGCGTCGGACTGGCGTTCAATCCTGGGCGGTTGCAGGTGGGGCAGGGCGCCGCTCTGGGTCTCGTTCACGTATTGCAACAAGGCGCCGGCCGCCGTGGTCGCCAGCGGCAGGGCGGCGCAACCCAGCCCCTCCAGCTCCTTGACCCGGTACTGCCGGCGGAGGAGGTTCGCGGCCGCTTCCTCGTCAAAATGCCAGGCGGCGCGGGATGTCGTGTTCTTGCAGAAGGCGTCCAGTGCGCCGTCCAGTTCGCCGCCTTCCTGGACCAGCAGCTCCGCCGGCCGCAGGCGCTCCAGTTCGTCTTGCAGGACGTTTTGGTCCTGGGGCTGGCTCAGGGCCAGGCGTCCGTCGGACAGGTTCAGACTGGCGATGCCGCGGCGCTCGCCGACCGCGTGAACGCACACCAGCAGGTTGTCGGCCCGCTCTTCCAGCAACTCGTCGTCGGTGACGGTGCCGGGCGTTACGATGCGCGCCACCTTGCGCTCCACCGGCCCCTTGCACAGGGCGGGGTCGCCCACCTGTTCGCAGATGACCACCGACTCGCCCTGCTTGATCAGGCGCGCCAGGTAGGCGTCCACGGAATGATGCGGCACGCCCGCCATGGGGATGGGGTCGCCGTTGGATTTACTGCGGGAGGTCAGGGTGATGTCAAGCAAGCGGGCCGCCTTGCGGGCGTCCTCGTAAAACAACTCGTAGAAGTCGCCCATGCGAAAGAACAGCAGAACGTCCGGGTGTTCGGCCTTGAACCCCAAGTACTGTTGCATGACGGGAGTATTCGCAGGATTTTTTGCGGCCATTACTCTCCTGTGGTTCGGGGCTCAGGCGCCCGCCGGGCCGTCATCGCCCGGATGCTGATTGGTGAGCATCATTTGACAAGCCTCATGTCTCTTTTTCTCGCGTCTGGCGCCTCCCCGGTGATTTTCTCACAGGCGCGGCGGCGTTTTTCGATTTTTGCCCGGCGTCTAGGGGCCGGCTCCAACGCGGACAGGCGGTTCAACCCGCGTTTTTTGAGCACGCGCCCCACCGTGCTGGTCGACACGCCCAGCGCCTGGGCGATCTGCTGATATGTCTGTCGCCGGCGGCGAAGCTCTGCTGCGGCCTCGCCGACGGCGGGGTCGGTGGTCCGCGGGCTGTGCAGCGGGCGCGAAGAGCGGTTGTGCAAGCCCGCCTTCCCTTCCTCGCGATAGCGCTTCAACCATTTGTGAACCGTGTGTCTGCTGACCCCCAGAGTCCGGGCCGCATCCGTGGGCGATTGACCTTGCTCAATGATCTGCGTTACCAGCAACTCTCGGCCATGGGCCGTCAGTCGTGCATTGCGATGATGGTTCATTCGGAACTCCGGGTTATTTGTCGGACAATCGCCGCATCCGGAGACGTCCCGAAAGAGCAACCTATTGGTAAGTCACAGCTAAGCATGGCTGGTGATGATCAGTTCGGCGACGGCGCCGCGCCCGTTGCCGTTGCTGTTGATGGGGCGCGGCGCCGTTGTTTCATGCAAGCGAAAGCGACTGCCGTAAAGCCCGCGAATGTGCGGCGTGTCGCTGTTGCTCAGCACCACGGAAGCGCCGGCGGCGCTCCATTTTTTCGCCGCATCCCGCAGGCGCCGCTGGTCCTCTGCGGTAAAGCCGCCGGGCTGATAACTGGTAAAGCAGTCGTCATAAGGCGGGTCGCAGTAGATGAAGTCGCCCTTGCCGGGCGCCGCCTGCCCGGCGAAGTCGCCCGCTCTCAGGTCGGCTTTCGCCAACGCCTCGGCGGCCGCCCGCAGGCGTTCTGCGTTGCATATATCCGGGTTCTTGTAGTTGCCCCGGGGGACGTTGAACTTCCCCTGCCGGTTCACCCGGTACAGGCCGTTGTAGCAGGTCCTGTTCAGGTAGATGAAACGGGCGGCGATTTCCATCTCGTCCGTCGGGCTGTGCGAGCGCACGCTCAGGTAGTAGCGCTTTTCCCCGTGGCGGCGCTTATGTTCGCGCAAGGCTTCGATCAGCTCTTCTACGCGGCTTTGCACCGCCTGGTAGGTGATGATCAACTCTTCATTGCTGTCCGACAGGACGGCCTGGTCGATGCGGTCGGCAAACGAGAAGAACACGGCCCCGCCGCCCACGAAAGGCTCCCAGTAACGCTTGACGCGCCCGGGAAAGTGCGCTGCGATGCCGGGTATCAGCGCCCGCTTGCCGCCCGCCCACTTGACGAACGGCGCGGCCGCGGCGTCATCGCGGCCGGCAGTGCGCGCGCGTTGCGGCGCTGGTTGGGCGGGAGCCTGGTTTTTCATGTTACCGCTTCACTAATCCTGCCCGACAGGGCGTGTTCAATCAATCGACTTTTGTCGCGTCTGCCTTACGGTTCAGGCAAACGCGGCGCCCGCCGCTCTTGCGAGTGCGATCCGGCGGGCTGTCTCGCAATGTTTGCCTTGCGGCGCAGGCGACCGCACCTTGAAATTTTCCGGTTTGTCCCCACTAGGTACATTAAACAACAATGCCAGTGGAAAAGCCATGACCGAGGAAACGAATACCGCAAAGTCCGGGGCCGCAAAG
>CAZDXS010000118.1:0-4889 GCA_964509455.1 uncultured Enterobacteriaceae bacterium | reverse complement strand
CCCCGAACAGCCGCCCCGCCTCGCGGCGCACCACCTGAACGGCGGCGCCTCGCCCCGCCTCGCGGCGCCCTGCCCTCCCCGGGCCGTCAGTCGTATTTCAGGTACTTGAACCTGGGATCCTCCGGCGTGCCTTCCAGGGCGCTGTTCTTGTCCAGGCCCGGTTGCCAGGCGATGACTTCCTCGATCTTGCGCGCCAGTTCAAAATCCTTGTCCGTTACGCCCTTGGCGGCGTGGTTCATCAGCTTGACGATGACAAAAGCGTAGCTGGCGGTGATATCCGGGTGATGCCAGGCCGCCTCGGCCAGGTGTCCCACCGTGTTGATCACCATCAGCGTGCCTTTCCAGCCGCTGGTCTTGTAGCGGCGGCGAATCCAGCCGTCCTCGTAATACCAGTGCGGCAACTCGTCTTGCAGTCGCTGTTCAATCTCCGCCGCCTCGTAGACGGCGTCTTTGCCTTCTTTGCGCCATTTCGCCATAATACCCTCCTGCGTTTTGATGTTGGCATCGGTTCAATAATGAACACCGCCGCCGGCTGTCCCCGCACAGTGCGGCTCAGCGCGGAAGCGGCGGACCGAAACCACGATAAAAAAGGGATTATATACGTAAATCCGCCAAGCGTGGCGGGGCGCGGCGCAGCGGGACAACGGTGCGGGGCGACAGCGGGGCCGCCCGGCTTGCGAAACGCGACATTGATCACAAGTCTCTTGCGGATTTATGCGTATAATCTCCATTACTTGACAGCCATCACAACCACGAGAGCCAAGACACGATAATGTTCATAGGATTTATTGCCCGCGCCGGCAGAGACAACAGGGACGGGGAGGCGCCGGATGAATAAACAGGAATGGGTGTTTGAAGACGTGCCAGAAATCGAACGCTATTGCTACCTGGCGAATTTCCGGAACGCCGCAACTAACAAGCATATTGGCACCGAGAAGAGGCTAAAGGCGTACTGTTTGGCAGATGCCTGCAGCGAGGCCATCGATATCGCCCGCAGAATAAAAGCGACAGTTGTCCGCTGGGAAGTGTATGAAATTGCGTATGTCAGAGGCGCACCGAAAGACAGTGGATATGCGCTTGGCCGGGGCCAAGATCCGGCTTACTTGGCAAGCATAGTGCATGTCCTGTTGGTTAATGATGCCGGGAAGGTCACAGCCCAAGACGGCGCCCGACTCATGGTAGGCATCTGGGACGAACCGAACACGGCGGAAAAAAACGCAAGGCAAGCCGCTGAAGAGGTCGTAAATGGGGAAACGAAACTCGATCTTTACGATGGTGAATCCGTGCGATGGGAAGTGGTTCTGTTTCCCGGCGGACGCATGATTGAAAGCGGCACTCGTGGGATAATCACAACAGAGACGGGGTGAGAGATGAGCGGGAGCTGCGCCCCAGCGAGAGCCGGGGCGAGTCACCGCAAAAACCCGGCCGTGCGGCGGCAGGTCAACTCCCGATAAATGGGCGCCGGGCGGGGCGACAGCGGGACTGGCCCGCCTGCGAAGTCCTAAACGGGGAACTTTCGGGATTTGCGCCACACAAAATAAATTGCAAAATCGCTTGCATATAGTTCCGGGGTACTGTATAGTTGCGTTCTAACCAATGCGGGGTGGAGCAGTCTGGCAGCTCGTCGGGCTCATAACCCGAAGGTCGCAGGTTCAAATCCTGCCCCCGCTACCAGACACTGAAAAAGGGGGGCATCCCCCTTTTTTTACAGGGGCGCCGTGATCCTGTCAGCGCTTCCCCGGTGCGCCGCGGCAATCGGCAAGGCCGGCGGCGGGGGCGGTTTTGCAGGACGGACGCCCTTTTTTGTTTCCAACGTTAGGACCCGGCGGCGTGCGCAAGCGGCAATCCGAACTCGAAGCCCTGTTAAGACCGCTGGTCGAGGACCTGGGCTACATCTTCTGGGGAATGGAGTACCTTGCGTCCGGGCGGGATTCGCTGTTGCGCATCTACATAGACAGCGAATCGGGCGTCGGACTGGAAGATTGCGCCCGGGTGAGCGACCAGGCGTCAGGCGTGCTGGATGTGGAGGCGCCCATTACGGGCAACTACCGGCTGGAGATCTCATCGCCGGGGCTGGACCGCTTGTTGTTCACGCCGGCCCAGTACCAGCAGTTCATTGGCGAGACGGTGCGGGTCACCCTGGCGGCGCCGCACCAGGGGCGGCGGCGCATTACCGGGCGCTTGGCGGGCATCGCCGGAGACCAAGTGATGCTGGACGAGGCGGGAACACAGTTGCAGGTTCCCCTGGGCAAGATAAGCAAAGCGCGGCTGACGCCGCAGAATCTATAACCTTTTTTAAGCAGACAACAGTGCAATGAACCAGGAAATCCTGATGGTGGTTGAAGCGGTGTCCAACGAAAAGGGCATCGCCAAAGAGATCATCTTCGAGGCCATAGAAGCCGCGCTGGCCAGCGCTACGAAAAAGCGCCGCCGCGAGGACATCGAGGTGCGCGTCGCCATCGACCAGGAAACCGGCGACTACGAGACCTTTCGCCAATGGGAGGTGGTGGAGGACAGCCCCGCGCCGCTGGAATTTCCGACCCGGCAGATTTTCCTGGCGGACGCCCAGGAGAAGCAGCCCGGCCTGGAAGTTGGCGGCTTCATCGAGGAGCCGGAGGAGTCGGTGGAGTTTGGCCGCATCGCCGCACAGACCGCCAAGCAGATCATCATACAGAAAGTGCGCGATGCGGAGCGCAAGCAGGTCCACGACGCCTACATCGGCCGGGTCGGCGAGATGGTGATTGGCTTCGTGAAAAAGGTGGAAAAGGGCAACGTGATCCTGGACCTGGGAAACAACGCAGAAGGTTTCATTCCGCGCGAGGAGATGATTCCCAGGGAGGCGGCGCGGCCGCGGGACCAGTTGCGCGCCTACCTGCGCGAGGTTCGGTCGGACACGCGCGGCCCCCAGTTGTTGCTGAGCCGCACGGCCCCCGAGTTGTTGGTGGAGCTGTTCAAGATCGAGGTGCCCGAAATTAACGAGGGGCTGATAGAAATCATCAGCGGCGCCCGCGACCCGGGTTCCCGCGCCAAGATCGCGGTGAAAGCCGTCGACTCCCGAATCGATCCCATCGGCGCCTGCGTCGGCATGCGCGGCTCCCGGGTGCAGGCGGTGTCCAACGCCCTGGGCGGCGAGCGGGTCGACATTATCCTGTGGGACGAGAACCCCGCGCAGTTTGTCATCAACGCCATGGCGCCGGCCGAGGTGGCGTCCATGTTGGTGGACGAGGAAGCCCACAGCATGGACGTGGCGGTGTCCGAGGAAAACCTGTCCCAGGCCATCGGCCGCGGCGGCCAGAACGTCAAGCTGGCCAGCGAGCTGACGCAGTGGGAGATCAACGTGATGTCGGAGGAGCAGGCCCAGAACAAGACCGAGGAGGAAACCCAGAAACTGCAAAAAATGTTCATGGAACAACTGGACGTTGACGAGGAAATTGCCGTCATACTGGTCCAGGAGGGGTTCTCCAGCATCGAGGAGGTGGCGTACGTGCCCGACAACGAGTTGCTGGAAATCGAGGAATTTGACGAGACCCTGATCAAGGAGTTGCGGGAGCGGGCCAAGGACATCATTGTAACGCGGGGCCTCATAGACGAGGAGCGGTTTGCGGACGCCGAGCCGGACGCCGACCTGCTGGAGATGGAGGGCATGGACGAGGCGCTGGCTCATGAGCTGGCCGGGCGCGGCGTGGTCACCATGGAAGACCTTGCCGAGCTGTCCATAGACGAACTGGTTGAGATTGGGGAGATGGACAAGGAGCGCGCCGCCAGTCTGATCATGACCGCCCGCGCACCCTGGTTCACCACGGAAGACAACGGCGCACCGGAGAACGCAAATGCCTGAAGTCACGATAAAGCAACTGGCCGACGATATTCGGGTGCCGGTGGCGAAGTTGCTGGAGCAACTGGGGGAAATCGGGCTGGAGAACCGCTCTGAGAACGACAGCATCTCCGCCGGCGAGAAGACCGAGTTGCTGGGCTACCTGCGCCGCAAGCGCGGCAAGAACGGCGAGCTGGACAACCGGAAAATCACCCTGAAAAGAAAGACCACCAGCCAGATCAAGGTGGCGGTTTCATCCCCGGGGCCGCGCAGCAAGCAACGCACCAAGACGGTGAACGTGGAGACCCGGAAAAGACGCACCTACGTCAAGCGCAAGGCGATAACGGAAGAAGCCGCCAGGAAAGAAGCCCAGGCCCGGGCCGAGGCGGAAGCGGCCGCGCGGCAAGCGGCGCAGGAGGGCCGGGCGGCGCAGGCGGCCGCGCCGGCGGCAACCGCACTGGAGACGCCGCCGGCAGACGCCGCCCCGGCGCCGGCGGACCAGGACGCGGAAACGCGGGCCGCCGCCCAGGAGCCGACAACCTCGGCGACGGCGGAACAGGCGGGGCCGAACGCCGCGGCGGCAGTTGCCGCGAAGCCCCCCGCCGAGCCCGGCGCCGCGAAACCCCCTGCCGCGAAAGCGCCCGCCGCGGACGAGAAAAAAGCGCCGCGAGGACGGCGCACCGAGTTGCACGTGGCTTCCGACAAGTCGGGGCGCAGGAAAAAGAAACGGGGACTGCGCCAGGCGCCCAAGAAGCAACCGCAGCACGTCTTTGAGAAGCCCACCGCGCCCATCGTGCGGGAGGTGGAGATTCCGGAGAGCATCACCGTTTCCGAGCTGGCGCAACGCATGTCCGTGAAGAGCGCCGAGGTCATCAAGACCATGATGGCCCTGGGCACCATGGTCACCATCAACCAGGTGCTGGACCAGGAGACGGCGGCGCTGGTGACCGAGGAAATGGGGCACAAGCCAAAAGTGCTTCGGGAAAACGCCCTGGAGGAGGCCATTATGCGCCCCGACGACCAGGAAGAAGCGGTTGCCCGGCCGCCCGTGGTGACCATCATGGGCCACGTGGAC
>CAZDXS010000117.1:0-9773 GCA_964509455.1 uncultured Enterobacteriaceae bacterium | reverse complement strand
CCCATGCAACGAGCGAACATCGCCCCCGCGCCCCGCCGCCCGGCGGGCGCTGGTGCAATCCCCGGGCGAAACAGGTTATAATGGGCGTTTTCCGTGCAACGGGAAAAACAGGAACTGCTTGTCGCGCCATGGAGAAGCCAGGCGCGCCCGCCTTTCTGACCGCCGAACGGAACGCCTGGCGCGCTTCCCCCGGCAATTAGCAAAGCACTACAAACAAGTCCATCATGCGGAAATCAGAAAACAGCAACCGGCACGCGCCGCCTGCGGGCGGCCTGTACGACCCCGCCCGGGAACACGACTCCTGCGGCGTCGGGTTCGTGGTCGACATCAAGGGGCGCAGGTCCCGCGCCATCGTTGACAACGCCCTGACCATCCTGAAAAACCTGCTGCATCGCGGCGCCTGCGGTTGCGAGGAAAACACGGGAGACGGCGTGGGCCTGCTGCTCCAGAAACCCCACCGGTTTTTCCTGCGCGAGTGCGCGGCCGCGGGTTTCCAGTTGCCCGAAGAGGAGCAGTACGGCGCCGGCATGGTGTTCCTGCCCCGCGACCCGGCCCAGGCGCAGGAATGTCGCCAAATATTCCAGCGCATCGTCGCAGAAGAAGGCCAGTCCGTGCTGGGCTGGCGCGACGTGCCCGTCGACGACTCCCTGCTGGGACCCACGGCCCGGGCCGGCGAGCCGACTTTCAAGCAAATATTCATCGGCCGCGCAGATGACGTGCCGGACGCCGCGGCGTTCGAGCGCAAGCTATACGTAATACGCAAGCGGGCGGAGCACGAGGTGTGGGGCTCTGCCATGGAGCAGAAAGACCTGTTCTACATTCCCTCGTTGTCCTGGCGCACTTTCGTTTATAAAGGCATGCTGACGGGGTCGCAGATTGAACCCATGTTTCCGGACATCGCCGACCCCGAGGTGGAGTCCGCCATGGCCCTGGTGCACCAGCGCTTTTCCACCAATACGTTCCCTTCCTGGCGACTGGCCCAGCCGTTCCGCTACATGTGCCACAACGGCGAGATCAACACCGTGCGCGGCAACATCAACTGGATGCGCGCCCGGGAGGCCCTGTGCGAATCCGGGCTGTTCGGCGACGACCTGGCGAAAATCTTCCCCGTGGTGATCGAGGGGGGCAGCGACTCCGCCGTCTTCGACAACGTGCTGGAGTTCTTGCATCTAGCCGGACGGCCCCTGCCCCACGCCGTCCTGATGATGATTCCGGAGGCCTGGAGCGGCCACGAAACCATGGCGGCGGACCGCAAGGCGTTTTACGAATATCACGCCTGCCTGATGGAGCCATGGGACGGGCCGGCCTCCATCGCCTTCACCGACGGCGAGGTCATTGGCGCGGTGCTGGACCGCAACGGCCTGCGCCCGTCCCGCTACTACATCACCCACGACGACATGGTGATCATGGCGTCGGAGGTGGGCGTGCTGGACGTAGCGCCGGAAAACGTCAAGGTCAAGGAACGGTTGCACCCCGGCCGCATTTTCCTGGTGGACACCCGGGAGCAGCGCATCATCGGGGACGACGAACTCAAGCAACGCTGCCTGGATGAACACCCCTACGGGCAGTGGCTGCAGGAGAACCTGACGCCGCTGGAGAACCTGCCCAACCCGAAAAACATTCACGGCTCCGACCCCGACACCCTGTTGCAACGCCAGCAGGCGTTCGGCTACACCCACGAGGAGTTGCGCCTGTTGGTCGCGCCCATGGCGAGCAAGGGCGAGGAGCCCATCGGCTCCATGGGCACGGACGCGGCCCTGGCGGTGCTGTCCAACCGCCCGCGGTTGCTGTACGACTACTTCAAGCAGTTGTTCGCCCAGGTCACCAATCCTCCCCTGGACGGCATTCGGGAGGAGCTGGTCACTCAGGTTTCCACGACCCTGGGCCCCGAGGGCAACCTGTTGCAACCGGGGCCGCTCAGTTGCCGCCGCCTGCGCGCCTCGTCGCCGGTGCTGACCAATGCGGAACTGGCCCGCATTCGCGACATGGACCTGCCCGGTTTCAAGACCAAGACCGTCCCCATCCTCTATCCCGTCGCCGCCGGCGGGGCCGGGCTGGACCGGGCGTTGAAAGAAGTCTGCGCCCGGGTCGACCAGGCCATCGCCGACGGCTACAGCTACATCATCCTGTCGGACCGCGGCGTCACCGCCGAGTTGGCGGCCGTTCCCGCGTTGCTGGCAGGCGCCGGCGTCCACCATCACCTGGTGCGCAACGGCAATCGCACCCGGGTGGGACTGGTGCTGGAATCCGGCGAGCCCCGGGAGGTTCACCACTTCGCGGTCCTCATCGGCTACGGCATGGAGGCGATCAACCCCTACCTGGCGTTTGAAAGCATTGGCGGGCTGATCGGCAAGGGTTTCGTGCCGGAAATGGAGTTCGACAAGGCGGTGGGCAACTTCATCAAGGCCGTCAACAAGGGGCTGGTGAAAACCATGTCCAAGATGGGCATTTCCACCGTGCAGTCCTACCGCGGCGCCCAGATCTTCGAGGCCGTCGGCCTGGCGGAGGATTTCGTGGAGCGTTATTTCACTTGGACCGCCTCGCGCATCGGCGGCATCGGGCTGGACCTGGCGGCGGAGGAAAACGCGCGGCGCCACCGGCGGGCGTTTGCGGACCGGAAGGCGGAACCGCCGGACCTGGAATGGGGCGGCGAATACCAGTGGCGGCGCGACGGGGAATACCACCTGTTCAACCCGGAGACCGTGTTCAAGCTGCAACACGCCACCCGCTCCGGGCAGTACGCCGTCTTCAAGGAATACAGCCGGCTGGTGGACGACCAAAGCCGCAACCTGGCCACCCTGAGGGGATTGATGCGCCTCAAAACGGCGCGCGAGCCCCTTCCCCTGGACCAGGTGGAACCTGCGGAGAACATTATGAAGCGGTTCTCCACCGGCGCCATGTCCTACGGCTCCATCAGCAAGGAAGCCCATGAAACCCTGGCCGTTGCCATGAACCGCATCGGCGGCAAGTCCAACACCGGCGAGGGCGGCGAAGACCCGGCGCGCTACGTACCGGACGAGAACGGCGATTCCCGGCGCAGCGCCATCAAGCAGGTGGCGTCCGGGCGTTTCGGCGTGACCAGCGAGTACCTGGTGAACGCCGACGACCTGCAGATCAAGATGGCGCAGGGCGCAAAACCGGGCGAGGGGGGACAACTGCCGGGCCCTAAGGTCTATCCCTGGATTGCCGAGGTGCGCCACTCCACGCCCTGGGTGGGCCAGATCTCGCCGCCGCCGCACCACGACATCTACTCCATTGAAGACCTGGCACAGTTGATTCACGACTTGAAAAACTCCAATCCCGAGGCCCGCGTGCACGTGAAACTGGTGGCGGAAGTGGGCGTGGGGACGGTGGCCGCGGGCGTGTCCAAGGCCCATTCCGACGTGGTGCTGATTTCCGGCTATGACGGCGGCACCGGCGCTTCTCCCATCAGCTCCTTGAAGCACGCCGGCCTGCCGTGGGAGCTGGGCCTGGCGGAGACGCAACAGGTGCTGGTGCAGAACAAGCTGCGGGACCGCATCGTCGTGCAAACGGACGGGCAGATGAAGACCGGGCGGGACGTGGTCATCGCCGCCCTGCTGGGCGCCGAGGAGTTTGGTTTTTCCACGGCGCCGCTGGTGGTGAGCGGCTGCGTCATGATGCGCGTGTGCCACCTGAACACCTGTCCCGTGGGCATCGCCACCCAGGACAAGCGCCTGCGGCAACGCTTCACCGGGCAACCGCAGTTCGTGGAAAACTTTTTCCGGTACATCGCCGAAGAAACCCGCGAGCTCATGGCGCAACTGGGCTTCAAGACCATCGATGAGATGGTGGGGCGCAGCGACCGGCTGGACATGAACCCCGCCATCACCCACTGGAAGGCGCAGGGGCTGGATTTCTCCAAGATCCTGTACAAGCCGGAAATGGGCCCCGAGGTGGGGCTCTTCCACTCCCGGGCCCAGGACCACGGGCTGGAAAAATCGCTGGACGTCACCACCCTGGTGCCCCTGTGCGAGGACGCCTTGGAGCGGCGCAAACCGGTGAACATCATTCTCCCCATCCGCAACACCAACCGCACCGCCGGCGCCGTCCTGGGGTACGAGATCACCCGGCGCTACGGCGGCGCCGGACTGCCCGACAACACCATACGAGTGCATTTCAACGGCTCCGCCGGCATGAGTTTCGGCGCTTTCGTCCCGCGCGGCGTCACCTTGACACTAGAGGGGGACGCCAACGACTACCTGGGCAAGGGGCTGTCGGGCGGGCGCATCATCGTCTATCCGCCGCGCGCCTCCACTTTCGCGCCCGAGGAGAACATCCTGGTCGGCAACGTGGTGCTGTACGGCGCCACCAGCGGCGAGGCGTATTTTCGCGGCGTGGCGGGCGAGCGCTTCTGCGTCCGCAACAGCGGCGCTGCCGCCGTGGTAGAAGGCGTGGGCGACCACGGCTGTGAATACATGACCGGCGGACGGGTGGTCATCATCGGCCGCACCGGCCGCAACTTCGCCGCCGGCATGTCGGGCGGCATCGCCTACGTGCTGGACGAGGACGAGGATTTCCACATTCGCTGCAACCAGCAGATGGTGTTGCTGGAAAGCATCACGGAGCAAGAAGACGCAGACGCCGTCAAGGACCTGCTGGAGCGCCACGCCCGCTACACCCAGAGCGGCGTGGCCCGCAACATCCTGGAAGACTGGCCGGCCTACCGGGAGCGGTTTGTCAAGGTGATGCCGCGGGATTACAAGTTAGTTCTGGAAGCCATCAAGAAAGGCCGGGAGCGGGGGCTGTCCGAAGAAGAAGCCATCATGGAGGCCGCCCATGGGTAAGGTTACCGGCTTTTTGGAGTTCGAGCGGGAGAAACAGCCGTACCGCCCCGTTGACCAGCGGCGCGGCGACTGGCGGCAGGTGATGACGCCTTGGCCGCAGGAGGACCTGCAAACCCAGGCGTCCCGTTGCATGGACTGCGGCATCCCTTTTTGCCATCAGGCCTGTCCCCTGGGCAACCTGATTCCGGACTGGAACGACCTTGTGTACCGGGACCAGTGGCAACAAGCCATTCAGCGCCTGCACGCCACCAATAACTTTCCCGAGTTCACCGGCGCCCTGTGCCCGGCGCCCTGCGAGGGCTCCTGCGTGCTGGACTTAGACAACGCTCCGGTAACCATCAAGGCGGTGGAACTCGCCATCATTGACAAGGCCTGGGAGCAGGGCTGGATCAAACCGCAACCGCCCCAAGAGAAGACCGGCAAGCGCGTTGCCGTTGTCGGCTCCGGGCCGGCGGGACTGGCCGCCGCGCAACAACTGGCCCGGGCCGGCCACGAGGTCACGGTGTATGAACGCAGCGACCGCATCGGCGGCCTGTTGCGTTACGGCATTCCCGAGTTCAAGATGGAGAAGCGGGTGCTGGACCGGCGGCTGGAGCAAATGGAGCAGGAGGGGGTAATTTTCAAGCCCGGCTGTTGCGTGGGCGCGGACGCGGACGCCGCGGAACTGCGCCGGGAGTACGACGCCCTGTTGCTGGCCGGCGGGGCCACAGCGCCCCGGGACCTGCCGGTGCCGGGACGGGAGTTGCAGGGCATTCACCAGGCCATGGATTACCTGCCGTTGCAGAACCGGCGTTGCGAAGGCGATGAGATCCCCGCAGACCAGTTCATCAGCGCGGCGGACAAGCACGTCGTCATCATCGGCGGCGGCGACACCGGCGCCGACTGCCTGGGCACCGCCAACCGGCAGGGGGCCAGGTCCGTGCACCAGCTGGAAATCATGCCCGAGCCGCCGCACAGCCGCGCCGCGGACAACCCGTGGCCCGAGTGGCCGCGCATCTACCGGGTCGCATCCGCCCACGAGGAGGGGGTGGAACGGGTGTATGCGGTATCCACCCGGCGCTTCATCGGGGACGACCAGGGGCGGGTCAAGGAGCTGGAGCTGGTGCAGGTAGAAATGAAAAACGCCAACGGGCGCCCGGCATTCGATGAAATCCCCGGCAGCGAATACCGCCTGCCCTGCGACCTTGCCCTGCTGGCCATGGGCTTTCTGGGGCCGGAGCGAGAGGGCATGTTGGAGCAACTGAACATAGAGCTGACGGAAAGAGGCAACGTGAAAAGAGACCAGAACTGGATGACCAACGTCCCCGGCGTGTTCACCGCCGGGGACATGCAACGGGGGCAGTCCCTGATTGTCTGGGCCATCGCCGAGGGGCGCTCCGCCGCCCGCGCCATGGACCGGTTCCTGCTGGGCGGGGAGTCCAGCCTGCCCGCGCCGCTGGACTGAGGCGGCGGCCGCAGAGGCGACTGCAGGCGTTGCGCCGCCCGTCCCGCGCTACAGACTGCCCACCTGCTCGGCCGCGTAACTAATGTCTTTGAGGCGACGCCGGCGGCAACACCCACCTCGCCGCCCGCGCCACTGACCAGCCCCTGCCGGGCGAGGAGTTCTGCCTGCCCGCGCCGCTGACCGGTTCCTGCTGGGCGAGGAGTCCTGCCTGCCCGCGCCGCTGAACTGCGGCGGCGACCGGGGCAACGCCTGCGGGCGTTGCGTAGCCCGCGCCACTGACCGGTTCCTGCCAAGCGAGGAGTCCCGCTTGCCCGCGCCGCTGAACTGCGGCGGCCGCCTTCCCGCCCGTCCCGCGCTACCGACTGCCCGCCTGCGCGGCCGCGTAACTAATGTCTCCGGGGCGGCGATGCAGGCGGCAACGTCCGCCTCGCCGCCCGCGCCGCTGAACTGCGGCGGCCGCCCTCCCGCACGTCCCGCGCTACAGGCTGCCCACTTGCTCGGCCGCGTAATAACTCACTTGGGGCGGCTCCGCCAGGCACTCGAAGAACTGCGGCGCGAGCTCTTGCATGGCGGCGCCGTTGAAGTGCCGGTCGTGCGCCGCTTGCGTCTCCCATTCCTCGAAAAGAAAATAGCGATGCGGGTCCAGCAGGTCCGGGTAAAAAGCGTAGCGCACCACCCCCTCCTCGGTGCGCCCCACCCCGACGATTTTATCCATGAGCGCCCGGGCCTGCTCCAGGTTGTTGCTCTTGATGTTGAAACTGCCCGTTACCAGGTACATGCCGGCGACCTCCTCGTGAGCCAGGACAAACCGCAAGTATATTTGAATTCGGCGCGAAAAAAACATAGCATTTTGTCACCGGGGCGAAAAGGCCTCAAGTATTGCGGGGGATTAACCAAGCTTTGCCGAACCAATGAACATCGCCATTATCGGCGCCGGCATCAGCGGCATTGCGGCCGCCGGCATCCTGAACAGGGCGGGCCATGCCGCCGTCCTGTTTGAAAAATCCGCCCGGGCGGGCGGCGTCTGGGCGGTCAGCTACCCCGGGGTCAGCCTGCAAAACAGCGTGCACCAGTACGCCCTGGCGGAGTTCCCCTGGCCTTTCGAGCCGGGGTTGCACCCCACCGGCGCCGAGATGACCCGCTACCTGGACCTGGCCGTCAAGGAACTGAACCTCGACGTGCGCTATAACACCGAGGTGACGGCGCTGGCGGAGACCCCGCACGGCTGGACGGTGAAATACCGGAATGAAAACGGGGCGGGCGAGCAGGAGTTCGACTTCGTGGTGTCCGCCATCGGCCAATATACGGAAGGCAAGCACCGGCCGCGCTTCCCCGGCGCGGACGTCTTCAAGGGCGAAATCATCACGGAGCGGGACATTACCTCTCTGGACATGTTCAAGGGGCGACAGGTGATGGTGGCGGGCTTCGGCAAAAGCGCCCTGGACATCGCCTCCATGGCGGCGGCCGCGGCGGCGCAGGTTCACCACGCGTTCCGCACCCCGCGCTGGATGATCCCGTTCTCCATCTTTTATATTCACTACACCCACCTGCTGTTTTGCCGCCTCAGCACGTCGCTCATGCCCTGCTGGGATCACCCCACCAGACTAGAGCGGTGGGTGCATCGCCGCGCAAAGTTCCTGGTGAACGCATTCTGGCGCGCCGTCGCGCGCCTGTTCGCCCTGCAGGCCAAGCGGCACGGCCTGTTCAAGGGCGCCGCGGCAAACGAGAGATTGAGCGCCGTGATTCCAACGCATCCCCTCACCGGCGACCTGCGCTCCGCCGCCGCCCTGGCGCCGCGAGAGTACCTGCCGCTGGTGGCGGACGGGCGCATCCTGCCGCACCGGGGGGAACTTGCGGAGTTCGTGGAGGACGGGGTGCGGTTGCGGGACGGGCGCACCATTCCCTGCGACCTGGCGGTGCTGTGCGTGGGGTCGGAAACGCCCCGCTTCCCGTTCCTGCCGGACCAGTACCGCCGCCTGCTGGAGAGCGGGGACGACGGCCCGCAGCTGTATCGTCACGTGTTGCACCCGAACATTCCCCGCTTCGCCTGCGCCGGCTACAATCACGGCTTCATGCACGTATCAGCCGCCGAGGCGGGCGTGGTCTGGTTGTGCGCGTACCTGGACGGGGACTTGCAACTGCCGCCGGCAGAAGAGATGTTGCGTTGCATGGACTCCATCCAGGCGTGGAAACGCGAGCACATCAACTACGAACCGTCCCGCTCTTGTGCCGTCAGCACCCGCTTCCAGCAGTACCTGGACGTCATGCTCATGGAGCTGGGCGTCTCTCCCTACCGCAAGCTGCCCAACTTGTTCGCGGAGCTGTTCGTCCGCTACGGCGCGGCGGATTACCGCAACGTTTTTGATGAGTACATGAAGCGCCGACAACAGCGGGACCAGCCGTTGCAGTCCCTGCCGCGAAGTACCTGAAAGACCGCCGGCAAGGGCAACGGCAGGGACAATGCGGGGTTTCGCCGCGCCCGCTCGCGGCGAGGAGCTGATTAGTACGCCGGCGGCTTGGCAGACAAAACGCAACCGTTGCCCTGACCTTGCACCCGCCCGCTTTGCCGGAAGGCAATCGCCGCCCCGCCCCCTGCGACCGCCCGCCGTGCCGACCAGCGGGCGCGCCCTGAGAGCGGCGGAGGAAAAGTCAGCGCCCGGGGTTGCGGCCGCACGAGCGGCGAGCAGCGACCACCGTCCCGTCCCCCTACGACCGCCCGCCGTGCCGACCAGCGGGCGCATCCTGAGAGTAGCGGGGGAAAGTCAGCGCCCGGGGTTGCGGCCGCGCGAGCGGCGAGCGGCAACCACCGCCCGGCGGCGATTTCGACAGGAAACAGGCAGGCGCCGTTGCCGGCGCCCCGATGAGGGAACGGCGCTCAGTCCCCGCTCAGGCGCATGTAAACGTCGGTGTCTTTCAGCGCGGAGTTGTCCCGGGCGTACTCCCAGGGCAACCGGCCGGCGTCCCGCAGGTTGATGTCCGCCCCGGAATCCAGCAGGGCGGCCACGATGGCGGGGTTGTTGCTTTGCTCGGCAGCCGCGTGCAACGGGGTGCTGTCCCTGATGTCCCGGGCAAACAGGTCCGCGCCCCCGTCCAGCAAGGCAATGATGATGCCGGGGTTGTCGTTGGACCAGGCCGCCCAGTGCAACGGGGTGGCGCCCCACTCCTTGTCCCGCGCCTCCAGCTCGGCGCCGGCTTCTATCAGCACGGTGATGACGTCCGGATCGTCATTGAACGCGGCGGCAAAATGCAACGGGGAGAATCCCCACTTGTCCCGCTCATTGGCGTCGGCGCCGTCAACCAGGCAGGCTTTCACTTTTTTTACCGTGGCCCTTTCGAAAAAGGCCATGGTGTTCCAGTTGGAATCTATCAACGCATTCTTCTCGGCGGTTGCTGTCAAATCTTACGCGGCAGTATTTTAGCCAAGAAACGCAGAACAGGTCAATAAACAATTACGGCGGCGCGGGGGAGTGTGCGCCGGGCGGCGGGTGATGGTTTTCCGGCGGGCGCCGCCGCGGGCATTATCC
>CAZDXS010000116.1:0-7196 GCA_964509455.1 uncultured Enterobacteriaceae bacterium | reverse complement strand
CGTCTTACCAGTGCGGTCTTTCATATTGTTTCTCCTCATGGTTGATGGGTACGGACAATGCCGCCCAGTATAACAGAAATCGCCCCGGTTCACGTCCGTCCGGCGTTGCGCCGTCCCGCCGGCGCCGCCGGCTGTCGCAACGGCGCTGTCTGCGGTGCCCGCCGCCTCAGGATCCTTCATAGACGGTCGAGTTCGGAGTAGGGTTTCTCGTTCCTTCGGATGGATCAGGCATCTTCGGGGTCCCGGTGAAACGGGTAGCGGTGCAGTCACTGTTTAGGTCGGTCAAGCGCGGCGTTCGCCATGCTTGCTCGCGGCGCGATGCCGGGCGTACGGCACCGGCCTGCGGCGAATCAGGGGGGGGGGGGGGCAGCCATTAACGTCTTACCAGTGCGGTCTTTCATCGCGTTTTCTCCTCATTGTTGATGGGTACGGACAATGCCGCCCAGTATAACAGAAATCGCCCCGCCCGGCGCCCGCGCAAAATATTGGCGTTGCCGCGCCGGCGCAATGATTCGACTTATGGCGCGAGAATCGTTATCATGCGCCGATTATTCCAACGCAAACGCAAAGCGAGACAGAATTTTATTGCCATGACAGCCAGCGAAGCCACAGAAGTCGTCATTGCCGCCGCCGGGCGCACCCCCATCGGTTCTTTCGGCGGCGCCCTGGCGCGCATGCCCGCCCACGCCCTGGGCGCTGCGGTCATCAAGTCCTTGCTGGAGAAAACCGGCCTTGCGCCGGACCAGGTCGACGAGGTCATCATGGGCCAGGTGCTGACCGCCGGCGCGGGCCAGAACCCGGCGCGCCAGGCGGCGATGGAGGCCGGGTTGCCGCACACCGTCCCCGCCATGACCATCAACAAAGTCTGCGGCAGCGGCCTGAAGGCGGTGCACCTGGCGGCCCAGGCGATACGTTGCGGCGACGCCGAGCTCGTCATCGCCGGCGGCCAGGAGAACATGAGCCTGGCGCCCCACGTGTTGCCCGGTTCCCGCACCGGCGCCCGCATGGGAGACTGGAAGATGCAAGACACCATGATCGTCGACGGCCTGTGGGATGCGTTCAACGATTACCACATGGGCGTTACCGCGGAAAACATCGCCAAAAAGTTCGAGATCTCCCGGCAAGAGCAGGACCGCTTTGCCGCCGCCTCCCAGCAAAAAGCGGAAAAAGCCCAGGCGGAGGGGGCGTTCCAGGAAGAAATCATTCCCGTTGGCGTCCCCCAGCGCAAGGGCGACCCGGTGGTGGTCGACAAGGACGAGTATCCCCGGGCGGGCGTGACGGCGGAAGGCATTGCCAAGATGCGTCCCGCCTTTGACCGGGACGGCACGGTGACCGCCGCCAACGCCTCCGGCCTCAACGACGGCGCCGCCGCGGTGGTGGTGACCAGCCGCGCCCGCGCCGCGGCGCTGGGTCTGCCGGAGCTGGCCGCGGTCGCGGCCTATGCTTCCGCCGGCGTGGATCCCGCCATCATGGGCACCGGCCCCATACCGGCCTCGCAACGGTGCCTGGAGAAAGCGGGCTGGAAAGCGGAGGACCTGGACCTGGTGGAGGCCAACGAAGCTTTCGCTGCCCAGGCCCTGTGCGTTAACGGCGAGCTGGGCTGGGACCCGGAGAAAGTCAACGTGCACGGCGGCGCCATTGCGCTGGGACATCCCATCGGCGCTTCCGGTTGCCGCGTGCTGGTCACCCTGTTGCACGCCATGCAGCGCCGCGACGCTCACAAGGGGCTGGCCACCCTGTGCATAGGCGGCGGCCAGGGAGTCGCCCTGGCGCTGGCGCGCTAAACGGTTGTTGCGATTATGATTATCATCAAAAAATACCCGAACCGCCGTCTCTACAACACGGAAATCAGCAAGTGCGTCACGCAGGAGGACGTGCGGCAACTGGTGCTGGACGGAGTGGAGTTCTGCGTGAAAGACGCCAAGACCGACGAGGACCTGACCCGCAGCGTGTTGTTGCAGATCATCACGGAGCAGGAACACGACGATCAACCCATGTTCAACACGCCCATGCTGACCCAGATCATTCGTTTCTACGGCAACGCCTGCCAGTCCGCGTTCAGCGACTACATGCAAAAAAGCCTGGAGTTGTTCGCCTCGCAACAGGAGAACATTCAGCGGCAATTCCAGCAGGCCGTCGACAGCAACCCGTTCGCCGTCGGCGCGGCCGCGATGACGCAACAGAACATGGAGGCGTGGCGGCATTTGCAGGACAGCTTTTTCAAGGCGGCCGGTTTTCCCAGCGCCGGCGACAAGCCCGGAAACAGCGAGTAGCGCGACCGTCGCCCGGTTTTCCCGCATGAACGGCGCCGCCGGCGCCGACCCGGTGCGCACCGCCGCGGCCCCCGAATGAGCAACGCACCCGCCGCCGACCCGGCGCCCGTCGTCGCGGCCCCCAGCATGAGCGGCGCTTCCTGCGCCAAGCCGGCGCCCGTCGCCGCGGCCCCAATGAGCAACGCGCCCGCCGCCGACCCCGCGCCCGTCGCCGCGGCCCCCGAATGAGCAGCGCACCCCGCGCCAACCCGGCACCCGTCGCCGAGGTTCCCCGAATGAGCGGCGCTTCCTGCGTCAAGCCGGCGCACATCGCCGCGGCTCCCAGTGAGTAGCGCACCTGATGCCAACCCCGCGCCCGCCGGCGGCAAGGTCGCGGCTGTTCAGATGGTCTCCACTGACGACCTGGACGCCAACTTGGCGCAAGCCGCCGAGCTCATCGGCGCGGCGGCGGAGCAAGGCGCCGGGTTGGCCGTGTTGCCCGAGTATTTCCCCTTGGTGAGCGATGACGAGACGGCAAAAATCGCCCTGGGCGAGCGCCCCGGGCAGGGGCCGGTGCAGGACTTTCTCGCCGACCAGGCGCGCCGTCGGCGCCTGTGGCTGATGGCGGGCACTTTCTCTTTGCGCGGCGCCGAGGAGAACCGCGTGCGCAACAGCTGCCTGTTGTTCGATCCCGCCGGCGAGTGCGTGCAACGCTACGACAAGATACACCTGTTTGACGTGCAGGTGGCGGCGGCGGAGCGGGAAGTTTACAACGAATCCAGCACCATCGCACCGGGCAGCGAGGTGGTCGTTGCGGACACGCCGTTCGGCAAGGTGGGGATGACGGTGTGTTATGATCTGCGTTTTCCCGAGCTGTACCGGGAGTTGTCCCGGCGCGGCGCGGAACTGCTCACCGTGCCGTCCGCGTTCACCTACGCCACCGGCAAGCGCCACTGGGAGTTGTTGTTGCGGGCCCGGGCCGTGGAGAACCTGTGCTACGTAGCAGCGGCCAACCAGGGCGGGCAGAACACCGCGGCGCGGCGCACTTGGGGACACAGCATGATCATCGACCCCTGGGGCGAAGTGTTGAGTTGCGTAGAAGAGGGACCGGGCGTTGCCTGCGCCGCCGTGGACCTGGCGCGCCTGCACGCGCTCCGGCAATCTTTTCCCGCCCTGAACCACCGGGTAATAGGAGTGCAACAACAATGAAACAGCAACTGGAAGTCGCCAGCCGCCAACTGCTGGCGCCCGGCGGCATCGACCGCAGCGACCTGGAGAAAACCTTGGAGCGGATGATGGTCCAGCGCATCGATTACGCGGACCTGTACTTCGAGTTTTCCCAGGCCGAGTCCTGGGTGCTGGAAGAAGGCATCATTCGGGAGGGCGCCCACAGCATCGACCAGGGCGTGGGGGCGCGGGCGGTCAGCGAGGACAAGACCGGCTTTGCCTACTCCGACGAAATCATCCTGCCCGCCCTAGCGGATGCGGCCGGGTTTGCCGGCGCCATCGCCGGCAGCGGCGGCAACCGGAAGTTGCCGGCGCGGCGGCGCGGACAGGAACTCGCGCCGCTGTACCCGGACCTGAACCCGCTCACTTCCCTGGACGTCGCGCAGAAGCTGGAGTTGTTGCGCCGCATCGACGCGGACGCTCGCGGCAAGGACCCGCGCGTGACCCAGGTCATCGCCAGTCTGGGCGGCTCCTACCGGGCGGTGCTGGTGGCGGGCAGCGACGGCGCCTACGCCGCGGACCTGCGCCCGCTGGTGCGGCTCAACGTCAAGGTCATCGTCGAGCAGCAAGGCCGGCGCGAGACCGGCAACGCGGGCGGCGGCGGCCGTTGCGGCTACGACTGCTTCTTGGAGGAGGGGCGCGTGTCCGGCTACGTTGACAGCGCCGTGGCGCAGGCGTTGGAGGCGTTGGACGCCGATGCCGCGCCCGCCGGCGCAATGACGGTGGTGCTGGGGCCGGGCTGGCCGGGCATCCTGTTGCACGAGGCCGTCGGCCACGGCCTGGAAGGCGATTTCAACCGCAAGGGCGTTTCCGCGTTCAGCGGGCGCATCGGCGAGCAGGTGGCGTCTGCGTCCGTCACCGTGGTGGACGACGGCGCCATGAAGGGCCGGCGCGGCTCCCTGACGGTGGACGATGAAGGCACGCCCACGGAAACCACCGTGTTGATTGAAAAAGGCGTGCTGAAAAACTACATGCAAGACAAGATGAACGCCCGGCTGATGGGGATGAAGCCCACCGGCAACGGGCGGCGGGAATCCTATGCGTACCTGCCCATGCCGCGCATGACCAACACCTACATGCTGAACGGCGAGTGCGACCCGGAGGAGATCATCGGCTCCGTGGAAAAAGGGGTTTACGCCGCGCAGTTCGGCGGCGGGCAGGTGGACATCACCAACGGCAAGTTCGTGTTCAGCGCCAGCCAGGCGCGGCTCATCGAGAAGGGCCGCCTGACCCGCACCCTCAAGGGCGTTACCCTCATTGGCGACGGCCCGACGGCGTTGGGGCGCATTTCCATGGTGGGCAACGATTTGCAACTGGACCCCGGCATCGGCGTGTGCGGCAAGGACGGCCAGTCGGTGCCCGTGGGCGTCGGCCAGCCCACCCTGAGAATCGATGAAATGACCGTGGGCGGCACCGCGGGCTGAGCCGCGCCCGGCGGCGCCTGCCCGGCGGCGCGTCCGGCGACGCGTCCGGGCGCCGCCGCGGCCGCCGCTTTCCAGCGCACCCGACCGCCCGACCAGCAGGGGGAAAACATCATGGCGAACTTGTTCAGGATCAAGGGGTTTTCCCCCTATATCGCCATGATTTTCCTGAACGCCTTCGTGGACTTAGGGCACAAGATCACCGTGCAGAACACGGTGTTCAAAACCTACGAGGGCGACGCCCTGATCATCCTGACCGCCACGGTCAACGCCCTGATCCTGTTGCCCTACATCCTGCTGTTCACCCCCTGCGGGTTCATGTCCGACAAGTACCCGAAAAACCGGGTGATGCTGACGTCCGCCTGGGCCGCCGTGGGCTTGACCATGCTCATCACCCTGTTCTATCACCTGGGCTGGTTCTGGGCGGCTTTTGCCATGACTTTCCTGCTGGCGGTGCAGAGCGCGTTTTACTCACCGGCGAAATACGGCTACATCAAGGAAATCGCCGGCAAGGAACACCTGGCGCAAGCCAACGGCCTGGTGCAGGCAACCACCACGGTGGCCATCCTGGCCGGCACGTTTGCTTTTTCCGTGCTGTTTGAGTTGTACCTGGCGCAGGCGCTGTTCACCACTCGGGCGGACGTGTTGCGCGCCATTGCCCCCATCGGCTGGTTCCTGATCGGCGGCGCCGTGGTCGAGCTGTTGCTGGCTTACCGCATGCCGACGTTGCACGAAACCGACCGGTCCCTGCGCTTTGACTGGGGGCGGTATCGCCGCGGGCAGTACCTGGTGAACAACATGAAGGCGGTGAAAGCCAACGAAGTCATCTTCCTGTCCATCCTGGGGCTGGCGATTTTCTGGGCCGTCGGGCAGGTCATGCTGGCGGCGTTTCCGGCTTTCGTGAAAGAGAACCTGGGCGTGCTGGACGCCCGCATTGTGCAAGGCATGCTGGCGTGCGCCGGCGTCGGCATCATGGCGGGCTCCGTCATCGCCGGGCGCATCTCGAAAAACTACATTGAAACGGGGCTGATTCCGGTGGGGTCCGCCGGCGTGGCGGTGTGCCTGTTCCTCTTGCCGGGGCTGGAAAGCGTAGCGGCCCACGGCCTCAACATCCTGTTGCTGGGCTTGCTGGGCGGCATGTTCATCATTCCCCTGAACGCCCTGATCCAGTTTCATGCGGGCGAGCAGGTGCTGGGGCGGGTGCTGGCGGGGAACAACCTGGTGCAAAATACGGTTATGTTGAGCTTCCTGGCGCTGACCGTGGCGTTGTCGATGCTGGATCTCAGCCGCTTGCTGTTTCCCCTGCTGACCGTGGTGGCGCTGGCGGGCTCCTGTTACACCGTGTACCGGTTGCCGCAATCCCTGGCGCGCTTCATCATCGCCTGGGCCTTGGGGTTGCGCTACCGGGTGGCGGTGCTGGGGTTCCGCAACATACCGGAGTCCGGCGGCGTGCTGATGGTGGGAGACCATGCAAGCCAAGTTGACTGGGCGGTCATCCAGATGGCGTCGCCGCGCCCGGTGCGCTTCGCGCTGGACCCGGGGCGCTACCGCCGCCCCTTGAGGCGGTTGCTGGGTATGTTCGGGGTCATCCCCGCAGCCGGCGCCGGCGCCGCTGTGGACGCCGCGCTCCGGGCCGCCCTGGAGCATGCCGCCGCCGGGCAAGTGACGTGCCTGCCGACCGCCGGCGCGGCGCTGCGCCGCCGCTTGTTGCAGCTGCGGGGCGCGGCCGCGCCGGCAGTTGCGGGCGGCGCGGTGCTGTTGCCGTTTCACCTGCGCGGCCCGTGGCAGGAGGAGGGCGCGGCGGCGGGCGCGGCATCGCGCACCGCCCGAGGCAGGGGCAAAGTGGTCGTCTCTTTCGCCGCGCCCTTGCCCATGGATGCCGCCCCCGAGCAGGTGGAGCAGGCCTTGCAGTCGTTGGCGGAGGGCGAACGCCGCGAATAATCCGGGCCGGGGTCGCCGGCGCCGCATACAACTCATGCGCCGCGGTGGGCGCGGGTCGTCGGGTGCAGGTTGCCGGGTGCGCGAGTCGCCGGTAATTCGGTTTGCGTTGTTCAGGCGGCGCGGTGGGCGCGAGTTGTCGGGTGCAGGTTGCCGGGGGCGTGAGTCGTCGGGTGCAGGTTGCCGGGGGCGCGAGTCGTCGGCAGTCCGGCGCGCGTTGTTCAGGCGCCGCGGGGGGCGCGAGTCACCGGTGCCGTGGGGGACGCGGGTCGTCGGCGGTCGCGGGCGCGGCGGGTAGTGGGGCGCAAGTCGTCAGGCGGCGCGGCAGGGGGCGCGAGTCACCGGCGCGGCGGGGGTG
>CAZDXS010000115.1:0-3045 GCA_964509455.1 uncultured Enterobacteriaceae bacterium | reverse complement strand
GCCGCGCACCCGGGGACGCGCCTCAGGCAGGCCTGGCGAACGCCGCGCTTGACCGACCTGGACAAGCAGGGCGCTGCAATCGGCACGAAAGATGTGCCGCATGAAATAGAAACCAGCCGCGCCAGGTCGTATAGCGTTACGGAAAATTGCATGACGATAAACAAGTGTACCTTGTACCTGAGCGGCAACTCCTGACGCGGACGGCACAACGCCGAACGGCCCGGGGCGATTTCTGTTATACTTGGCGGCACTACCTACACCACATCAACGATGAGGAGAAAACGCGATGAAAGACCGCACTGACAACACGTTAATGGCTGCCCCCCCCCCCCTGATTCGCCGCGAGGCGCCGCCGCGCGCCCGGCAACGCGCCGCGGGCGGGCGTGGGAAACGCCGCGCTTGACCGACCTGGACAGGGACAACGCCTCAGGCACCCGTCCCGGAGGTACCGCGAAGCTGTTCCCTGACGCCAACGAAGGAACGCGAGACGACCCTGAATTGGGGACCGTCTACGAAGGATCCTGAGGCGGCCGCCGCCGGGGCGCGGCCGTTTGCGACCGCCCGCCAATGCTCTTCGCTAATCGTCCCGCCGCTACGGGGCCGGGTTGCCATGGCGCCCGGCCCGGCGGCGGGGAATGTCTATACGCTCCCCTACCGTGCCGGGCGAGGTCGCACGTTCGCGGAAACCGCCGCAACGGCGGCGGCAACGGCGGGAGACGAGACGGACGGAGAAGCCCCCGCCGCGGCAGGCCTGTCCCGACGGCGGCGGCGCGGCGCTATGGCTTACAGGTGCAAGGTGCGCTGGTCTGTGGCCAGGGCCGCCTCGTGCATGGCTTCCGACAGGGTGGGATGGGCGTGGATGGTGCGGGCGATGTCCTCGGCGCTGCCGTCAAACTCCATGGCCAGCACCGCCTCGGCGAGCAGCTCGGAGACGTTGGGGCCGAACGCATGCACGCCTAACACCCGGTCGGTGTCGGCGTCGGTCAGCATTTTCACCATGCCGACGGTCTCGCCCATGGCCGCGGCGCGGCCGCTGGCCGCAAAAGGAAACACGCCGGCCCGGTACTCCCGCCCGGCTTCTTTCAGTTCAAACTCGGTTTTTCCCACCCAGACGACTTCGGGCCAGGTATAAATCACCCAGGGCACCAGGTCCAGGTTGACCGTGCTTTTCTGCCCCGCCAGGCGCTCCGCCACCATCACCCCCTCATCCATGGCCTTGTGCGCCAGCATGGGGCCGCGCACCACGTCGCCGATGGCGTACACGTTCTCCAAGCCGGTGGCGCAATGCTCATCCACCTCGATGCCGCCGTCCTTGTTCAGCGCCAGGCCCGCTTCTTCTGCGCCCAGCCCCTGCACGCAGGGCGTGCGGCCGACGGCCACGATCATCTTGTCGGCGACCAGCTTCTGCTTGCCCTCGGCGTCCTCATACGTAACGCTGACTTCCCGGTTGTTGGCGCCCACGCCCGTGACCGTGACGCCCAGGCGGATGTTCAGTCCCTGTTTTGTCAGTTCTTTTTCCACCGCGGCGGCAATCTGCCGGTCGGCGGGGTGCAACAACTCGGGCATGGCTTCCAGCACGGTGACCTCGGCGCCCATGCGCCCCCAGACGCTGCCCAGCTCCAGGCCGACGACCCCGCCGCCGATGACGACCAGCCGCCGCGGCACTTCCGTCAGCGCCAGGGCGCCGCTGGAATCGACGATGCGGTCCTGATCCACCGCCGCCACCGACAGGCGGGTGGGCGCAGAGCCGGTGGCGATGACGATGTGGCGGGCGGCGACCGTATATTCCTGGCCGGCTTCTTCGGCGACTCCCGTCACCTGCACCTGGTTGTCCGGCGCCAGGCGGGCGCAACCCCGCAACCATTCCACCTTGTTCTTTTTGAACAGCCCGGCGATGCCCTTGGTCAGTTTCGCCACGATGCGGTCCTTGCGCCCCATCATCTTGTAAACGTCCGCCGTTACCCCGCCCACGTTGATGCCGTGGTCCGCCGCCCCGTTCTTGATGAAGCTGTAATAGTGCGATGAATCCAGCAGGGCCTTGGCGGGGATGCAACCCGTGTTCAGGCAGGTGCCGCCCAGCACCGGCTCGCCCTTGTCGTTCAGGTTGCCGTCTATGCAAGCGGTGGTGAAACCCAGTTGCGCGCAGCGGATGGCGCACACGTAGCCGCCGGGGCCGGCGCCGATGACGACGACGTCAAATTGTTTCATTGTCTAATTCTCCGAAAAACAGGGGGTTGGCGGGCATGGGCGGGCGCGCGGGTCACACTTGCAACAGTAGCCGCGACGGGTCTTCCAGCAGTTTTTTCACCAGCACCAGGAAAGACACGGCCTCGCGCCCGTCAATGATGCGATGGTCGTAGGACAGCGCCACAAACATCATCGGGCGAATCACCACTTTGCCGTCTTCCGCCACCGGCCGCTCCCCCACCTTGTGCATGCCCAGGATGGCGCTTTGCGGCGGGTTGATGATGGGCGTGGAAAGCAGGGAGCCGAACACGCCGCCGTTGGTGATGGTGAACGTGCCGCCGGTCAGGTTGTCCAAGGTCAGTTTCGACTCTTTGGCTTTCAGGCCGTACTCCCTGACGGCCTGCTCCACTTCGGCGAAGCTGAGGTCGTCCACCCCGCGAATAATAGGCACCACCAGGCCGCGCGGGGAGCTAACAGCAATGCCGATGTCGAAATAGTCGTGGTGAACGATGTCGTCGCCGGACACGGAGGCGTTGATGATGGGGTATTTTTTCAGGCCCTCCACCGCCGCCTTGATGAAAAACGACATCAAACCCAGCTTGATGCCGTGGTTTTTCTGGAAGTCGTCCTGGAAGCGCTGCCGCAGGTCCATCACCGGTTGCATGTTAATTTCGTTGAACGTGGTGAGGATGGCGTTTTCCCGTTGCGCCGCCAGCAGGCGCTCCGCCGCGCGCCGGCGCAGGCGGCTCATGGGGACGCGCCGCTCGCCGGGGGCGCCCTCGCCTTCAGAGGCCGGCGCGGATGCGGGCGCAGGCGCGGCGGAGCGCCTGCTGGCGGCGCAACGGGAAAACGCCATCC
>CAZDXS010000114.1:0-4183 GCA_964509455.1 uncultured Enterobacteriaceae bacterium | reverse complement strand
CAGCAGGAACAGGGCGAAGCGGTCGGGACGGCGGAACGCGTCCAGCGCCTCCAGCCGGTCCAGCACGGTGGCGGGCCGCAACTCGCCCACCCGGTGACAATCAAGGTGGTAACGGGTGACGAGAAGCGCCAGCTCCCGGTATTTTTTAGGCACCCGCAACCGCTCGCACAGGGCGTTCACCAGCGGCAACCCGCGGCGCTCGTGGCCGCGATGGGAGGGTAATATCGACGGCGGGGTTGCGCCCTTGCCCAGGTCGTGCACCAGCGCGGCGAAGCGAACCGCCGGGTCGGCGCCCAGGCGGGCGGACTGCTCCAACGCCATCAGCGTGTGAATACCGCTGTCAATTTCCGGATGGTGGCGCTCGGGTTGCGGCACGCCGAACAGCCGGTCCACCTCGGGAAACAGCCGCGCCAGGGCGGCGCAGTCCCTGAGGATTTCAAAATAGCGTTGCGGCCGCGGCGTTGCTAGGGCTTTCTCCGTCTCCGCCCAGACCCGCTCCGGCGCCAGGGTCTCCAGCTCGCCGGAGGCGACTATTTCCTGCAACAGGGCCTGCGTCTCGGCGGCAATGGAGAAACCGAAGCGCGCGCCGAAGCGCGCCGCCCGCAACACTCGCAACGGGTCTTCGACAAACGCCGGCGAGACGTGGCGCAGGATCTTTTTCTCCAGGTCGCGGCGGCCGCCGCAGGGGTCCACCAGGGCGCCGTTCTCATCCCGGGCAATGGCATTAATGGTGAGGTCCCGGCGGCGCAGGTCTTCCTCCAGGGTGACGCCGGGCGCGGCGTTGAAGGCAAAGCCCCGGTAGCCCGGCCCGGTCTTGCGCTCGGTGCGCGCCAAGGCGTACTCCTCGCCGGATTGCGGATGAATGAACACGGGGAAGTCCTTGCCCACCGGCTTGTAGCCCAGCGCCGCCATTTTCCCGGGCGTGCCGTCCACCACCACCCAGTCGCGCTCTTTCACCGGTATGCCCAGCAACTCGTCGCGCACCGCGCCGCCCACCTGGTAAATCCGCATGGCCATAAAAAACTACAACGCTTCCAGGCAACGGGCCATGCGCTTTTGCAGGGCCGCATCGGGGACGCACCCGCGGCCGGCCGCCGTGTTGTCCAGCAGGTGCGCCGCTTTCGCGGCGGCGGGAATGACGCAGGTTGCGGCCGGAGAGGCGATGACGAGTCCCAAGGAGAGCTGTCCCCGACCGGTGTATGGCCTCATAATTTACGAGACAAAATCAGGCGTTGCTATCAAGTTGTTCAAGGTACTCCATCGGGGAGCGCAAAGCAAGCGCCTGGTGCAAGACGGCGTTCGCCGGGAGCGCCGGCCGCCGCGCCGCCGCAGGGAGCGCTTTCTGCCGCGCCCCCCGTTTCCGCCAGCGGCGGGAACACCGCCCGGTGCAAGACGGCGTTCGCCGGGAGCGCCGGCCGCCGCGCCGCCGCAAGGAGCGCTTTCTGCCGTGCGCCCCGGTTCCGGCGGCGGCGGGAACACCGCCCCCACCGCCGGCAGCTCCCCAGCCAAATCATGGATTGCCGAAAGGCGGGTATAATTGCCCGTTTCCATCGACCCCTGAACGCGAGAGACATCATGTCCCAAACCGCCCACACGAAAACCGGTGCCAGCGGCGGCAGGCTGGGCGCCCTGGCCGGCGTGCGCGTGCTGGAGCTTGGCCAGCTCATTGCCGCCCCGTTCTGCGGGCAGTTGCTGGCGGACCTGGGTGCCGAGGTCATCAAGATAGAGTTGCCCGGGCGCGGCGACCCCATGCGCGACTGGGGCAAGGGCGCGCCTTTGTGGTGGCCCGTAATCGGCCGCAACAAGAAATGCATCACCCTGGACGTGCGCACGGAGCAGGGTCGCGCCATTGCCGGCGACCTGGTTGAAAAAACGGACATTCTCCTGGAGAATTTCCGCCCCGGCACCATGGAGAAGTGGGGTCTGGGCTACGCCGACCTGGTGCAACTCAACGCGGGGCTCATCATGGTCAGGGTGTCCGGGTACGGGCAGTCCGGCCCCTACGCGGCCCGCGCCGGCTACGGCGGCATCGGCGAGGCCATGGGCGGATTGCGCTACGTCAGCGGCGACCCGGCCGTGCCGCCCAGCCGCGTGGGCATCAGCATAGGCGACTCCCTGGCCGCCCTGTTCGCTGCCGTGGGCGCACTGGCCGCCCTGCAGTCCCGGGAGCGCACCGGCCAGGGGCAGGTGGTGGATTCCGCCATTTACGAGGCGGTGCTGGGCGTGATGGAGTCCACCGTGTCGGAATACGCCCAGGACGGCATCACCCGGGAGCGCACCGGGACCATCCTGGAAAAAGTCGCCCCCTCCAACGTGTATCCCACGGCGGACGGCGACATGATCGTGATGGGCGCCAACCAGGACTCCGTGTTCGCCCGGCTGTGCGCCGCCATGGAGCGGCCGGAACTGGCGACGGACGCAAAATACCGCAGCCACGGCGCGCGCGGCGAGAACCAGTCGGAGCTGGACGAAATCATTCGCGCCTGGTCGGTGCGCTACGACGCCGACTCGCTGCTGGCGTTGCTGGAGCGGTATGCCGTGCCGGCGGGGCGCATCTACCGGGCGACCGACATGCTGAAAGACGAGCATTTCACCGCCCGCGAGACCATCGTGGACGTGGCGCACCCGCACTACGACCGGCTGAAAATGCAGAACGTGTTCCCCCGCCTGTCGGCAACGCCCGGCGGAATAAAATGGCCGGGGCCGGAGCTGGGACAGCACAACCAGGAAATTTATCAAGAGTTGCTGGGCTACAGCCCCGCCGAGATGCAACGCCTGGCCGCAGAAAAAGTCATTTAGGCGCCGGCGCGGTTCCCGTTGCGGGCGCGGCGGCCCGGATGAGGGCGCACAAGGCCCGGACGTGGGCCGGCCGGTCATTGAGCGCGGGGATGTAAGAGAACTCGCGGCCGCCGGCGTCCAGGAAAAAGTCCCGGTTCTGCATCTCGATCTCCTCCAGCGTCTCTAAGCAATCCACCGCAAAGCCGGGGCAAACCACCTGCACGCGGCCGACGCCGTCCCGTCCCCATTGTTGCAACAACTTGTCCGTGTACGGCCGCAGCCACTCGCGGGGGCCGAAGCGGGACTGAAAAGCGGTCTCCCAGCTGCCCTCGTCCAGCCCCAGCCGCCGCGCCGCCAGGCGCGCCGTGGCGCGACATTCATCGGGGTAGGGGTCCCCCGCCAGGGCGTATTCCCGGGGCAGTCCGTGGAAAGAAAACAGCAGGCGGTCCGGGCGGCCGTGCTGCGCCCAGTGGTCCCGAATGCTCTCCGCGACGGCATCGATGTAGCCGGGGTCGTCATGGTAACTGCGAATCATGCGGATCCCGGGCAGGCGGCGCCAGGTTTTCAGCACCTCCGCCACCGCATCGAAAGTCGATGCCGTGGTGGCGGCGGAGTACTGCGGGTACAACGGCAACACCAGCACCTCCCGCACGCCGGCCGTGCGCAACTTCTCCAGGGCCGCGGCGATGGACGGGTTGCCGTAGCGCATGCCCAGCTCAACGCGAAAGCCGCCCTTGTCGCTACCGTCCAGCGCCGCCTGCACCGCCTGACGCAAGCGGGAGGAAAACACCAGCAAGGGGGAGCCTTCCCCGGTCCATATTTCGCGGTAGGCGCGGGCGGAGCGGCGCGGGCGAAAACGCAGGATGAAGCCGTGCAGGATGATCCACCAGGGCAGGCGCGGGGTCTCGATGACCCGCGGGTCCCAGAGGAACTCCGCCAGGTATTTTCTCAGAGCGGCGGGGGTGGGCGCGTCCGGCGTGCCCAGGTTGGCAAGCAGGACGCCGTGCGGGACCGCGTCGTGGTCGGCGCCGCGCTCAGTAGCGGGCGGGGCGGCGGCAGTCGTCATGGGCGGTCCAAAACGCCGGGCGCGTGCGGCGATGCTGCGCCGGCCGCCGTAGCGCCGCCGGTGTGCGCCGCGCCGCCGTGCGGCGGCGGGGGCGACCCGAGGCGGGCGACCAGCGGCGAACGGCGCGGCACAGACGAAGCATTGCCGCCGCCGGCGCAGGGGCCGTCCCGGTTTTCAAGCACTGACATGGTCAATGAATTCATCGGGCGTCATTATACTCCGGCATTCTGGTACGAGCTCCCCCGCATTGCGTATGCGTCACGGTCGGGCATGGGAGCATTACGCAATGGGGGGGCCGGATTTGGCGCTCCCTGAATGCGGCGGCGGTCGGTGCGGACG
>CAZDXS010000113.1:0-6619 GCA_964509455.1 uncultured Enterobacteriaceae bacterium | reverse complement strand
CGGGGAGGGGCTCGCCTCATCCCTGGCGGGGCGGTCCGCCGCAGCAACGAGCTGGAGGCGGATGGCGCCGCGGTGCAAGACGCCGACTTCCCCGGCAAAACCGAGGCGCTGAAAGCCCGGCTGGCCGGCGGGGAAACCCTGGAGGACCTATTGCCGGAGGCCTTCGCCCTGGTGCGGGAGGCGAGCAAAAGAACCCTGGGGCTACGGCACTTTGACGTGCAACTGCTGGGGGGGATGGTGCTGTTTCGGGGCAACATCGCCGAGATGCGCACCGGCGAAGGCAAAACCCTGGCGGCGACCCTGCCGGCCTACCTGCAGGCCCTGGCGGGCGGCGGGGTGCACATCATCACCGTGAACGACTACCTGGCGCAACGGGACGCCGAGTGGATGGGCGCTGTTTACGCCTTCCTGGGGCTCAGCGTCGGGGTCATCGTCTCCAACCTGGACAACGCGGCGCGCCAGCGGGCCTACGCGGCCGACGTCACCTACGGCGCCAACAACGAGTTCGGCTTCGACTACCTGCGGGACAATATGAAGTTTCACCGGGAAGAGCAAGTGCAGCGCGGCCTGCATTACGCCGTCGTCGACGAAGTGGACTCCATCCTGGTGGACGAGGCGCGCACGCCCCTCATCATCTCGGGCATGGTGGATGACCGCTCCGACCTGTACCTGGGGATGAACCGCATCGTGCCGCGCCTGGTCGCGCAACAGGAAGAAGATGACGGCGGCGACTACACTCTGGATGAAAAAAGCCGCCAGGCCTACCTGACCGAAGCCGGGCATGAGCGCGTGGAGCAACTGCTGCTGGAGCACGGCGTGATGAAGCCGGGCATGGGGTTGTACGAACCCGCCAACATTCCCATCTTGCACCACTTGAACGCCGCGTTGCGGGCCCACTCGCTGTTTCACAACAACGTGGACTACATCGTCCAGAACAACGAAGTCGTCATCGTCGATGAGTTCACCGGCCGGACCATGCCGGGGCGGCGCTGGTCCGACGGCCTGCACCAGGCCCTGGAAGCCAAGGAAGGCGTCCCCATTCAAAACGAGAACCAGACCCTGGCGAGCATCACCTACCAGAACTACTTCCGCCTGTACGACAAGCTGGCGGGCATGACCGGCACGGCCGACACCGAGGCCTACGAGTTCCAGCAGATTTACGGGCTGGAAGTCATCGTCATTCCCACGCACCTGCCCATGATTCGGCGCGACGAGCCCGACATGATCTACCTGTCCGCCGCGGAAAAGTTTGACGCCATCGCCGCCGACATCAAGTCCTGCCGGGAGCGGGGGCAGCCGGTCCTGGTGGGCACCGTCTCCATAGAAGTGTCCGAGCTCCTGTCCGCCCGGCTGGAGCAAGAGAAGATAAAACACCAGGTGCTGAACGCCAAGCACCATGAAAAAGAAGCCGAAATCATCGCCCAGGCCGGTCGCCCGGGGGCGGTGACCATCGCCACCAACATGGCGGGACGCGGCACCGACATCGTGCTGGGCGGCAACCTGGACGCAGAGCTCAAGGCCCTGGAGCGCCCCGACGACCCGGCCGCGGCCGCGGTGCGCGGCGACTGGGAGGGGCGGCACGAAGCGGTGCTGCAAAGCGGCGGCCTGCGCATCATCGGCACCGAGCGCCATGAGTCCCGCCGCGTCGACAACCAGCTGCGCGGGCGTTCCGGACGCCAGGGCGACCCCGGTTCCAGCCGCTTCTACATCTCCTTGGAGGACGACCTGATGCGCATTTTCGCCTCGGAGCGGGTCGCCGCCGTCATGCAACGGCTGGGCATGGAGGAGGGCGAGGCGGTTGAATCCCGGCTGGTGACCCGCGCCATTGAAAACGCGCAACGCAAGGTGGAAGCCCACAACTTCGACATTCGCAAGCACCTGCTGGAATACGATGACGTGGCGAACGACCAGCGCAAGGTGATTTACGAATGGCGCCATGAGTTGCTGGGCGAGAGCGACGTCTCCGCCGACCTGCGCACCATGCGCGAAGACGTGGTGCAAGGCATTTTCGCCAATCACATCCCCCCCGGCAGCCTGGATGAAAGCTGGGACGTCGGCGGCCTGGAAGCGGCTCTTGCCAACGAGCTGGGCGTCCGCTTGCCGCTGCAACAGTGGCTGGACGCCGAGCCGGAGCTGGGCGAGGAAACGCTCCTCGAGCGCGTCCAGGAACAAGCCGCAGCGGATGCCGCGGAAAAAGCCGCCGCCCTGCCGCCGGAGCTGGCGCGGCGGGTGGAAAAAGGCCTGTTGCTGGACGCCCTGGACCGGCACTGGAAAGAACACCTAGCAGCCATGGACCACCTGCGGCAGGGCATCGGCCTCCGGGGGTACGCCGCCAAGAATCCCAAGCAGGAGTACAAGCGCGAGGCCTTCGGCATGTTCTCCTCCATGCTGGAGGGCATCAAGCACGACGTCATCGTCATGCTGGCGAAAATACAGGTGCGGGAGGGACAGGATGCGCCGCCCCTGCCGGAGCGCTCCCTGCCCGAAGACATGCAGTTCAACCATCCGGCCGCGCCCAGCGCCATGGGGCAGGCGGGGCCGGGGGCGGACCCGGCGCCGCCGCAAAAACCCTACATACGCGGCGAAAGGAAAATCGGCAGGAACGAGCCGTGCCCCTGCGGCTCCGGCAAAAAATACAAGCAATGCCATGGGCGCATCGGCTGAGAACGCCGTGAACAGGGAGGAGCGCCCGGCGCCGCCGTCCCTGTTGCCCGTGGACGGCGTGCTGGCCGCGGCCTGTGCGGCAGGCGTTTACCCGCCGCCGCGCGACGACCTAGCGCTGTTTTCCCTGGCTCCCGGCGCTGCCGTCAGCGCCGTGTTCACCCGCAACCGGTTGCGGGCGGCGCCGGTGGTCGCGGCGTCCCGCAACCTGGCGCGACGCCGGGTCAGGTACCTGCTGGTCAACTCCGGCAACGCCAACGCGGCCACGGGCGCCGCCGGCATTGCCGATGCAGAGCGGACCTGCCGGGCCGTGGCGGCCCTGGGCGGTTGCGAACCAGAAGCGGTGTTGCCTTTCTCCACCGGCGTTATCGGCGAGCGCCTGCCCGTTGACAAGATCTGCCGGGCCCTGCCGGGGTTGCATGAGCGGCTGGATGCCGCCGGCTGGGGCGACTGCGCCCGCGCCATAATGACCACGGACACGACGGCAAAAGGGTATTCCGACCGGTTTGACTTGGAGGGGACCCCGGTCACTGTTACCGGCATCGCCAAGGGCGCCGGCATGATAAAACCCGACATGGCGACCATGCTGGCGTTCATCGCCACGGACGCCGCCGTGGCGCAGGACCTGCTGGACCGCTTGCTGCGCACCGCCGTGGCACAGTCTTTCAACAAGATCTGCGTCGATGGCGATACGTCCACCAACGACGCTTGCGTGCTGGTCGCCGCCGGCAAGCGTCCCGGGGCGCCGCTTGCCGCGGCTGACAGCGCCGCCTATCGCCTGCTGGAGTCCAGGATTACCGGATTGTGCATCCGGCTGGCGCAAGCGTTGGTGCGGGACGCCGAAGGCGCGACAAAATTCGTCACCCTCCGGGTGGAGGGGGGCGCCGATGATGCGGAATGCGCCGCCGCGGCGACGGCGCTGGCGACCTCGCCGCTGGTGAAAACCGCCCTGTACGGGGCGGACCCCAACTGGGGCAGGATGCTGGCCGCCGTCGGCCGCAGCGGGTTGCCGGACCTGGACATGGACCGGGTCGCGCTGTATCTGGGCGAGGTGCGCGTCGTGCAAAACGGCGCCCGGGATCCGGAGTACGCAGAAGAGCAGGGCGCCGCCGCCATGGCGCAGGAAGACGTCCTGGTGCGGGTGGTCCTGGGACGGGGCGCCGCCGCTGCTGATTACTGGACCTGCGACCTGTCTCCCGAGTACGTCGCCGTCAACACGGCGTATCGCAGTTGACGGCCGCCCCGCCGTGCCCGGCGCCAGGGTCAGCGTTGCCGTCGGAGTCGTCTGCGACGGGAAGCGGGTGCTGGCGGCACGGCGCCCGCCGGGCGCTCACCAGGGCGGGTTGTGGGAGTTTCCCGGCGGTCGCGTAGAGCCCGGCGAGACCCCCCTGCAAGCCCTGCGGCGAGAGCTGTACGAGGAGGTGAATCTGCAAGACGGCGAGTTTGCGCCGTTGATGACGTTCGATTACGACTACCCGGACCGGTCATTGCGCTTCGCTGTCTTTCGCGTAACTCGTCCCGTCGGGGCGTTGCGCCCCCGGGAGGGACAGGAGCTGAGCTGGGCGGCGCCGGAGTCCCTGGGGCAACTGGACTTTCCCGCCGCCAACCGCGGCATTATTGCCGCTTGCCGCTTGCCGCCGCTGTACCTGGTCACGCCGGACCCGGCGGAGTACGGGCCTTCTTTTTCAGACGACCTGGCGGAGCGCCTGGCGGCGGGCGTCCGGCTGGTGCAACTCAGGTGCGCGCGCCCCGACAAGCAACGCCGCGCCATCGCCGCTGCGCTGGCCGCTTGCCGCCGCCGCGGCGCCCGGTTGTTGCTCAACGCCGCGCCGGCATTCGCCGCGGCGGCGGGCGCCGCCGGCGTTCACCTGTCCTCCCGCCGCCTGCTGCGCCTGGACCAGCGCCCCCTGGGGCGCGATTACTGGGTCGCCGCTTCCTGCCACGACCGGCGCCAGTTGCAACACGCCGTGGAGATAGGCGCGGATTTCTGCGTGCTGTCCCGGGTGCGCGCCTCGACCAGCCATGACGATGCGGCCAACGCGCCGTCGCGACTGCTGGGTTGGGACGGCTTTGCCGCCCTGGCGAACCGCACTCCCATTCCGGTCTACGCCCTGGGCGGCGTGCGTCTTGCCGAGTTGGACCAGGCCTGCGCCCAGGGCGCCCAGGGCATTGCGGTGTTAGGGGATGCGTGGAACCGGGCGGGGGGCGCCGCCGCCCTGGCCCGGGCCCTGGCAGGACGGGCGCCGGTTCAGGAGTCCCCGGGCGCCGCGCCCCGGTAACGCTCATGCAAGCGCACCACCTGGGCCCGCAGGCTTTCCAGGTCGCCGTCATTGACGATGACGTCGTCGGCGGCGCGCAAGCGCTCCGCCCGCCCCATTTGCGACTTCATAATGTCGGCCGCCTGTTGCGCCGACGCCCCGTCGCGGCGGCGCACGCGCGCTGACTGCAACTCCTCCGGCGCATCCACCACCAGCACCCGGTCCAGGGACTTTTGGGCGCCGGTCTCTAACAACAGCGGTATGCAGATGATGCAGTAGGCGCCGTCGGTCCGGTCGACAAAGTCCCGAATCTCCGCGCGCACGCGGGGGTGAATAATGTCTTCCAGTTGTTTTTTCAGCGCCGCATCGGCGAACACTCGCTCTCGCAGGTAGCGCCGCCGCAAGCGGCCGGCGGCGTCCAGGCAGGACTCGCCAAACAGCGCCACGATGTCGTTGAACGCCGCTTCGCCGGGGCGGGCAACCCGGTGGGAAATCTCGTCCGCGTCGATGGTGGGCGCGCCCAGCTCGTCAAAATAATCTCTCACCGTGGACTTGCCGCTGCCGATGCCGCCGGTCAAGCCAACGCGCAGGGGGCGGCTCACCGTCCGCCCGCCCGGAAGCGGAAATTATGAAAATGCATGGCGTCGCTCCCGCATTCGCACTCAGTTGAACAGGTTCGCTTGCCACACCAGGCCGAGCCAGCCCGCCGCGGCCAGGAAAGGGCCGAAAGGGATGGGCGCCGACCGCGGCCGGCGGCGCAACAACACCAGGCAGCCTCCCACAAGGGCGCCGGCCAGCGAGGACAACAAGATGATGGTCGCCAGGGATTGCCACCCGCACCACGCCCCCAGGGCGGCCAGCAGTTTCAAGTCGCCCGCGCCCATCCCCTCCTTGCCGGCGGCGAGCCGGAACGACTGCTGAACCAGCCAGAGTACGACATAGCCCAGCGCCGCCCCTAACAAGGCGGAGTGCAAGTCGGTGAACAGGCCGGCGTGGTTGGCCAGCAGCCCCAGCCACAGCAACGGCAAGGTGATGCTGTCCGGCAACAGCTGTCGCTCCAGGTCGATAAACGCCAGGGCGACCAGCGCCCAGGTGAACAGGCAGGCAAGCAAGCCTTGAGTGGTGAAGCCCAGTTGCGCGACAACGGCCAACGTCAGCAATGCGGTCAGCGCCTCCACCAAGGGGTAACGCCATTCAATCGCGCCGCCGCAGGCCGCGCACCGGCCCCGCAACAGGATGTAGCTCAGTACGGGAATGTTGTGGCGGGCGCGTATGCGGCCCCCGCAACGGGGACAACGGGAGCCGGGCCGCCACAGGTTAAAAGGCGCCGCGGCCGGGGCGGGGGCGCTTTCCGTCCCCAGGAACTCGCGACATTCCTCCCGCCAGGCGCGCTCCATCATCACCGGCAGGCGCCGAATGACGACATTCAGAAAACTGCCGACCAGCAACCCCAGGGCGGCGGCCGCGGTATACAGCAGGGGAGGGGACAAGGCCGGTTCAGGCACCGGACTCACCGTTCGCCGCCGTGCGCCGGAGGACGGCGCACATCGCCAGGTGCGCTCCATCATCACCGGCGGATTGCCGCTCGCCGGCGCCCGCCGCGCTCCCTTGTCCCCGCGCCTCCCCGCCCTGGGGGATGACCCGCCAGGCGCGCTCCATCAGCACCGGCAGGCGTCGAATGACGACATTCAGAAAACTGC
>CAZDXS010000112.1:0-3551 GCA_964509455.1 uncultured Enterobacteriaceae bacterium | reverse complement strand
GCGCAGGCCCCGTGTCCCTGTCGCTTCGACAAGCGCGTCGCCGCGCTTGTTGCTGAGCGCCCGCCACTGAGCCCGCCGCCGTGCCGTTGCCGGCCGTCAACCTGCATTCCGCACCGCGCCGGCGGTTGCTGTTGTTCTTTGCCGGCCTGCTCGTCCTTGCTGTTGCCGCCGCCCTGTTTGCGCTGAGCGCAGGCCCCGTGTCCCTGTCGCCGCGGCAAGTGCGCCGCCGCGCTTGTTGCTGAGCGCCCGCCACTGATCCCGCCGCCGTGCCGTTGCCGGCCGTCAACTTGCATTCCGCGCCGCGCCGGCGGTTGCTGTTGTTCTTTGTCGGCTTGCTGGTCGTTGCCGTAGCCCTGTTTGCGCTGAGCGCAGGCCCCGTGTCCCTGTCGCTTCGACAAGCGCGCCGCCGCGCCTGTTGCTGAGCGCCCGCCGCTGAGCCCGCCGCCGTGCCGTTGCTGGACGTCAACTTGCATTCCGCGCCGCGCCGGCGGTTGCTGTTGTTCTTTGCCGGACTGTTCGTCCTTGCCGTAGCCATCGCCCTGTTTGCGCTGAGCGCAGGCCCCGTGTCCCTGTCGCCGCGACAAGTGCTGGCCGTCCTGCGGCATCGCCCCGAGGGGGTCAATGCGCAAATCATCCTGGAGTTGCGCCTGCCCCGGGTGATTTCCGGCTTCGTCATCGGCGCCCTGCTGGCCCTGGCGGGCGCACTGATGCAGATCCTGTTGCGCAATCCGCTGGCGGAGCCCTATGTGCTGGGCATCTCCGGCGGCGCCTCTGCGTTCACGCTGGCCGCTGTCAGCATCGGCCTCTCCGGCGCCTGGCTGACCCTGGGCGCCGCCCTGGGCGCCTTGCTCACACTGTTCACGGTGCTGGCGTTTTCCCATTCCCCGGGCGGCTGGAACCCCCTCCGGGCGTTGCTGGCCGGCGTCGTCATCGCCGCCGGCTGGGGGGCGGTAATCAGCTTCTTGCTCGCCCTCAGTCCGGCGGCCCGGTTGCACGGCATGTTGTTTTGGCTGATGGGCGATTTAAGTTTCAGCGGCTCCCCGGGTTGGCTCTTGTTTCTGTTGCCGGCGGCCCTCATCCTGGCCATGATGTTTGCCCGGGACCTGAACCTGCTGGCGGCGGGAGACGTACAAGCCGCCGCGCTGGGAATTTCCGTCAACCAGTTGCGCCTGGGAGTTTACCTGCTGGCTTCCCTGCTGACGGCGGTCGCCGTGGTGCAGGCGGGGAGCATAGGTTTCATCGGTCTCATCGTGCCCCATGCGTTGCGGTTGCTCATCGGTAATGACAATCGCCTGCTGTTGCCGGCGGCGGCCCTGGCGGGGGGCGCGCTGCTGGCGGCCGCGGATGCGTTGGCGCGGCTGTTGCTGGCGCCGCAGCAGTTGCCGGTGGGCGTGCTGACCGCCATGATTGGCGTGCCGGTTTTTCTCGTGTTGTTGCGGTCAACCGCCGCCCGGCAAACGCCGTGACCCGGTTGCAAGCCCGCGGGCTGACCGTGTGCGCCGGGCGGAAATTGATATGTCGCGATTTCGACCTGGACGTCAATGAGGGCGAGCGCTGGGGGATATTGGGAGGCAACGGGGTGGGCAAAACCATGTTGTTGCATACCCTGGCGGGACTGAGAAAGCCGGCCGCCGGCCGGGTGTTGCTGGACGGCGTCGAGTTGCCCCGTTACCGGCGGTCGCGGCTGGCCCGGAAAATCGGCGTGATGTTGCAGGACAGCCAGGACCTGTTTCCCGCCACGGTGATGGAGACCGCGTTGATGGGAAGATATCCCCATCACTCGTTCTGGTCGCTGGAAAAGCGCGAGGATTTTCTCCTGGCAAACCAGGCGTTAGAGCAGTTGCGCTTGCTGGAGTTGCGGGAGCGGCAGACGGACTCCCTGTCGGGCGGCGAGCGGCGGCGGCTTGCAGGCGCCGTCCTGTTCTTGCAGGACCCGTCCTTGTGGTTGCTGGATGAACCCACCAACCACCTGGACTTGCATCACCAGGTGTTGTTGCTGGACCTCGTCCTACAGCGCGTCCGCCGGCGCCGGGGCGCCCTGGTGATGGCGTTGCACGACGTCAACCTGGTCAGCCGCTACTGCAGCCATGCGTTGCTGATGCCGGGCGATGGACGGATGTTGACGGGGGCCGCGGCGTCGGTAATCAACCGCCAAAACCTGGAGCGGTTGTACCAGCACCCGGTCCTGGAACTGGCGAGCGGCGGGCGCAGCTTCTACCTGCCGGCCTGAGCGCTTGCGGCGCCGGGCGGTGCGAGCGCGGCTTCTACCTGTCGGCCTGAGCGCTTGCGGCACCGGGCGGTGCGAGCGCGGCTTCTACCTGTCGGCCTGAGCGCTTGCGGTGCCGGGCGGTGCGGGCGCAGCTTCTACCTGCCGGCCTGAGCGCTTGCGGCGCCGGGCGAGGATTCTAGCCGCCGGACTGGTCGCCCAGGGCGCCCGGCGGCGCGGGCAAGTCGGCGGGCGTCGCCGGCACAGTGCCGTCCAGAGGTTCGTTCTCGGGTCTCATCGAGGGCGCCGGCCCTTCGCCGGAACCCTTGATCGCATCGAGAATCTTGCTGAACATGTTGGGTTTCTTCCTGCTCCCCTGGGGCACCTCAACCACCCTGGCGGGTTTGTTTGCCGGCGTTTCGGGGCGTTCTTCGCCAGGGACGACGTCTCCTTCCAGGTGCGCCAGCTTGCCGTCCTGAAAGCGCAACGTGACGTGCCGTTGCTTGCGCGGTGCGCCGCCCTTGGAGTAGGTGTAGACGTATTCCCAGCGGTCCGGATGAAACGGGTCAACGATGGCGGGAGTGCCCATGATGAATTTTACCTGCTCCTTGTCCATGCCCGGCTTTAGCCGCGGCAACATGTCCTGCTCAATGACGCTGCCCTGCTGAATGTCAATGCGATACACGCCCGGCAACTTGAAGCCGCCGTCGTGGCTGCAAGCGGCCAAGAACAACAGCGCCAACAACGAAAATATTATCCTGTTCATTCACAATTTCTGCGACATCTGATCTGGGGTGCAGTATACTCGACCGCACAATGATTTTCGGTTTTTATTTCGATGCCCTGAACAATGAGCAGTAAGTCCTTGAAAGAAGCGGGGCTGAAAGCCACCCTGCCGCGCATCCGCATACTGGAGTTCCTGGAAGAATCGCCGGAGAAGCACCTCAGCGCCGAGGACGTTTACAAGGCCCTGTTGCAGGCCGGAGAAGACGTGGGGCTGGCCACCGTATACCGGGTGCTGACGCAGTTCGAGGCGGCCGGGCTGGTGGTCCGTCACAACTTCGATTCGGGACATTCCGTCTTTGAGCTGAACCGCGGCGACCATCACGATCACATGATCTGCATCAAGACCGGCAAGGTCATCGAGTTCGAAAACGAGGAAATCGAAAGGCTGCAAAAGCAGATAGCCGAGCAACACGGCTACCGTTTGCAGGACCACAGCCTGGTTCTCTACGTGGTTCCCCGGGAGGAAGACGCCGACTGAGCGGCGCGGTCTGGTTGCGGCCTGCGCCTCATGGCGGCATCTGGGGGCGTTGCCTGGGGGCGCTGTCCGGGGTCGTTGCCT
>CAZDXS010000111.1:0-3404 GCA_964509455.1 uncultured Enterobacteriaceae bacterium | reverse complement strand
GCAATGTCAGCGTGGACAAGTTCAAGCATTGGACCAGGGAGTTTTTCTACAAATATGATCGCGTCGGCACTTTCTACGATTTTTCCGGCTTCAACGACAAACATCAGAACGAAACCGGCGCCTCCCTGGAAAACAGGTTGGTGGAAGCTGTGAAGCCGGGTTTCAGATACAGGTTCATTCCTTACGTGCAGATGCACGAGTTCGAGGGGTTGCTGTTTTCCGACCCCTCGGCCATTGCCGAAGAGTTGGGCGATCAATCCGTGGTGAAGTTGGCGCAGAACCTTCTCAGAAAAGTCGGCAACAACCCGGAGCGGATTAATAACTCCCGCGACACGGTACCGTCCAGAATACTGGTAAAGAACACCTCGTACAAAAAGACAAAACACGGGCCGGCAATCGCCCGGCGAATCGGCATCGACAAGATGCGCGAGCGGTGCGCCGGGTTCGACGGCTGGATGAAGACGCTTGAACGCCTCGAGCCCTGAAAGGCATCTTGAATGTCGCCGGCAAGACGCGCCATGAAGCAGCAATCATTTCCAAGTAAAAACAATCGGTTCCTCGCTGTTTTTCATGTAACTCCGTAGAAACTTTCCGGCTCCCGTTGCCGGCGGGTTCTGGAATGTCGTTGTCGCAGGCGCACAAGGCGGGCAAGCCCTAACAGAACCCGCTGGAAACCCACAGCAAGCCGAAACAGCCCGCGCATTGTCCACATGCGCCAGTTCGCATAATACTTATTATGTAAAATAGGAAATGAATGGCGTTATGCCGCCCCGGCAACATGGCGGCGGTCGGGATGCGAATGCGGCGACCGATGATGGCGCAAGTACTGCGGTACTGGAGACGCACGCGCCCGCCCCCTTGCCCGCGGCTGGGCAACGACCGGCTGGGAGTAACTCGAAACGGCACCGCTTTGTCCCGCACTTGCTGTGCGGGAGCGCCTGATGAGCCAGGCATTCTCGCGACAACTCAGTCGGGACGCATCACTCTGGACGCCTCCGCAACGGCGCCCAGCCGTAGCGCCTTGCGAGAACCGCCGCGCTACAACTTCAGGGCGCACCTCCCATGCTCGCTGACTGCGGAGCGGCGCCGGGCCGCGCCGCGCGCGCCCCAACCGCCCCAACCGCCGGGGCGCATCACTCTGGACGCCGCCGCAACAAGCCCAGCGACTACGAGCTAAGAGAACAACCGCGCTACAACTCCAGAGCGCACCTCCCATGCTCGCCGACTGCGGAGCGGCGCCAGGCCGCGCCGCACGCGCCCCAACCGCCGGGAAGCATCGCTCTGGGCGCCCCCGCAACGGCGCCCAGCCGTAGTAGCGGCCTGCGGGAACAGCCGCGCTACAACTCCAGGGTGCGCCGTGCGCCCGCACACCGTGACGGCCAGGCCGCATCGCTCTGGACACCGCCGCAACAAGCCCAGCGACTACGGAGCTGCGGGAACAGCCGCGCTACAACTTCAGGGCGCACCTCCCATGCTCGCTGACTGCGGAGCGGCGCCGGGCCGCGCCGCGCGCACCCCAGCCGCCGGGAAGCATCACTCTGGGCGCCCCCGCAACGGCGCCCAGCCGTAGTAGCGGCCTGCGAGAACAACCGCGCTACAACTTCAGGGCGCTTCGCATCTCGGCGTGTTCAAACGCCGACGACATGCGCTTGATCTCGGCGGGCGCAATCCCCAGGGCGGCCGCCTGCTCGCGCCAGCCGGCGATTGCCGCGGCAACGTCGCGCGCCAGTTGCCGCGCCTCGTCTTCCTCCAGGTCGAAATACGGCGCCACGCTCAGGGCCAGTTCCAGCGATGCGGCGGCGTCCGCGTGGTCAATCGCCGTCGTGAGAAAGCGCGGCGCCAGGTCTGCCGGCATGGGGTTAAGATCGTACGCCGGCGAAAGCCGCCAGCCCCCGGCGCCGGCGTACAAGAACCCGTGGTTGCGCAGGTGGTCGTCCGTGTTGGTAATCAGCACGTTGAACGCTATGCGCCGCCACAGTTCGCGCAGGTCGTCTTGCGGTCTGGCGCCGTGGCGGCGCAGGGCGTCCGCGATTTCCAGGTAACTTCGCGTCTCCCCGTCCACGGCGCCTATCATGCTCATCGCAGATAAAAAAGGTGTTCGCTTCTCCCCCTTGCGGTCAAAGCGCCGCAGAACCAGGGCCGCGCGCCGGCCAACCGGCGCCAGCCGCCAGTCCGGCACGGCGATGCCCCCCTGCTTCGCCAAGGTCAGCGCCAGCGCTTCCCAGCGCACCGCATCCAGCGCATCATCACGCCTGGGAAATTTCGCAATGGCAAGCGCCCGGTCCCGGTCCAGCACGGAAGCCTTGGGACGCGCACCGCCCAGGGACGAACCCGGCGCCAACAACAACTGCAACTGCTCATTTTCTTCGCCCGCCGCGGCGCGCTCACTCAGGGACAGCAGGCGCGGCAGTTTAACCAGGGGCGGAATGCTGTCCAGTTCACCGGACTGCAAAAACTCGCCGCCGGGCGCGGCGGCAAAGCGCAATGCCCCCTGGCGCGCAAAATCATTTACCCGCAACAGGTAATCCAGCTCCGTCAGCGTCCTCGTAGTGCGCGCCTCGCCGTGCGCCGCCTGGCGTTCGGCCCGCGTCATCAGCATGCGTCCCCACCGGTCCGGCGCAGAATCGCCCAGGGCCCCGAACAATGCTTTCCCCGCCGGCGTATGATGCGCCGCGGCGCCCAACGCCAACGCCGGTTCCAGGGCGAAGCGCTGGGGATGCCGCAACCAGGACTCATCGTGTTGGAATGACGCGCTTTCCCGGCCGCCGCGCACCCGCGACCACAGACGCCCTGCTAGGACGGCGACACCGTCCAGGTCAACATAGATCCATGCCTCGCGCAACATCAGTAAAAGCCGTTGCGCCGGGCGCGTATGCGTTGCGGGAGCTGCTCGTCGGCAAGGTCCAGGCCAACCTGGTCCCGGCGCGCATCCGCCAGGTCCGCCAGCGAATCAAGCAACCCCAGCACGAACAACGCCGTGGCGTAAGCGCCCATGGATACGCCGGCACGGCCTCTTTCCAGGCTGTGCAGGGTCGCGCGGCTGATGCCGCAACGTTGCGCCATGAGTTCGGTCGGAATGCGCCGCCGGCGCCGGGCGTCGCGAATGTCTTCGCCCAGTTTGCGCAATGCGCGAACTACCGGAAGCGGCGTTTTAGCCAGGGTCGCCATGAGCGTCCTCCGCAGGAAAAGCCAGTGTTCACCCCCCTTGATGAGGCGCACACTGGCGGCAAAAAGAGTGTTATTTTATACGATAATGCGTATAGCGTCAAATATTATATCCTTTTTTTATTCATGGGATGCAAGCGGCGGCGCTTCCGGGGGATTTGCCCGATGCCGGCGCCGCCCGCCCCTGACTGCGCCGACCCGGAACTGCCCGGCGCAATGCGTTGCCCATTGCCCCGTTG
>CAZDXS010000110.1:0-8677 GCA_964509455.1 uncultured Enterobacteriaceae bacterium | reverse complement strand
AGTGATAGTAGCCGCCGCCGTTGGCGCAGGAGCCCATGGAGATGACCCACTTGGGGTCCGGCATCTGGTCATACACCTTGCGCAACGCCGGCGCCATCTTGTTCACCAGGGTGCCGGCTACGATCATGACGTCGGACTGCCGCGGGCTGGGGCGAAAAATAACGCCGAACCGGTCCAAGTCGTAGCGCGAGGCGCCGGCGTGCATCATCTCGACGGCGCAACAGGCGAGGCCGAACGTCATGGGCCACATAGAGCCCGTGCGCGCCCAGTTCACCAGGTTGTCCAAGGTGGTGGTGACAATGCCCGGCCGGTGGATTTTTTCCTCGGAATTAATTGCAGTTACTCCCAGTTCAGGGCGCCCTTGCGCCATTCATAAACGAAACCGACCACCAGCACGCCCAGGAACAGCATCATGGCCCAGAATCCCGCCATTCCCACGTCCCGCAACGCCACCGCCCAGGGAAAGAAAAAGGCGATTTCAAGGTCGAAGATGATGAACAGGATAGCGACCAGGTAATAGCGCACGTCAAACTGTGCGCGGGCGTCCTCGAATGCCTCGAAACCGCATTCGTAGGCGGATTGCTTTTCGCTGTTGGGGCGATGCGGGCCCAAAAAACGGCCCACGGCGAACAGTACGCCGCCCAGTCCCAGTCCAACAACCAGGAAAATCAATATGGGCAGATATTCTACAAGCATGGGGCCATTATACCGCCCCGGCGCCGTTCTGTCACGTCCTTGTTCCGGGTTCATGGCGCATTGGAAGCCGGGGGGCGCCCAGGCAACGCCGGCGCGGGGACGCTCGGCATTGTGGAACGGCAACCAGTCCGTCCGGGCACGATTGAACTCGCCCAAGTCGTCTTGGAGCAACAAGTTTTCGCGGCAGTCCGCGAAATCTTTCCGGATGGCGCGGTTGAAACGCTCGCCGCGGGCGTCATCCTCGGCGCCGGGCGACCCGTCCGCCGGCCGCGGCCGCAAAGAGGCGGCGGGTTGGCGGGCGTTACCCGGATTATTCCGACAAAGCCGTTTCCCGCACCGGGCAACGGCGGCGGGGCGGCGGGCTAAGCGGTGCCGCCGTCACCGGCCAGCGTAATCCCCGCCAGGGACGCCGCCGTTTGAATGTCCTTGTCGCCGCGCCCGGAAAGGTTGACGACCAGCGTCTCCTGCGGCTTCATAGCAACGGCCATCCGCCCTGCATGGGCCAGGGCGTGGCTGGACTCCAGCGCCGGCATGATGCCTTCCGTGCGCGTTAAGTCGTGAAACGCGGCAATGGCGTCGTCATCGCTTGCCGTTACGTATTCCACCCGGCCGCTGTCTTTCAGCCAGGCGTGCTCCGGGCCAACGCCCGGGTAATCCAGCCCCGCGGAAATGGAGTGCGTCGGCAGGATCTGCCCATGTTCGTCCATCACCAGGTAGGTGCGGTTGCCGTGCAGTACGCCGGGCTTGCCGGCGCTCAGGGGGGCGGCGTGACGACCGCTTTCCAGGCTCGTGCCGCCGGCTTCCACGCCCGCCAGGCGCACCGCCGCATCGTCAAGAAAAGGATGAAACAGCCCAATGGCGTTGGAGCCGCCGCCGACGCAGGCGACCAGGGCGGCGGGCAGTTTCCCCGTCTCCTCCAAGCATTGTTGCCGGGTCTCGCGGCCGATAACCGCCTGCAAGTCCCGCACCAGCGTGGGGTAGGGATGCGGCCCCGCCACGGTGCCGATGATGTAGAACGTATTGTCGACGTTGCTCACCCAGTCCCGCAGGGCCTCGTTCATGGCGTCTTTCAGGGTCCTGGAGCCGGAATGGACCGCGACCACCTCCGCCCCATGCAGCTTCATTCGAAACACGTTGAGGGCCTGGCGGCGAATGTCCTCTTCCCCCATATAGACCACGCATTCCAGCCCTAAGCGCGCGGCCGCGGCGGCGGTGGCGACGCCGTGTTGCCCGGCGCCGGTCTCGGCGATGATGCGAGTCTTGCCCATGCGCTGGGCCAGCAGGGCCTGGCCCACCGTGTTGTTGATCTTGTGGGCGCCGGTGTGGTTCAGGTCTTCCCGCTTCAGGTAGATGCGGGCGCCGCCGATTTTCTCGCTCCAGCGGCGGGCGTGGTAAAGCGGCGACGGCCGTCCCACGAAAGTTTTCATGTCGCGGTCGAACTCGGCCAGAAAGTCCGGGTCGCGAAAGCACTCCTGGTACGCTGCGGTCAGATCATCCAGGGGCTTGATCAGGGTCTCCGCCACAAAGCGGCCGCCGTAGGGGCCGAAACGGCCGGGCGCTTCGGGCGTGTTGGGCGCACTCATGGCGCCCCCGTTCCCGGGGAGCATGCCGGTCCCAGGCGCGTTGCCGCTCCGGGTGCGCCGGGCGCCCCCGGGGTGCATGCCAAGCGCCGGCGCGTTGCCGACCCGGGACGCGCCAGGGCATTGCGAACTTTCGGCCCCGGGGCAAGCGGTGATGAACAATATGGATTAAGCACGTGACGCCTCGCGTATGAACGCGGCTATTTTATCCTTATCCTTGCGCCCCGGCTCAAGTTCCACGCCGCTGCTCACGTCCACCGCGTAGGGCCGGACCCGGGCAATAGCGTCGCGCACATTGTCCGCGGTCAGCCCGCCCGCAAGAATAATCGGCCGGGACAGGTTGTCGGGGACTTTATCCCAGTCGAAACTGACGCCGGCGCCGCCCCAGGCGGTTTCGGAGCAACCGTCCAGCAACAGGGCCGCGGCCGCGGCGTAGCGGCGGCAGGTCGCCTGCAGGTCGACGCCGTCTCGCATCCTGACGGCCTTGATGTACGGCCGTTGAAAACCGGCGCAGAAATCGGGCGGCTCATCCCCGTGAAATTGCAGGAGGTCCAAGGGCGCGGCCGCCAGCACGGCATCGACGAAGTCCCGCGCCGGGTTCACAAACAGGGCTACCCGGGACGGGAAAGGCGGCAGGGGCGCGATCAGTTCCCGCGCCAGGGACGGGGCAACGAAGCGCGGGCTGTCCTGGTGGAACACGAATCCCAAGGCGTCCGCGCCGGCGGCCACTGCAACGGCGGCGTCGGCGGCGCGGGTAATGCCGCAGATCTTCGTTCTTACGCGCCGGCGGGGCATTGCAGCTCGGCAAGAGGGGCGGTGCGCCGCACGGGAACGGCGTATTCAGCAGGATACTTCACCTCCGCCAGGTACAGGCCGTGGGGCGCAGCGGTGACGCCGCCGCAGGCGCGGTCCCGGGCGGCCAGCACGTCCTGCGCCCAGCCCACCTCTTGTCGGCGCAGTCCTATGCTCATCAGCACGCCGACAATATTGCGCACCATGTGATGCAAAAAGGCGTTGGCTTCGATGAAGATGATGATGAACTCGCCGCAGCGCCTGACGTCCAGGGTCGTCACTTTCCTGACGGCGGTGTGCGCCTGGCAGGATGCAGCCCGGTACGAGGTGAAGTCGTGCTCTCCCACCAGCGCCGCGGCCGCCCGGGACATCCTGTCGGCGTCCAGGCGCCGACATTCCCAGGCAACGCGCAGGTGATGCAACCCGGGGCGCGCCGGGCGGTTCAAAATCAGGTAGCGGTAGCTGCGGCTCAGGGCCGAGTAGCGCGCGTGAAAATCCGCCGCGGCGGGTTGCGCCCATATTATGCTGATGTCCCCGGGCAACTGCGTATTGGCGCCCAGGACCCAGGAATGGGACTGTCGCGCCGCCTCCGTTTCAAAATGGATCACTTGCCCCAGCGCGTGTACGCCTGCGTCCGTCCTGCCGGCGCAGGTTACCCGCACCGGATGGTCGGCGACCGCCGCCAGGGCGTCCTCGACGCGCTCTTGCACGGAAGCGGAGTGCTGTTGCCGTTGCCACCCGGCATACTGCGAACCGTGATATTCCACGCCGGCGCTGATTTTCATGGCGCCCCGTGAACAGGCGCGGCGGCCGCGGCGGCCGCGGCGCCGCCGTTGCGGGGAGGGAAAAAACCCGCCCGCCCCAGCGCCTGTACGCCTGCGTCCGTCTTGCCGGCGCCGGTTGCCCGCGCCAAGTGGTCGGCGACCGCCGCCAAGGCCGCCTCGACGCGCCCTTGCCCGGCGGCGGAGTGCTGTTGCCGTTGCCGCCCGGCATACTGCGAACCGTAATACTCCACGCCGGCGCTGATTTTCATGGCGTCCCGTGAACGGCCGCGGCGGCCGCGGCGGCGCCGCCGTTGCGGGGAGGGAAAAAACCCGCCCGCCGCGGCGCGCGCCGCCAACATCGCCGCCAACATTTCAGCCTACACCTGCGCCAGCAACTGCCGGGCCCGCTCTTGTTGGTCGCCGTCCCCCTCATCCAGGACTTCTTGCAACAGTTCGCGCACGTTCTCCGTATCGCCCAGCTCAAAATAAGCCCTGGCGAGCTCCAGCTTGTTTTCCACCAGATTATCGGCCTCCTCTTCGTGGGAATCCTCTTCTTCCTGCGGTACTTCTGGGTCGCCGGGGCGCGGCGTCTCCGGGCCGTCGGGGTGCGCCGCCGCCGAGGCGCCGCTCCGCGGCGCTTCCGAGTCGCTGGGGCGCACCGCCCCCGTGGCGCCGATGCGCGGTGCGGCCGAGTCGCCGGGGCGCGGCGTCTCTGGGTCGTCGATGCGAGGCGCTTCCGGATCGTCGGGGCGCACCGCCGCCGAGTCGTCGATGCGCGGCGCTTCAAAAGGTTCGTCTGCGGCCGCGGCCGCAGTGGGGACGTCCGCCGGGCCCACGTCGATGAATTCCTGCCCGGCAGGCGCACCGGGTCGTTGCCGGATCCCCGGCAACAGGCACAGCACCGCCAGCGCCGCAATGCTTCCCAGCACGCCGGCAAGTTGCCCCTGGCGGTCTTTCAGCCAGGGCGTTGCAACTTCTGCGAACCAAGGGGCCGCGTCTTCCATGAACCAAGCGGCCAGCCGCTGGAAAACCGCCCGGCCCCGCTCCAGCAGGTCGGATTGCGGCTCCGGTGCGGGCGCGGCGGCGACCACCTTGTGGCTCGCTGTTTCCACCTGCCGTTGCGGTTGGCGGCTCGCGCCGGGCGCGGCGTGCGGGCTTTCCGCGAACCCGGCGGTTGCTTTCGGCGCAACCGCGACTGTGACTTCTGTAATTCGCCGGTCTGCTGCGTTCGCCGGGCGCGGTACCGCGCCGGCCGCAATGCCGTTCGTTGCCGCGGCGGCCGCCGGCGCGTCCGGCGCCGTTGCCGGGGTCAACACATAGCCTTGGGCGGCGGCCGCCGCGTCCTGCGCTATTGCCGGGACCGCCGCGTCCTGCGCCGTTGCCGGGACCGGCGCATATCCCTGGGCGATGCGCCAGGCATTGTTCTGGGCGGCCACCTCCAGCACGGCTTCCTGCGCTGACAGGGCCCGCATCTCGGCCGCGTCCGGCAGGCGCAGGACTGCGCCTTTTTTCAGGTTGTTGATGTTGGAGCCGACAAACGCCTGCGGGTTTGCCCGCACCAGCGCCAGCATCATCTGTTGCACCGTTACGGAGTTGTCCGGGCGCAACCGGTTGGCTATGGACCACAGGGCGTCCGACGGGGTCATCGGCCCGTAGCGGCCGCCGTCCGGGGCCGTGACGACGGCCTGGCCCCGGGCGTCTGGGGCGGCGGCGTTAGTCGCGGGCGCCAGGACTAGGGCCAGGGCCGGCGCCAGGACCAGGACCGGCAACAACGCCGGGCCTTTGCCCGCCGTGCGCCGGACGCGGCCGACCGAGCCGCGGCCGACGCAAGCGGCAACGAACAAGGAGTGCTTCCGCCGGTTCATAAATAGCGCTCCAGCAGGAGCTCTGCGATCTGCACGCTGTTCAACGCGGCGCCTTTCCTTATGTTGTCGGACACCACCCAGAAATTGATGCCGCGCGGGTGGGAAATATCTTCTCGAATCCGTCCGACGAAAACCGGGTTGTTCCCGGCGGCCTCGGTCACGGCAGTGGGATATCCGCCGTCTTCATGCTCATCTATGACCGTCACGCCGGGGAAATCGGTGAGCAGGGCGCGCACATCGGCAACGGCTATCTTCTGTTTCGTCTCCACGTGCACCGCCTCGGAATGACCGTAAAAAACCGGTACGCGAGCGCACGTGGGGTTCACTTTCAACGCAGGATCATCCAGAATTTTTTGCGTCTCCCAGACCATTTTCATCTCCTCCCGGGTGTAGCCGTTGTCCTGGAACGCATCGATCTGCGGCAACACGTTGAACGCCGTTTGCCGGGGATGCTCCGTGGGCGTCGCCGGCCTGCCGTTGAACAGGGCGGCCGTTTGCTCTTCCAACTCCGTTATCGCCTTTTTACCCTTGCCGGAGACCGCCTGGTAGGTGGCGACGTTGATGCGCTCGATGCCGACGGCGTCGTAAATGGGCTTTATCGCCATCACCATTTGTATGGTTGAGCAGTTCGGGTTGGCGATAATGCCGCGTTGCCGGTATTGCGCCAGGGCGCCCGGGTTCACCTCCGGCACCACCAGCGGCACGTCGTCCTCGCGGCGAAACCGGGAGGTGTTGTCGATGACCACCGCGCCCGCCGCCGCGGCCCGGGGGGCATGTATTTCGGAAACGGCGGCGCCCGGCGAGAACAGGCAGATGTCGCTGTCGGAAAAGTCAAAAGACGCAAGGTCTTGCACCTCCAGCTCCGCGTCCCCGAACGCCACCGTGTTGCCGGCGGAGCGGCTGCTGGCGACGGCGCGCACCTCGTTGACTGGAAAATCCCGCTCCGCCAGGATCGTCAGCATGGATCCGCCAACCTCTCCCGTGGCTCCCACCACCGCCACGTTGACTTTCTTATCGGAATTTACCATTACGTTGATGCGTCAATGACGTTGTGCGAGGCGGTCAATGCCGCCGGGCCCGCCTGCCCCGGCAACCGCAAGAATGGACGGGCGTCGTTATGTTTCCGCGTGCACCGGCAGGCCTGCGCCAACTTCGCTCCTGCTCGCAGGAGCGAAGCCTGCAACGAACAACACGGCGGATTTTCTGATATGCGGGGGATTATGTCAACGTGCACAGGCGTCTTTGCTTGCCTGGCGCGCGCCGCCGGGCGTCAATCCTGCGCCAGGGCGGCCGCCACCGCATCGCCCATGGCCGTCGTGGAAACTTTTTCCGTGCCGGCGGTATGGATGTCCGCGGTCCTGAGGCCGTGCGCCAGCACTGCCTGCACCGCCCGCTCAACCCGGTCCGCCAGGTCGGGCCGGGACAGGGAATAGCGCAACATCAGCGCCGCGGACAGTATCATCGCCAGGGGATTGGCCAGGTCCCGCCCGGCGATGTCCGGCGCCGAGCCATGCACCGGTTCGTACATCCCCTTGCCGTGCGCGTCCAGCGAAGCCGACGGCAACATGCCTATGGAGCCGCTCAGCATGGCGGCGAGGTCGGACAGGATGTCGCCGAACATGTTGGTGGTTACGATGACGTCAAACTGCTTCGGCGCGCGCACCAGTTGCATGGCGGCGCTGTCAACGTACATGTGTTGCAACTGCACCTCGGGGTACTCCCGGCCCACGTCGGTCACGACTTCGCGCCACAGTTGCGTTGCCTCCAGCACGTTCTCCTTGTCAACGGAGCACAGCCGCTTGTTCCGCTCCATGGCGACGGCGAAGGCCGTGTGGGCGATGCGACGAATTTCCGTTTCCGTGTAACGCAACGTGTTGACGCCTTCCCGCTCTCCCGCCGCCGTGGCGGCGATGCCCCGGGGCTCGCCGAAATAAATGCCGCCGGTCAGCTCGCGCACGATCATGATGTCCAAGCCGCTGACCAGCTCCGCTTTCAGGGACGCGGCCTCCGCCAGTTGCGGGTAGGTGAACGCCGGGCGCAGGTTGGCAAACAGGCAAAGCTCAGCCCGCAGGGGCAACAACGCGCCGCGCTCCGGGCGCAAGTCGCGCTCTAACGAGTCCCACCGGGGGCCGCCCACGGCGCCGAGCAACACGGCGTCGCTTTCCCGGGCCAGCCGCAGGGTCTGCTCCGGCAACGGCGTCCCGTGTTCGTCATACGCCGCGCCGCCCACCAAGGCGCGCTCGATGGCGAGGTCCAGCCCATGCGCCTGCGCCAGGGTCGCCAGGACTTTCTCCGCCTGCGCCATAATCTCCGGGCCGACCCCGTCGCCCGCCAGTACCAGTACCTTGTTGCCCTTGTTGGTGTTCATTGCTTGTTGTTGCCTACGGAAAAACAGGCAATTGTACCACTCTTGGCTTGTCTGTTTTCCGTTATGCATCGCCGGCTTCTGGCTGGTTCTTTTACGCGATAACTTTGTTGCTGTGTTCGCTCATTGCGGTCAATGTACTGTGTTTATACTTCCCTTGTTCGTTGCATACGGCGCCGCGCTCTCACGCAAAAGCCCGTCGCCAGGCGGAGTTGTTGGCGCTGCTCTTTCACAGCGGTCGGCGTATTGCACATACGCCTCTTTTGTTCAGCCGTGCGCCGCCGCGTTCCAGCGCAAAAGCCCGTGCCAGGACTTCACTACACACAGCGCCGCGCTCTGGCGCAAAATTCCCGCGCCGGGAATTCGTTGCGCATAGCGGCGTCTGAACGTATGGGGCAGATTTTTGTCCCATGCCCTGTGGTTCCGCGCATTACACTTTGCATTCGAGCCGCCGTTTTGCTACTATGGGGGCGTTATGGGAGAGACGGCGTTTTCAACGTGCTTGCGTAACCCTTTGGTGCCCGACGACAACGCTGTCGGGCCGGCAACGGCCGCCTCACTGCATGGCGGCTGTAGCCCGTTGCCGTGGGCTTGCCGTCCCCCCCCCCCCCCCCC
>CAZDXS010000109.1:0-7466 GCA_964509455.1 uncultured Enterobacteriaceae bacterium | reverse complement strand
CCGCGGTGTTATGCCTTGCCGCCTCGTGAAGCGGGGTTGCGCCCTTTTTATTTCGGGCGTGTGGGTCTGCGCCGGCGGCGTGCAACGCCTGGATGGTTGCGGGCAGGGTATTGCGCATTTCTCCCGCCGTGTGAAGCGGGGTGTTGCCGCGTATGTCTATGGCGCTCACGTCGGCGCCGGCGTCCAGCAACGCCTGGATGATTTCGGGATTCTCGCTAAACCCTACTGCATTGTGGAGCGGGGTTCCGCCCAGATCCTGGCGTTCGGCGTTCACATTGGCGCCGGCGGCGAGCAACGCTTTGGTGACTCCGAGGGATGGGTTGTGGTTTGCCGCAAAGTGCAACGGGGTGGATTCATTGTCTGTTTGCGCATTCGCATCGGCGCCGCCGCCCAACAACGCTTCGGAGACGGCGGGGCGCTGGTTAAATGCCGCCGCCAGGTGGAGCGGGGTCTCGCCGTTTTCATTTCGGGCGTTTATGTCGGCGCCGCCGTCCAACAACGCCCGGATGACTGCGGGGTTTTCATTGCCCCAGGCCGCTCGGTGAAGAGGGGTTCCGCCAATATTGCTGTCGACGGCGTTCACTTCTGCGCCGCCGCCCAACAGCGCCCGAATGACCGCAGGGTTCTTGTTGCCCCAGGCCGCCCGGTGGAGCGGGGTCCAGCCATTGTTGCCGTTTATGGCGTTCGCGTCGGCGCCTCTGTCCAACAACACCTGGATGATTTCCGGGTGTTCGTTAAACCTGGCCGCCCGGTGAAGCGGAGCGTTGCCCTCTTCATCCCGGGCGTTTGCGTTCGCCCCGGCGCCTAACAACGCCTGGACGACGGCAGGATGCTTGCTTACCTCCGCCGCCGCGTGAAGCGGGGTCAGCCCGTCGTCGTCCAGCGCGTTCAGGTTTGCCCCGGCGGCCAACAACGTCTGAATGATTTCCGGGCGCTTGTTAACCCTGGCCGCCCGGTGAAGCGGGGTTTCGCCGTGCTTGTTCCCGGCGTCCGGGTTTGCGCCGCCGGCCAGCAGCGCCCGGATGGTTTCGGGGCGTTCGCTGAATGTCGCCGCCGCGTGAAGCGGGCCTGTGGCGCTGGCGTTTGCGGCGGCCGCCGCCAGCGCCCGGCCAACGACCGGGTTTTCGCGCACCGGCGCCTCCCGCCGCGGCGGCGCTTCGCCGGCTTCGTTTATGCCCTCCCCGCCCGCGCCGCCGGGCAGCAGCATGTTGATGACCGCGAGGTTCCTGTTGTCTATTGCTGCCAGGTACAGCGGGGTGAAGCCGTTTTTATTCCCGGCGTTCGCGTCGGCGCCGGCGGCTAACAACGCCCGGATGGTTTCCGGGAGTTCGTTGTCCAGGGCCGCCCGGTGAAGCGGGGTGTCGCCGTTTTCATTTTCAGCGTTCGCGGCGGCGCCGGCGGCCAACAGGATTTCTATGATTGGGAGGCGGTTTTTAAAAGGCATTGCGAGGTGGAGCGGGGTGTCGCCGTTTTCATTCCGGGCGTTTACGTCTGCGTCGCCGCTCAGCAAGGCATCGATGATCCTTGTCGCGAAGTGGTTTTTTGCCGCATGGTGAAGCGGCGTCGCGCCTTCGTTGTTCCGGGCGTTTATGTGTGCGCCGCCGTCAAGCAACGCCTGGATAATTCCAGGGTATTGGCCAAACCGGGCCGCTTGGTGAAGCGGGGCGTTGCCCTCTGGGTCCTGGGCATTTGCGTCGGCGCCGGCATCCAGCAACGCCTGGATGACTGCGGGGGTTCTGTTGTGCGCCGCCGCCTGGTGAAGCGGGGTTTCGCCCTCTTTATTTTGGGTGCGCACATCGGCGCCGGCGGCCGCCAGCGCTTCGAATACTGCGGGGTTTCTGTTGTATGTCCCCGCCTGGTGAAGCGGGGTTTCGCCGCTGTCCTCATCTGCGGCGCTTGCTTTCGCGCCGCCGGCCAACAGCGCCCTGACGACTGCGGCGTTGGGATGTTCGTCATTTTTTGCCGCATAATGGAGCGGGGTCCAGCCGTTTTCGGCTTTGGCGTTTGCGTCGGCGCCGGCGGCCAACAACGTCTGGATGGTTTCGGGCGGGGTGTTGCGCGTCGCCGCCTCGTGAAGGGGGGTCTCGCCGTCGTTGTCTTTGGCGTTGACGTCGGCGCTGGCGGCCAACAGCGCCTTGACAATTGCGGGGGCGCGCCCTGCCGCCTGGTGAAGCGGGGTTTCGCCGCTTGCATCTTTCGCGCTCACCTCCGCGCCGGCAGACAACAGTGCATCGACGACGGCAGGATTTTTGTTCGCCCATGCCGCTTGGTGAAGCGGGGTTTGACCATTGTCGCTCCCGGCGTTGGCGTCGGCGCCGGCGCCTAACAAGGCATGAATAGCCGCGGGGTTTTCGTTTGACATTGCCGCATCGTGAAGCGGGGTCCTGCCCAGGAATCCGCTTTGCGCATCCACATCTGCGCCGCTGGTCAACAGTACTCGAATGATTTCGGGGGTGTTATGCGCCGCCGCCTGGTGAAGCGGAACGTCGCCGCTTTTATCCACGGCGTTGATGTCGGCGCCGGCGGCCAACAGCGTCTCGAAGACTGCGGGGCGTTTGTTGTATCCCGCCGCTAGGTGGAGCGGCGTTGCGCCCCTTTCATCCCTGGCGTTCACCTCCGCGCCGGCGGCCAACAACGCTTCGAAGACCTCGTTGTTCCTGTTGTACGCCGCCGCCCAGTAAAGCGGGGTCCAACCGTGCGCATCCGCGGCATGCACGTCTGCGCCCCGTGCGATTAGCTCCGTTACGCTGTCGGCAGCAACCTCGCCGTTTTCTTTCAGCGCGGCGAGAAGTGCATCGGGCGCCGCCCTGGGGAGCGACTTCTGGGCGCTTGTTGCGCTCCGCCGGGCTTCCGCCGCCGGTTGTCCTGCGACCGCGGCTTCTTTCTGGGCCGCCTGGCCCGGCGCCGCGGTCGCTGCCAGGGCCAGCCCGCCAAGAACCAGCAATCGCCAGACATTCATTCGCTTCTCTCCCGGGCGCACGGCAAAGGGAAACTATACAGGCAAATCCGTGGGAAGTAGCTTTTTGTCGCGGCGACCTGAGCGCATCTACCGCCCGGCCGCCTCCAGAACGTTCACTATCTCCCCCGCCCGCCGGCTTTTTCGCGCCCGCGCCGCCTCAAGCGGGGTTTTGCCGTCTTCATCTCTCGCGTCCGCATCCGCTCCGCCGTCCAGCAACGCTTGGACGACTGCGGCCGCGGTGTTATGCCTTGCCGCCTCGTGAAGCGGGGTTGCGCCCTTTTTATTTCGGGCGTGTGGGTCTGCGCCGGCGGCTAACAACGCCTGGATGGTTGCGGGCAGGGTATTGCGCATTTCTCCCGCCGTGTGAAGCGGGGTGTTGCCGCGCAGGTCTATGGCGCTCACGTCGGCGCCGCCGTCCAGCAACGTCTGGATGACTTCGGGGCGTCTGCCGTTCGCTACCGCATAATGAAGCGGGGTACGGCCCTCTTTATTCGCGGCGTTGGCGTCGGCGCCTCCCGCCAGCAATGCTTCTATGATTTTGGAGAAGCGGTCGTGCGCGGGCGGCGGGTTGTAGCTTTCCGGGTCTTCTTGCAACCACAATACCGCATGATGAAGCGGGGTCTCGCCATGTTTGTTCCTGGCGTCCACGGCGGCGCCGGCGGCCAACAGCACTTCGGCGGCGACGGGGTTTTTGTAGTATGCCACCGCCCAGTACAACGGGGGGAAGCCATCGCTGTCCGGGGCGTTTGCGTCCGCGCCGCCGTCCAGCAACGCCTGTATGACGGCGGGGTTTTCGCTGTGCACCGCCGCCCAGTGAAGCGGGGCGCTGTTGCTGTATCCGCTCTTGGCGTTCACGTCCGCGCCGGCGCCTAACAGCGCCTTGATGACTGCGGGGTTTTCGCTGTGCGCCGCCGCCCGGTGAAGCGGGGTCCAGCCGTCTTTTGTTCTGACATTCACGTCGGCGCCGGTATTCAACAGCGCCCGGACGACGGCGGGATTCTTGTTGAACCCTGCCGCCGTGTGAAGCGGATGCTGTCCGTCCGCATCTTCGGCGTTCAGGTTTGCCCCGGCCTCCAGCAAGGCCCGGATAACGGCCGGTTGTCTGCTGAACCTTGCCGCCCGGTGAAGCGGCGTTTCGTCATGCATGTTTTCGGCATGCACGTCCGCGCCGGCGCCTAACAAGGTCTGAATGGTTTCGGGATGCTCGCAGAACCCTGCCGCCGCGTGAAGCGGCCCGGCGGCGTCGGCATCCGCCGCCAACGCCTGGCGGGCGACCGGGGTTTCGCGGGTCGGCGCCGCCCGGGGCGGCGGTTCGTCGCGGGATTCGCCTGCAACTTCTCCGTTTGCGTCGGCGTTCAACAACATTTCGATGACCTCGGGGTTCCTGTTGTCTATTGCCGCCAGGTACAGCGGGGTGAAGCCCTTTTTGCTCCTGGCGTCGGCGGCGGCGCCGGCGGCCAACAACGCCCGACTGAATGCGGGATTTTCGTTGTTCGCGGCCGCCTGGTGAAGCGGGGTCTCGCCATGTTTGTTCCGGGCGTCCACGTCGGAGCCGGCGGCCAGCAGAATTTCCATTACGCCGGGGTTTTTGTTGTGTGTCGCCGCCCAGTGAAGCGGCGTTTCACCGTTTTTGTTTGGGGCGTTCAACTCCGCACCGGCGCCTAACAACGCCTCGGTGAGCTTGAGCGAGTGGCGATTTTTTGCCGCGTAATGAAGCGGGGTCGCATCGTCTTTGTCCCCGGCGTTTATCTCTGCGCCGCCGGAGAGCAACGCTTGAATGACCTCGGCGGGGGCAAAAAGACTGGCCGCCCGGTGAAGCGCAGTTGCGCCCTGGTTGTCCCCGGCGTTCGCCTGTGCGCCGGCGGTCAACAGCGCCCGAATAATTGCGGGATTTTCGTTATGCCATGCCGCCCGGTGGAGTGCGGTTTCGCCCTCTGCGTTCCTGGCGTTCGCATCGGCGCCGGCGGCCAACAGTGTTTCGAGGATTGCGGATTTTTTGTTCGTTGCCGCCGTGTGCAATGGGGTGTTGCTTTCTTTGTTCCTGGTGTTTACGGCGGCGCCGGCGCCTAACAACACTCGGATGACTTCGGGGCTTTCGTTGTACCGGGCCGCCCGGTGAAGCGGGGTCTCGCCATGTTTGTTCCGGGCGTCCACGGCGGCGCCGGCGGCCAACAATGTTTCGAGGATTGCGGGGTTTTTGTTCATTATCGCCGCGTGCAGCGGGGTTTTGCCGTTTTTATCCGCGGCATTTACGTTCGCGCCGGCGTCTAACAGCGTTTGTATAACTGCGGGATTTTTGTTCTTCCACGCCGCTAGGTGAAGCGGGGTTTCGCCGTAGCCATCCCTGGCGTTCACATCGGCGCCGGCGCCTAACAGCGCCAGGACGAGTTCGTGCGAATTGCGATTTGTCGCCGCTCGGTGGAGCGGGGTCTCGCCATGTTTGTTCCTGGCGTCCACGGCGGCGCCGACGGCCAACAATGTCTCGAGGATTGCGGGGTTTTTGTTCATTACCGCCGCGTGCAGCGGGGTTTTACCGTTTTTATCCACGGCATTTAAGTTCGCACCGGCGTCTAACAACGCTTTGCTGGTCGCCGGGGCAGTATTGCGCCTTGTCGCATCGTGCAACGGGGTATGGCCGTATTTATTCCGGGCGTTGACGTCGGCGCCGCCGTCCCGCAACGCCTGGATGATTTCGGGGGCGTTGTGCTCAGCCGCATAGTGAAGCGGGGTCGCCCCCTTCTTGTCCCCGGCGTTTGCGTCGGCGCCGCCGTCCAGCAACGCCTGGATGATTTCGGGGGTCTTGTTATGCACTGCCGCCGCGTGAAGCGGGGTTGCGCCCTGGTTGTCCCTGGCGCTCGCCTCGGCGCCGGCGGCCAACAGCACCGTGATGAATTCAGCAGGTCCGGCGTATTTGGCCGCTGCCGCGTGCAACGGGGTTCTGCCGCCGTCATCCCTGACGCGCACTTCAGCGCCGGCGGCCAACAGCGCCCGTATCACATCCGTATTGTCGTTATGCAGGGCCGCCAGGTGAAGCAGGGTGCTGCCATGTTCTGTACGGGCGTGTACATCCGCGCCGCCGTCCAGCAACGCCTGGATGATTTCAGGATGTTCGCCGCGCATGGCCGCGACGTCAAGCGGGGTGCTGCCGTATTCATCCTTGGCGCGCAGGTCGGCGCCGCCGTCCAACAACGCCCGGACGGCAACAGGATGCTTGCTGTATTCGGCCGCCTCGTGCAACGGGGTTCTGTCGGCATAGAGCTGCCTGGCGTTCACGTCGGCGCCGGCGCCTAACAACGTTGCGAATACGGCGGGGTTTTTCCCGTGTCGCGCCGCCCCGTGGAGCGGGGTTTCGTGCTTGCCGTTCACGGCCGCGCCGCCGTCCAGCAACGCCTGGATGACGGCGGGGTTTTCGTTGTGCGCCGCCGCCCAGTGAAGCGGGGTGCTGTAATTATATTTAGTCTCAACGTTCACCTCCGCGCCGCTCGCCAGCAAGGCCCGGATGACGGCGGGGTTTTCGTTGTTCAGGGCCGCCAGGTGAAGCGGTGCGCCGCGATGGTGCTTGTCCATGACGCTCACATCTGCGCCGCCGCCCAACAACGCCTGGATGATTTCAGGGTGTTCGTTGTAGTACGCCGCCAGGTGAAGCGGGGTCATGTCGGTGGCTGCCTGCCTGGCGCTTACGTCGGCGCCGGCGTCTAACAGCGCCTGGATGACGGCCGGGTTTTTATTGTTCCTGGCCGCCGCGTGAAGCGGGGTTTCCTTGTTCGCCGCGGCGGCATTTGCGGCGGCGCCGGCGTCCAGCAAGGCCCGGGTGATTTCAGGGCGCTCGTTAAACCGGGCCGCCCGGTGAAGCGGGGTCTCGCCGTGTCTGTTGCCGGCGTTCAGGTCGGCGCCGGCGCTTAGCAATGCCCGGATGGTTTCTGGATGTTCGCCAAACCCTGCCGCAATATGAAGCGCCCCTGCGGCGTTCGCTCCGGCGTCCGCCGCGTTCAGCGCCTGGTCGCCGCCCGGTTTGTTGCGAGTCAAGGTCGCGGCGTCGGCGCCGCCCGCCAGCAACGTTTCGATGACGGCGGGATTCCTGTTGTCCACCGCCGCCAGGTACAGCGGGGCGAAGCCCTTTTCGTTCCTGGCGTTTACGTCCGCGCCGGCGCCTAACAAGGCCCGGATGACTTCGTGGTTTTCGTTATGCACCGCCGCCGCGTGAAGCGGGGTTGCGCCGTCTTCCGCTTGGGCGTTTATGTCGGTGCCGGCGGCCAACAGCACCCGGATGACTGCGAGGGACTTGTTGTGTACTGCCGCCTGGTGGAGCGGGGTCCAGCCGTTATCGGCCCTGGCGTTGGCGTCGGCGCCGGCGCGCAACAGCATTTCAATGACGGCGGGGTTCTTGTTGTGCGCCACCGCCCGGTGAAGCGGGGTTTCGCCGCTTTCATCCCTGGCGTTCGCGTCCGCGCCGCCCGCCAGCAATGCGCCGGTGATGTCGGAGTATGGGTTGTGCCGGGCCGCACGG
>CAZDXS010000108.1:0-3416 GCA_964509455.1 uncultured Enterobacteriaceae bacterium | reverse complement strand
TCCTGGTGGCGCGTGAGTTAGTCGGGCTGGGGATGGAGGTGAGGCACATCCTCGCCGACGGGGAGGTCGAGTCCCACCCGGCGGCGATGCGGCGGCTGTGGGAGCGCCTCGGACTGGCGCCGGGCGACTTGTTTCGGGACGCGGCGCAACTGGATGAGGATGCCTATTCGTTGCAAGAGCGGAAAATCGCGTACGTCGACAAGAAACGCGCGCCGGCGGCGCAGGCGCCTGCCGCGCAGGCGCGGCGGCAGTGAAGCGCGGCGTCTCTCTGGGCGCGAGCGAAAGTGAGCGCCGTGCCTGCCACGGGGTGGAGGGCAAGGATTTGACAGACGACCTAGCAACAAAAAACGCTGGCTTGTTAGAAGCTCCCCGTTTATGCTGGCACAACCAACCTGTGTGTCCGGCTTGTTTGGGAACAGACTGCATCCATGAATTCGCAACGGTAAGAGTATGACGAAAACAAGCGGCAAAGCGGCCCGCGGCCGCAGGCATTGGGGGCTCCCATGTTGACTCGCCTGGTCATCCGCAACTTCAAGACGTTGGATGACGTCGAGATCGAACTGGGCAAGCGGGTGCTGTTTGTTGGCCCCAATAACTCCGGCAAGACAACGGCCCTGCAGGCCCTCGCCCTCTGGGACATCGGCGTAAAACGTTGGCTGGAGAAGCGCGGCCCCGGCAAGCCACCGGCAAAACGACCGGGCATCACCATCAACAGACGCGACTTGCTCACCGTCCCTGTGCCGGCCGCCAACCTGCTTTGGCGCGATCTGCGTACCCGTAGCGGCAGTCGCACCGACGGAAAGACGACAACCAAGAATATCCGCATTGAAATTCAAGTCGACAGCTCCGCCTGGTCTTGCGGGATGGAATTCGACTACGTCAATGCGGAGTCTTTCCATTGCCGCCCCTTACGACAAAAAGACGGGCAGTACATGGCTGTGCCGCAAGAAGCGAAAGATGCCCGCATCGCGTACCTGCCGCCCATGTCGGGGCTGGCGGCCAACGAGGTGCGGCTGGAGCGGGGCGCCATTGACGTGCGCTTGGGCGAGGGGCGCACGGCAGAAGTGTTGCGGAACTTGTGCTACCAGGTCATCGACAGCGAAGATGGCGAAGCCAAATGGAAAGATATTGCCCAGCGCGTGGACGCCATGTTTGGCGCTCGCCTGGATGTGCCCCAATACATCGCAGAGCGGGGCGAAGTGACCATGACATACTGCAACAAAAAAGGGGTACGTCTTGACTTGTCGGCCAGCGGTCGGGGACAGCAACAGGTCCTGCTGTTGCTTGCTTTTATGACTGCTAACCCCGGCGCCGTCATGTTGCTGGATGAGCCGGACGCGCACCTGGAAATCCTGCGCCAGCGGCAGGTGTACAAGGTGTTGGACGAAACAGCGGAGAACACCGGTGGCCAGATCATTGCCGCCAGCCACTCGGAAGTGTTGCTCAACGAGGCGGCCGACCGCGACATGTTGATCGCTTTCGTTGGCAAACCGCATCGCATTGACAACCGCGGTAGCCAGGTCGCCAAGGCTCTGAAAGAAATAGGTTTTGAGGATTACCTGCAAGCAGAGGAAAGGGGGTGGGTGCTGTATCTGGAAGGATCGACGGATCTGTCTATACTGCAACAACTGGCGCGGCGGCTGGAGCATCCGGCGGTCAAGTACTTGGATGCGCCTTACATGCATCCCGTCACCAATCGACCGGAAAGAGCGTGGGAACACTTCCATGGGTTGCGCGAAGCCATGCCTGATCTGGTGGGAATTGCCATTTACGACCGGCTGGAGAAAACCTTGATGGAAGACCCCCATCTGGAACAATACCAGTGGCGCCGCCGGGAAATCGAAAACTACCTGTGTCTCCCCCAAGTCCTGGTGGAATTTGCCGCCGCTGGCGGCGCTGAACATGTGGGAGCGTTATTCGCAAATGCCTGGCGAACTTGTATGCAGGAAAGCATAAAGGAAATGGAACAAGCGCTGTCAACACTGGGAAAGTCGGCGCCTTGGGGGGAAGACATCAAGGCCAGCGATGAATTCCTAAAGCCATTGTTCAAGCGTTTCTATGGGAAACTAGGGCAATCCAATCTGATGAGAAAGACGAATTACCACAGAATGGCCGCGCATATTGACCCGCAGGACATAGACCCGGAAATTGGGCGGGTGCTGGACCGGATCGCAGCCACTGCGGAGAAAGCAAAGCCCGGCAACAGGAGATGAGCCCGCGACCAGCGCCTGTATCTCCTTCTCATCGGCGCGGCAAGGGGGATTTGGCGTGATCGCTTCCGGTCGGGCAAGGGAGCTTCGTGTTCCGCTGCTTGCGCCGGGGCGACAACGGCACCGCTTGCCCTCACCGCCGCCCATGCCGGCCCCGCGCCAATGCCGAACGCAGAACCCCGTTGCCGGGTTCAGGTCGTGCCCGGCGGCTGTTTTCTGGAGTGCCGGGCGGGATGCCTCCCGCTTCCCGGCGGTGCCGAACGCAGGGGCTTGTTGCCGGGTTTGGCCCGCGCCCGGCAACTACTTTTCGGGGGTGCCGGGGCACCCTCCCCGCTCCCCGGCGCTCCGCCCCCGGCGGCGCCGTTACAGGCGCGAGCTGCCGAGGCGTCGGAACGTAACCTGTCGCACGCTGGGGTCGGCGCTTTCGGTGCGCCAGCCCCGGGAAACCCAGACCCGTCCCTGGCCGTTGTGGGTTCCGTTCGCCCACCAGGACGAATGTTGGTAGGCGCTCTTGGGCAGGGGCATCCCCAGGATTTCCTCTATCTGGCTGAACCGCAACGTCACCCAGCCGGTGGTCTGCTTGTCGAGATGCTCGCCCAACTTGTCGTACTTGTTCACCCGTTTGCGGCGACGACTGCTGTCGGCGAGGCGAAAAGCGACCTGCCGGGCGGCCTGGTCGGCGCCTTCCGTGCGCCAGCCGCGGGCGGTCCAGGATTTCCCCTGGGACGTCTTCTCGCTGTTCGCCCACCAGCCCGGATGTTTCGCCGCGCTGTCCGGCAGGGAGAACCCCAGCACCTCCTCGATTTCGCCGAAGGTCAGCGTAACGGATGAATCCATTTGCTTGTCCAAGTGCTTGCCCAGCACGTCGTACTTGTTTACCCGTTTTTTACTGCGGCGCCGGCGTTTGACAGGGCTGCGGCGGCGGTCGCTGTCGGCATCGGCGCGGTGGAAAACCACCTGTCTTTCCGCCAGGTCGGCGTTTTTCACGCGCCAGCCCCGGGCGATCCAGGCTTTTCCTTGTCCCAGATTGACGCTGTTCGCCCACCAGCTCGAGTGCTTCGCCGCGCTGTCCGGCAGGGGGAATCCCAGCACCGCCTCGATTTCACCGAACGTCAGCGTCACGGTTGCATCCTGTTGTTTTTCCAGGTGCTTGCCCAGTCCGTCGTATTTGTTCACCCGTTTTTTACCGGGGGCCCGGCGTTTGGC
>CAZDXS010000107.1:0-25107 GCA_964509455.1 uncultured Enterobacteriaceae bacterium | reverse complement strand
TACATCCAGCAACATTTTACCCGAAACCGACCGGCGGTGCGGCGGGCAACGGCGAGGCGAGGCGGCGGTAATGCGGGGAGCGTCGCCGCACCGGACGGCGAATGGCCGGGCGAGCCCGAGACAGACGCGACCCGATGCCGGCAAGCGGGACCCGGCACAGTCGAGAGGCGGCAATCTTGGCGCAGCAGGCGGCGGGGCGGCGGTGATTTTGGCGCGGCGGGCAGCGGCGAGTTTGTTGCGGGCGAGCGGCGGGGCGAGGGTTGTCGCTGTCCCGGCCGGCGAGTGGCCGGGCGAACCGCGGCGGACGCAACCCGGCGCCGGCCCGCGCCGCGGCGGCGCAAGTAAAGGCGGTTTCGGGTAAAATGTTGCTGGATGTACCGGGCAACCCACAATAGATAGAGGCGACAAACTATGCACAAGCGTATTTTCCCTGGTCTTGCACTTATCGCTCTCACGGCGGCCGCGGCGGCGCGCACGCCCGCTCCCGCTAACGCCGAGTTGTATTTTATCTCGCCCGGGGACGGCGCCGTGTTGTCCGGCCCGGTCACCGTGCGGTTTGGGCTGAAGAACATGGGGGTCGCGCCGGCGGGCGTCCGGCACGAGAACACCGGGCATCACCACCTGCTGATCAACGCGGCGACGCCCTCCCTGAACCTGCCGATCATCAACGACGAGAGCCATCGGCACTTCGGCAAGGGGCAGACGGAAACCACCTTGGACCTGCCGGCCGGCGCCTACCAGTTGCAACTCCTGTTGGGGGACTTCGCGCACATTCCCCACGAGCCCGCCGTCATCTCGGAACAAATCACGATCACCGTCAAGTAGGCGACAACCCTCGCGGCGGTACGCAACCGAGGTCCTAGCGCAAGGATTTCGCACAAGCGGCGCGGCGCGCGCCGCTTCCGTGCCGTTTCAGCGCCGCTGAGGGCTTTACCCACGGGGATTTGCCTGCGGCAGCCGTGCAGATGCCACCCGCCGCCCCCGCGCCGAAACTGCGTGCGAGAACGCGCAAACGCACGCCCGAATGCCTGGCGACGGAGTTTTGCGTGAGAACGCGGCGGCACACGACCGCACAAGGGAGGCGTATATGTAATACGCCGACTGCGGTAAGGGAGTGGCGCCAACAACTCCGCCTGGCGACGGATGTTTTCTGGAAGGCGAGCCGGGCAATGAGTGCGGGCGGGAGGTGTACATGCAGTACATCGACCGACCGAACGAGGCGGGCCAGCGACGCATAACGGAAAACAGACAAGCCAGGAGTTATCGCGCAAAAGAACAAGCCAGTGGGCCGCGAAGTTCTAAGCGGCGGCGGAAGCGCTCCGGGTCTCGCCGTCTTTGGCCGGTTGCGCCGCACCGACCTTGCCCAGCCGCACCGCGCAGAACTTGAACTCGGGAATTTTGCCGGAGGGGTCCAGCGCATCGTTGGTCAGCAGGTTGGCCGCCGCCTCGCGGTACGTGAACGGCATCATCACCACGCCGGGTTGCAGTCCTTCATCGGCCCGGGCGGCGGCGGTCACGCCGCCGCGGCGGGATTCCAGCGACAGCCGGTCTCCCGATTCCAGTCCCATGCGGGCCAGGTCTTTCGGGTTGACCAGGACGTGGGGCACGGGTTCAAGCGCGTTCAGCACCCGGGAATTGCGCGTCATGGTGCCGGTGTGCCAGTGCTCCAGTTGTCGCCCCGTCATGAAAATGAAGGGATAGGCGTCGTCGGGCAACTCGGCGGACTCTGCGTAGTCGGCCGCGACGAAACGCCCCTTGCCGTCATCCGTGGGGAAAACCCCGTCCTTGAAGATGACCGGCTCGCCCGGTTCGCCCTCCTGCAACAGCGGGTAGGTCAGTGAATCCTCCTGCTCTAGGCGTTGCCAGGTGATGCCCGCCATGCTCGGCACGGCTTGCCGGATTTCCTCGAACACGGCCTGCGGCCCGTCATAGTTCCAGTCCAGGCCGAGGCGGCGGGCCAGTTCCTGGATAATCCACAGGTCCTGGCGCGCTTCTCCCGGCGGCGTAAGCGCCTGGCGCCCTAGCTGCACCCGTCGGTCGGTGTTGGTGAACGTGCCGGTTTTCTCCGCGAACGCCGACGCCGGCAGAACGACATCGGCGAAACCACAGGTTTCCGTGAAGAAAATGTCCTGCACCACCAAGTGTTGCAGGCGGGCAAGCGCCGCCCGGGCGTGGTGCAGGTTGGGGTCCGACATGGCGGGATTCTCTCCCATGACGTACATGCCGCGAATGTCGCCCCGATGGGCGCTGTCCATGATTTCCACCACCGTCAACCCGGGCTCCGGGTCCAGCCCGGCCCCCCAGAACTCCTCGAAGCGTTGCCTTGCCGCGGGATTCCCGACCGGCTGGTAGTCGGGATACACCATGGGAATCAGCCCCATGTCGGAGGCGCCTTGCACGTTGTTCTGCCCCCGCAACGGGTGCAGGCCGGTGCCGGGACGGCCAATCTGCCCGGTCATCAGCGCCAGCGCCACTAGGCACCGGGCGTTGTCGGTGCCATGCACGTGCTGGGATATGCCCATGCCCCAGAAAATAATGGCCGTTTTCGCCTGGGCGTACTGGCGCGCCGCGTCCCTGATGACGGCGGCGTCAATGCCGCAAATGGGCGCCGCCTTTTCCGGCGAGTAGCGCAACACGGTATCCCGAAGCGCGGCGAACCCGTCGGTATGCGCGTCAATGAACGCCTGGTCGTGCAGGCCCTCCTGGATAATCGTGTGCATCATCGCGTTCAGCAACAGCACGTCCGTGCCGGGGCGCAACTGCAAAAAAGCGTGGGCGTGCAGGTACAGGTCGGAGTGGTACGGCTCAACCACGATCAGTTTGCTGCCGCGCAGGGCCGCGTTTTTCATGAACGTGGCCGCCACCGGATGATTGTCGTTGGGACGGGCGCCAATCACCATGATGACCTCCGCCTGGGCGCCGTCCGCCACCTGGTTGGAGACCGCGCCCGAGCCGATGGTTTCCAGCAGGGCCGCCACGGAGGAGGCATGGCACAGCCGGGTGCAGTGGTCCACGTTGTTGACGCCGAACCCCAGCCGCACCAGTTTCTGGAACAGGTAGGCCTCCTCGTTGCTGCCCTTGGCGCAACCGAAGCCGGCCAGGGCGCGCCCGCCGGCGGCGGCGCGTATGTCCGCCAGCCCGGCGGCGGCGACATCCAGCGCTTCCTCCCAGGTCGCTTGCCGGAAATACCGGGACAGCTCCTGGGGCGCGATGATCTCCGTGGTTTTCTCCATCCCCTCCCTGCGAATGAGCGGCTGGGTGAGGCGCTGGGGATGATGCACGTAATCAAATCCGTAACGCCCCTTGACGCACAGGCGCCCCTGGTTGGCGGGGCCGTTGCGCCCCTCGATGTAGTGAATGTGATTGTCTTTTACGTTGAATCGCAACAGGCAACCCACGCCGCAGTAGGGGCAGACGGAGTCCACTTGCTTGTCCGGCGCCGCCAGGGCCGCGTTTTCAGCCGGCGCCAGGGCGCCGGTGGGGCAGGCCTGCACGCACTCGCCGCAAGCGACGCAGGTGCTCTCGCCCATGGGGTCTCCCATGTCAAACACGATTTCGGCGCGACCGCCGCGCGCGGCGTAACCGATGACGTCGTTGACCTGTTCCTCCCGGCAGGCGCGCACGCAACGGGTGCACTGGATGCAGGCGTCCAGGTTGACCGCGATGGCCGGATGGGACAGGTCTGGGGCAACCGGCGGCCGCGCCTCGAAGCGCGGCGAGGACACGTCCAGCTCCCCCGCCCAGTAATCCAGCTCCGAATCCAGGCGGTAGGGCGACTTCCCCTGTTGCGGCATGTCCACCAGCAACAGTTCCAGCACCATCTTGCGGGAGTGCTGGACGCGCTCGGTGTCGTTGCCCACTTTCATCCCCTCCCGGGGCTTGCGGCAACAGGCCGGCGCCAGTGTGCGCTCGCCGTCTATTTCCACCATGCAGACGCGGCAGTTGCCGTCGGCGCGATAGCCGTCCTGGTAACACAGGCGGGGGATCTTCAGGCCGTGCCGCTGGGCGGCTTGCAAGATGGTCTCGTCCGCCGCGGCGGCAACGGGTTGCCCGTCCAGGAAAAACCGGACCGTTTCAGCAACGGTCGTCATGCTCCGAACTCCCCGGGAAAGTATTTCATGGCGCACCGCATCGGGTTGGGCGCGGCCTGCCCCAGTCCGCAGATGGAGGCGTCCTCCATGGCGCGGGCCAGGTCTTCTAAGAGCGGCTGGTCCCATTCGTCTTGTTCCATCAGCCGGGCGGCCTTGGCCGTGCCCGCGCGGCAGGGCGTGCAACGACCGCAGGATTCATGCTCGAAGAAACGCATGGCGTTGAGGGCCAGGGCCCGGGCGCTGTCCTGTTGCGACAGCACGATGATCGCGGCCGAGCCGATGAAGCAACCGTGGGGTTGCAAGGTGTCGAAATCCAGCGGCACGTCGTCCAGGGCCGCCGGCAGGATGCCGCCGGAGGCGCCGCCGGGGAAATAGCCGTAGAACTCGTGTCCTTCCAACATGCCGTCGCAGTACTCATCGATGAGCTCGCGAATGGTGATGCCGGCGGGCGCCAGGTGAACGCCGGGACGGCGCACGCGCCCACTGACGGAAAATGAGCGCAACCCCCGGCGCCCGCGGCGGCCGTGGCGGGCAAACCAGTCCGCCCCCTGCTCGACAATGTCGCGCACCCAGTGCAAGGTTTCCATGTTCTGCTCCAATGTGGGACGGCCGAACAACCCGACTTCCGCCACGAAAGGAGGACGCAGGCGCGGCATGCCGCGCTTGCCTTCCATGGATTCGATCATGGCGGATTCTTCCCCGCAGATGTAGGCGCCGGCGCCGCGGCGCAAGTGAATCGGGGGCAGCGGCGCGGGCGGGTCGCGCCGCAGGGCCTCCAACTCCCGCGCCAACACGGCGCGACAGCCGGCGTATTCGTCCCGAATGTAAAGATACACCGCGTCCGCCTCTATGGCCCAGCAGGCCACCAGGGCGCCCTCTAAGAAACGATGCGGGTCGCTCTCCAGGTAGTGGCGGTCCTTGAACGTGCCCGGCTCGCCCTCGTCCAGGTTGACCGCGACCAGGCGGGGGGCGGGTTGGCGGCGCAGGATGCGCCACTTGGCGGCCGCGGCGAAGCCGGCGCCGCCCAGGCCGCGCAGGCCGGCGTCGTCCAGCGCCTGGATGACGTCCTCCCTGTCGCGTTTTCCCTGGGCGCAGGCGGCCAGCAGGCGGTAGCCGCCCTGCTCCCGGTAGCGCCGGTAGTCGATGCCGTCGGGCTCGGGGCATGTCGTGTTGCCGCTTTCCACCACCGCCGTGACCGCGGCGGGGGCGGCGCACTCCACCGGATTGGCGCCGACGACGGCCACGGGCGCGGCCTGGCAACGGCCCACGCAGGGCACCGGCTGAATTCGCACCTGCGTCTCGTCCGTTTCTTTCCGCAACTGGTCGATCAACTCCGCGGCGCCGAACATGGCGCAGGTGAGCGATTCACACACCCTGACCGTGAGCGCCGGCGGCGGCGCGTCGCCGCTTTTCAGCACGTCAAAATGGTGATAGAACGTGGCCGTCTCATAGACTTCCGCCATGGGCAGTTTCATCTCGATGGCAAGGGCCAGCAGGTGCCGATGGGACAGGCACTGGTAATGATCCTGCAGGCGGTGCAGGTGCTCCAACAACAGGTCGCGGTCCCGGGGCGCATCCCCTAACAGGCGGCGCACCTCTTGCAATGCCTTGTGGGGCGTGGTCCGCCCTTGAATGCGACCTTTTTTGCCGCGCGTGCGCTTCATTGGTTAACAGAAATAGCTGTGCGTTGCGTGAAGAAACAACAGGGAACCTGCTTGCGGGGACTCTTCTTCCTCTCCCACCACGGGAACCAGTCTTGCGGGATTTATCTTTTTTCTCTCCCGCTCGGCGCATTATACACGATAGCAAGTCGGAGTTGCGCCGAACTTTGCCTGCACCGAACTTTGAGGGGCGGGAGGGGGCACGACCGCGCGGCGGCGCACATAGCGGCGGCTCACCGGCGACGGCGCGACGGTCGTGGTTCTGCGCCGTCGCGGATTAGGCGGCGCCCGGCGGCGACGATGGCGGCGCCCGGCGGCGACGATGGCGGCGCCCGGCGGCGACGATGGCGGCGCCCGGCGGCGACGATGGCGGCGCGGCGCCGTTGCAACCTGGCCGACGCGGACGGCGCGGCCCTGCGCCATTGCGGCGCAGGCGACACCCGGCGATGGCAACAGCGCGGCGGTGGGGATGGCGGCGGCTCACCGGGGACGGTGCGACGGTCGTGGTTCTGCGTCATTGCGGCTCAGGCGGCGCCCGGCGAGGATGGCGGCGCGGCACCGTTGCAACCCGGCCGGCCCCTGGCAGGAGCGCAGGATCGAAGCTGCGCCGTCGCGGATTGGCCCGCACGAGTGGTGCGGTTCGGCGCTATTGCGGCGCAGGCGACACCCGGCGAGAATGGCGGCGCGGTCGCGGCGCGGCGCCGTGCCGAACTTTGAATGGCCGGTCGGGCGCAACGGTGCGGTTTTGCGTCAGTGCAACTCAGGCGGCGGCATAACCGCGCGGCGGCGCACATAGCGGCGGCTCACCGGGGAAGCGCGGCGGTCGAGGTTTTGCGCCGTTGCGGTTCAGGCAACGCCCGGCGGCGCGGGCGCAGCAGTCGTCACTCGCCGCGCCAGGTCACCCGGTACACGGCGCCCGCCTCGTCATCGGAAATCAGCAGGCTGCCGTCCCGGGACGTCAGCACGTCGTTGGGGCGTCCCGATACCCTGCCGTTTTTCAGCCACAGGTCCAGGAACGGCTCGTACTGCGGTCCGGCCGCGCCGAAGCGCACGACGCTGACCCGGTAGCCCACCTTGGAGGAGCGGTTCCAGGAGCCGTGCTCGGCGATGAACAGCGCGTTGCGGTACGACTCGGGAAACTGCCTGCCGGTGTAAAAATCCAGCCCCAAGGCCGCGGAGTGGGCCTGGATTTTGATCTCGGGCGGCACGTAATCCGCCGGGTCGCGCCCCTTGCCAAACCGGGGGTCCAGCACGTCGCCGGCATGCACATAAGGATAGCCGTAATGGGCGCCGGGGCTTGCGACCCGGTTGATCTCTTCTGCCGGCAGGTCGTCTCCCAGCCAGTCGCGGCCGTTGTCGGAGAACCACAGTTCGCCCGTGTGCGGGTGCCACGCCATGCCGACGGAGTTGCGCACGCCCGCCGCGTAAACGGCGGTCTCCCCGTTCTCCGGATTCATTCTCAGTATGGAGGCGAACCGGGGGTCGGCGGATTCGCAGATGTTGCACGGCGCCCCCACGGGAACGTATAGGAACCCGTCGGGGCCGACGGACAGGTACTTCCAGCCGTGGTGGCGCTCGGCGGGCAGGCGGTCGGTTACCAGCTCCGGTTGCGGGTTGTTCTGAAAATTGGTCTCAATGGCGCGATAACGCAACACCCGGTTCAGGGCGGCCACGTACAGGTCGCCGCCAATCAGCGCCACGCCGCTGGGCAGGTCAAGTCCGTGCGCGAAAGCGACCACCTCGACCCCTCCCGCCGGGGCGGGCGCGATGGCGTACAGCTTGCCGGGGCGCAGGCTGCCCGCCAGCAACAGCCCGGATTCCGTCTCCGCCAGCTGCCGCACGCCGGGGACCTGGTCGCTGAGCACCTCCAGCTGAAAATCCCCGACGACCAGGGGCGCGGCCGGCGCGGCGCCGGCGACCAGCAACGCGAGCGCCGCCAGTCCCCGCAGGCGCGCGCAACAGGCGCTCAAAAAAGTTCTGACCTTATGCCTCTTCACGCGGGCCGCACCGGGCGGGGTTCGGTTGTCTCGATGCCTTTCATGGCATGCCGGCCCTTATCGCTGCGAGTTGACCCACTTGCCAACGGCGTCTGCGTCTTGCGCCATGCCTGCCGCCGTGGGAACCACTTGGTATTCGAACTTGTCCGGCTGCATGGACTGCAACCGTTCCATCGCTTTTCGCTTCGCTTCCACGGTCGCGTCGCCCTGCAGATGCTCTCCCTTGACTTCGATGATGTAAAACTCCCCCGTGCTTTTCACCAGGACGAAGTCGGGGAAATAGCGATGGTAGCGCTGATCCTTGCCTAGGTATTCAAAATGAAAATCCGTTTTTTTCGGGTCGGTCAAGCCGCCCGTGAACAGGAACGCCCGCACCTCGCAAGGGTCCAGGTTGAGCTTTTCCAGCACTTGGCGGAACAGGTCGCGCTCTGTCGTGCTGTCAAAGTTGTACGGCTCGTAATGAAAGCTCAGCTCATGCTGGTCCTGGAAACGGGCATAGCCGTCGGCCGTCTTGTGCTCCCCGTCGTCCGCCCTGGCGAACAACCCTTGCTCCCGCATTTGCTCAAACGTTGCGCGGAGAAGCTTCTGGCGGTGCACGTAACGGCCGTTCTCTTCTTCGAAAACCGCCTCCCCGTTCTCATCCCGAACGCGAATCAAGGCCTTGCGCTCGGTAACGGCCTCTTCAATGGTTTCGTAGTCCTGCTGTTGCTCCTCAACCTGTTGCAACAACCCGTACAGATCATCGTCCGGCATTTCCCCGCCGGGATACAGGGCTTTCAGTTGCGTCAACACCGGCATGAAAGGCAGGTGATGCCGCGCGGCGATGCGCCAGGCGGCGGAGTAGCATCCCGTAACGCTCTTGCCGGCAGGCAACTCTTCCACTTCCCCCGTGGACCGCAATATGCCCAGAGAGCCGCTGAAATCGGGGCTCAGCACGGTGCGCAGGACCCCCGGCGGCTCCTGCTTTGCCGGGGGCTTTTTGAACGTGAGGTTGCCGTCCCCGCCGCTCCGTTTGACGACTTTTCCCACCGTGCGGGTTATCGAAAGCTCCGGGAGTTCGGTTTTCAGTATGCGCAGGGTAACCGTTTCCCGGCCGCGTCTTTCCATGGCGAGCCTGCCCAGGTCCGTGCGGAAATTGGCCAGCAACTCCTTGTCAAGAATTTTTGCGTTGACGCGGTCAAGAAACACTTTTGCGGGATGGAGGTTGCCGGCGACCTGGCGCAGGCACCGGGTGGAGGCCTGCAGAACGTAGTTGTTGCCGGCTTGCTCCTTGATGAGAGCGCAGGCGAACAGGCTGGGGCAGTTCCATCCTTCCACCCCCTTGCCGATGAGCAGGATGACCCGCTTTTGATTGCCGGGATTGTTCAGCCGGACGAACTCGTCTCGCTCGGATTTTTTCGACCGTTGCGTGTTCACCAGCACCTGGGAGACGTCCTGGCCCGCTTCCACCATGGCCTTTTCGATCAGCACCTTGGATTCTTCCAGGTGCGCCTGGTTTTTGAAGTAAAACGCGATTTTGGCTTTAGCGCCGTTCGGCAGGGCGACATCGCCGTAGGCGCTGAAAAACTCCCGGATGACGTCCCCGAACACCTCCTGCTCCGGGCGCGCGCCAATATCGTATTCGTGAATCCCGCCGGTCAGGCTTTTCAGAATGTTGTCCCGAATGCCGTCGCCCAGCCCGTACCAGGTGATGACTTCCGCCAGGAGTTGCCTCTTGTAGTAAGGCGTTCCGGTTGTGTTGACGACCGCGACCACGGGGGTTTTCTGGTGAATGTAGCCGATGGTTTGCCGCACCCGCTTGAGCTTGTCAAAGGTGTTGCCGTAGGTGTGGTGCGCCTCGTCTGAAAAAATGCCCAGGTTGGGCAGGCCGGCGATTCTCTGCAAGCGCCGGTTCGCTTGCAGTTGCTTCTTCTCGAATTCCAGTTCGGACTGGTCGCTCCTTTGCCTGGCGCGCAGGCTGATTTTCTCGGTGTTGGTGACGATGAGGTTGTAGGCGCTGCGTTCCTGCGCTTGTATGTCCTTTTCCTTGCCGGGAAACTCGATTTTCAAATTGGCAATAAATTCCCGCAACAAATCGGGCGGCAGTATTTTTCCATAGTCCATGCCGACGAGTTCGCGCAGGCTTTCCATGATGGTGGTCCCGGGGGCGAACACCAAGGCGTTTTTCATAAACCTGACGGCAGAATTGGAAGCGGAGTCGCCATCGGAAGCAGGGTCGGAGTAGCGCAGGGACATGGCGAACTCGGTGGCAATGACGGCGCCAATCAACACCGTCTTGCCCGCTCCCATTGCAAGGGCCAGGATGTAGCTGGGGTAGTCCAGGGTGACCGCCTCGTGCAGGGCCTCGACTTTTTTCCCTTGAACGAACTCCTGATCCTCTCTTATTTTCTGAATGACCGCATCGATGTCCGCGAACGCCAGGGCGTCCTCCGATATGGAAACGCCCAGCGCCCTGAAAAACTCCTCCTTGTCCTCCCCGTAATAGTGCTTGTAGAGATCCACGATGTGAGGCGTATTCAGCACCAGGCGGACATACCAATAGACTTCCAGCGCCAGGAACTGGGGTTCGCGCAGAAACTTCAGAGCCTGGTGGTCCTGTCGTATCTCCGACTGCCACGCCAGTATCTCACTGATCAGCGGGTAGGACTTGCAGGCGTACCCCTCCTCGCGCCAGGCGGCTGCCGATTGTTTGAGCTTGTTAAAAAGCAACGTTGCGTTCCTGTCTCCTATTGACCGGGGCCGGTTGCGGGCGCCTTAGGTCACCCTGTCGCCAAGGTCTCCTCGCCGAGCAGGTCGATGATTTTAACGGCCGCGATCGCCTTCGCCTTCGGCAACGCCACCTCGTAGCAGGCTTTAACGTAGTCGTTTTTCTTCTCCGGCAGGTCGCTGACGGCGATGTTGAAAAACCTGCCGTTGTAGTCGTTGTCTATCAACACGCAGTCTATCTGCGCCCGAAAATCGTCAATCTGTTCGTTGAAAACGGTGCGGTCCAGCTCCAGCCGCGCCATGATCGCAGGGCTGATGTAGTCTTCAATCTCGATGGTCGCCTTGTTGCCTTTTCTGGTAATCTTGACTTGCGCCTCCGCCGGCTGTTGCGTGAATATTCCGTCCTGCTGAATATCGCGTACGATGAACCGGTTGACGGGGGATTTGTCCTCCTCCAGTTCCTTGAGCAACCCCGCTTCCGCACCGTTGCAAAAGACCTGTATGTCCCGCGCATCTTCCGGGCGATTCGCCGCGATTTCATCCTTGATGACCTGGACGTCCAGCCGCGTGAGCGGCTTATTCAACTCGACGACTTTCGCCAGGTCTCCCTCGACTACTCCGTCAAAAAACAGGTCGCCGTTGTTTTTTTGGATGCCGTACCTGGCGATGACGATCTTCTTGAGATCCTGTTGCCTGGCGGGGTCGTAGTTGTTCACCCGGTAATGGATGATGCCGCGCCCGTTGCCGTGCGCCAGGTCGCCGTTTTTCGCGTTGACAATATCTTGCAAGCGATTGATGGTGGTGTGGACGGCGCCCTTGTTCAGGTCCGCCATGATCCAGCGGCGCCCCAGCTTCTCGGCAACGGCGGCGGTGGTGCCGCTGCCGCAGAAGCAATCCAGCACGATGGAGCCCTCGTTGCTGGACGCCTTGATGATGCGCTCCAACAGGGCCTCGGGCTTCTGGGTGGGGTAGTTGGTCATTTCAGCCCCATCCCTTTTAACTTTGTTGATTTTCCAAGTTTCAGGGAGTTGCTTGTTAAAAGTTCTTGGTTCTCCGTTATACAAATAGAATTCTTCACCGTTTGCTTCTTTCACAACTTCACCGTGGTAATGTTTCTCGTAATAAAGATCCCAGTCGAAATGTTGCTCGAAGTTAAACAGAAATTCTGACGATTTCGAATAGACCAGAATATTGTCGTGGTCTTTGCCATAGCAGTTTTTGTAGCTCCCTGAGAGGAAATAACTCCAAATTACCTCGTTCCTAAAATTCTCCGCCCCGAACACCTCGTCCAGCAGAAACCGCAGGTGGTGGCTTTTGTGCCAGTCGCAGTGCAGGTAGATGCTCCCCTCGTAGCTCAGCAACTCCCGCATCAGGATCAGGCGCTCGTACATGAACTGCAGGTAGTTGTCGTTCGCCCAGATGTCCTCGTACTGCGCCTGCTCTGCTGGAGTGTGCCCCGCACCGGCAATCTTTCCATTGCCGTTTCCCATACCGCGCAGTTTCACCCGGCGCACGTAGTCGGCGCCGGAATCGAAAGGCGGGTCAATATAGATTAGGTCAACCTTTCCCCGGAACCCGCCAACCAGCAGGGCAGCGAGAATCTCCTTGTTGTCGCCGTGGAACAGCAGGTTGTAGTCGCTCTCGGCGAAAGCTTCGTAGGTTGGTTCGACGGGCGGTTTTTCCACTCCCGCGCTTTCGCACAACTGCGCCGGATAGTGGCGCACCGTGTCCAGCGGTTTCTTGCCCATCCAGTGCAACATGGGCCGTCCCTTGACCGGAGTGATCTCAACGGGAGCGGAGGTTTTTTTGCGGGCGGTCATTCTGTTTTCCTTAGTGGTCACGTGGTTGGCGCCAATCCTAACATAAATCGCGGCGCCGTTTGCAACTTTTTTCCGGCCCGTGCGTCTGCTGGTTTGGGATGGGCGCAGGCAGCATCTGGCGCGGGAACGAACAACGATGCCGCTCTGGAACCCGTGAACGGGCCGGCCAGGTTCCTGGCGCAGGGATTTTGCGTGAGAACGCGGCGGCGCACGCCCGAACAAGGGAGGTGTACATGTAGTACATTGACCGCAGTGAGGGCGGGACGCCAACAAAGTTATCGCGCAAAATAACCAGCCAGGGCGGCGGGCGGCATCCAGGGAGCTAAAGCCCTATAAGGCATTCGCGGAACTTGTCGCCGCTGCCGCTGACGCCGTAGTTCAGCTCGCCGTGGCGGTCGTAGCTGGTGTGAGTGACCGAGACCATGCGCCCGTCATCGTCCGTTTGCACCACCAGCGCCTCGTTGTCCCCGAAATTGCCCAGGAAAAACGGGCCGCCGCGTATGCCCTGGTTCGATACTTCCACCGGGCCGGCAACGAAACTCACTGTTACCGCCTTGTGCCCCGGAGCGCCGCGGCGGACGGTCGCCGTGCATTTCTCTTTGGTGAGTATGTAGCCGTTGGGGTTCCAGTGAGGCAACGAAACCCTGCCGGCGTAGGCGCCCTCCTTCATCGAAAACGACCCGGACGCAGGCGCCCCCGCAGACGAGGGCGGGGCGCCCGATGCGCCGCAGAGCAACAGCGCGACGCATGGAACCACGAACAGAACCAGAGGCGCCCGCGCCCGGCGCCTGCGCCCAGAATGTCGAATCGAAATAATCACAACCTCACCTCCGCAATGCCCTCCGTCCCCCCATCGGGGGGCTTCATCGCAACTGTTTGCAGGCATCGTTGCTCCGGCGCCCGCGGCTTCGGTGTATGGAGATGTCTACTCTCGCGGGTTCAATCACAGCAAAAGGTCAAGGGCGCTTTCGTGAAGGGCATGAACAACCTCCGTGGACGCTCACGGCCATTTGCCTTCATTAATTCTGATGCAGAAGATACTCCAAAAAATGTACATAAGGAACTTCAGAGACGGTATGCTGATCCGAACGTATAATGGTTTGGAACTCTTGCGAAAAGTCACTGCGTAACAGCGTCCCATCTCTCCATTCCACTTTTCGCCGGTGCCTGTAATCACAACCGTCATCAGGGGCCGATATGAAGCGGCACGGCCCCGCCACCTTGCCGTAGTACAACTCGTCCGTACCCTGAGACAACGGTGTTATCACGAAATGGCCGGGTTGTATTTTTTCACTAAAGCGGAAGATTTGTCCCGCATTTTGTCCAGCCCTGCGCTTGATATCATCAGGGTTGTACTTCTGGTAAAGCGTTTTAAATGAGTCACGACTTCCCCCGGTTGGGAAAGGTTCGGCAATCTCGTAGTACACCGCCACGTAGCCGCCATCACGGAAATTTTGGGCATAATGGCCCGAAGCCGCCCTAACACACCACACTTTCATATCTCACCTCGAATCAACGTAGCTCATAAACGAAAACCGCCAAGCAACACGGCTTTATCAGCAATCTACTGCAGGATCATAACATACGGGGCGAAATCAGGCGCCGCTATCAAGGCGCCAAGCGCCGCCGGCGGCGGGGCAACCCGCCCGGCGCTAATGCCCGATGATGCACTCGCGGAACATATCGCCGCGGCCGCTGATGCCGTAGTTCAGGGCGCCGTGCCGGTCGTAGCTGGTGTGGGTGACCGAGACGGCGCACCCCTCGTGCGTTTGCACCACCAGCGCCTCGTTTTCTCCGAAATTGCCCACGAAAAACGGGCTGTCGCCCACGGACTTGTTCGGCACTTGCACGGGGCCGCCAACGAAACTCACCGTTACCGTCTTGTGTCCCGGAGCACCCTGGCGGATGGTCGCCGTGCAACTCTCTCCCGTGAGTACGAAGCCGCTGGGGTTCCAGTGGGGCCTCGCGGTCTGGCCGGTGTACGTCCCTTCATTCATTGAAAACGGCCCGGAGGCAGGCGCGCCCGCAGACGGGGGCGGGGCGCCCGACGCGCCGCTGAGCAACAGCACAACGCCTGGCGCCACGCACAGAGCCAGGGGCAACCGCGCCCGGCGGCGCCCGCGCCCGCGCCCAGGATGCTGAAGCGAATAAGCCACAACCTCACCTACGCGCCAGGCGCTTCGCAGGACAAACGTTCACCATCAACCGCCGCCGGCGCCCCGCGTCACTCCCACTCGATGGTGGCCGGCGGTTTGCCCGACACATCATAGACAACGCGGGAGACGCCCGCAACCTCGTTCAAAATGCGGTCGGCGACTTCCTGCAGGAACTCGGCGGGCAGGCGCGCCCAGCGAGCGGTCATGAAGTCCACTGTTTCCACGGCGCGCAGGGCGACCACGTAATCATAGCGCCGGGCGTCGCCTTTCACGCCCACGGACTTGACCGGCAGGAACACCGCGAAGGCCTGGTCGGTCTTGTGGTACAACCCCCGCTCCGCCAGGGCGTCAATGAAGATGGCGTCCGCCTGGCGCAGGATGTCGGCGTACTTCTTCTTCACCTCCCCCAGGATGCGCACGCCCAGCCCCGGGCCGGGGAATGGATGGCGGCCGATAATCTCCCGGGGCAACCCCAGTTGCTCGCCCAGTTTTCGCACTTCGTCCTTGAACAGCTCCCGCAGGGGTTCGATCAGTTGCAGTTTCATCCGCCGCGGCAGGCCGGCCACGTTGTGGTGGGACTTGATGATCTCGGCTTGGCCGCCGCCCGCGGCGGCGGATTCGATCACGTCCGGGTAGATGGTGCCTTGCGCCAGCCATTTTTCATTCTTGAGTTTCCTGCCCTCTTTTTCGAAGACGGCGATGAACTCGCGGCCGATGATCCGGCGCTTCTTTTCCGGGTCCGTTACCCCTTTCAGTTTTTTCAGAAAACGGCGCTGGGCGTTGACGCGCCGCACATCGACCCCTAAGCGCCCGGCAAACACGTCCATGACCTGGTCGCCTTCGCCCAGGCGCAACAGGCCGGTGTCGACGAAGATGCAGGTCAGCTGGGCGCCGACGGCGCGTTGCAACAGGGCCGCGGCGACGGCGGAATCCACGCCGCCGGACAGGGCCAGCAACACTTTGTCCTTGCCCACTTTTGCCCGCACGTCGGCAACGGCGTTCTCGATGATGTTGTCGGTGGTCCACAGGGCGGCGCAACCCGCAATGACGCGCACGAAACGTTGCAAGATGGCGGCGCCCTGGGTGGTGTGGGTCACTTCCGGATGAAACTGCAGGCCGTAGAAACGGCGGGACTCGTCGGCCATGCCGGCAATGGGCGAGTTGTCCGTGGAGGCGATGAGTTTGAACCCCGGCGGCAACGCATCCACCCGGTCGCCGTGGCTCATCCAGGCGTCCAACAAGCCGTGGCCTTCTGCGTTGGTCTCATCCTGTATGTCTTTCAGCAGTTGCGAATGGCCCCGGGCGCGCACCCTGGCGTAGCCGAATTCGCGCCGCGCGGCGGCGGCGACCCGCCCGCCCAGTTGCTGCGCCATGGTCTGCATGCCGTAGCATATTCCCAGCACCGGCACGCCCAGTTGAAAAACAATGTCCGGCGCCCGCCGCTCGTGGGCGCCCGTCACCGATTCCGGGCCGCCGGACAGGATGACGGCGCGGGGGTTGAAACGCCGCACGGCGTCAGCGGACAGGTCCCCGGGGTAAATCTCGTTATAGACCCCGGCCTCGCGCACCCGCCGGGCAATGAGCCGGGCGTATTGCGAGCCGAAATCCAGGATCAGGACTTTATCGCGGTGCGGGTCCGGCATGCGGGGAGCGGCGCGGCGTTATACCCGGTAGTTCGGCGGTTCCCTGGTGATCATCACGTCGTGGGCGTGGCTCTCTTTCATGCCCGCGGCGGTCAGCCGCACGAAGTTCGGCTTGGTGCGCATTTCCTCCAAGTCGCCGCATCCGGTGTAGCCCATGGCGGCGCGCAGGCCGCCCATCAACTGGCGCACGATGGCGTCCAGCGGCCCCTTGTAGGGCACCCGGCCCTCCACCCCTTCCGGCACCAGTTTTTCTATTTCGTCGTTTTCCTGGAAATAGCGGTCCGAGGAGCCGTACTGCTGGGACATGGCGCCCAGGGAGCCCATGCCGCGGTAGGATTTGTAGGAGCGCCCCTGGTACAGCTCCACATCGCCGGGCGCTTCCTCGGCGCCGGCGAACAGGCCGCCTATCATCACCGCGTGGGCGCCGGCCGCCAGCGCCTTGGCGATGTCGCCGGAGTAGCGCACGCCGCCGTCTGAAATAAACGGGACGCCTTTCTTTTTCAGCGCCGCGGCCGTATTGGCCACCGCGGTCACCTGGGGCATGCCGACGCCGGTGACGACGCGGGTGGTGCATATCGAACCAGGGCCCACGCCCACCTTGACTGCGTCCGCCCCCGCTTGCACCAGGGCCTCGGCGCCCGCCGCGGTGACCACGTTGCCGCCGATCACCTCGCAATCCGGGTGTTCCGACTTGATGAACTTGACCATTTGCAACACGCCCTGGGAATGGCCGTGGGCGGTGTCGACCACCAGCACGTCCACGCCGGCTTCCACCAGCGCCGCCGCCCGTTCCCGGGTGCCCGGCCCCACGCCCACCGCGGCGCCGACCCGCAACCGTTCATCTTCGTCTTTACAGGAGTTGGGAAACTCCCGGGCTTTCTGAATGTCCTTGACCGTGACCAGCCCCTTGAGTTCGAACTGGTCGTTGACCACCAGGATTTTTTCAATCCGGTGGCGATGCAAAAGGGAGATGATTTCCTCGGCGCCGGCGCCTTCTTGCACCGTGACCAGGCGCTCCCGGGGGGTCATGACGCTGGTGACGGGGTCGTCCAGCCGGGTCTCGAAGCGCAGGTCGCGGCTGGTAACGATGCCCGCCAGCCTCGTCCCCTCTACTACGGGCACGCCCGAGACATTGTTGGCGCGGGTGATCTGCATGACCTCGCCAATGCTGGCGCCGGGGCCGACGGTGAGGGGGTCCCGGATCACGCCCGCCTCGTACTTCTTGACCTGCGCCACCTCCCGGGCCTGCTTCTCGGGACTCATGTTCTTGTGGATGACCCCCAGGCCGCCCTGGGCTGCGATGGTGATCGCCAGGCGGGCTTCCGTCACCGTGTCCATGGCGGCGGACACCAGGGGAATGTTGAGCCGAATGCGCCGGGTCAGCGGGGTCTCCAGGCTGACTTCCTGCGGCAACACCTGGGAGGAATCCGGAATCAGCAGGACATCGTCGAAAGTAAGGGCTTGCTCAATAACGTGCATGATTTATTATAGTACGCTTTGCGCCGAAAATAAAAGAGAGTATGGGCCGCGCCGCAAGAACTCGGGATGGCGGACGGGGCCTGTCCGCCGCGGCGCTTCCTTGTCCGGCGCGGGCGGTTGTCTCATGCCTGCCCGAACCATACTGCAAGTTACCCGGAGAACGAGTTGACCCCGACCAACACCGCGACGGAATACGACGAGATATACACGGTCACGCGTCTTAACCGCGAGGCACGGGCCGTGCTGGAGAGCGGTTTCCCAGAGTCCGTGCAGGTGCGCGGCGAGATTTCCAACCTGGCGCGACCCAATTCCGGGCACATGTATTTTTCCCTCAAGGATCAGGACTCGCAGGTGCGGTGCGCCATGTTCCGAAGCGCCAACCGCCGCTTGCAGTTCAACCCGGAAGACGGCATGGAGGTGACGGCGCGGGCCGCCGTCGGCCTGTACGAAGGGCGCGGCGAGTATCAGCTGATCGTGGAGCGGTTAGAGCCTGCCGGGGTCGGCGCCTTGCAACAGGCTTTCGAGCAACTGAAGAAAAAGTTGCGCGCGGAGGGCTTGTTCGGAGATGATCGCAAGCAGGCGTTGCCGGCGTTTCCCCGCGCCATCGGCGTGGTGACTTCGCCGGCGGGCGCGGCCCTCAGAGACGTCCTGCGGGTGCTGGAGCGGCGTTACCCCGCGGCCCGGGTGGTCATCTACCCGACGGCGGTGCAAGGTGCGGACGCCGCGCGGCAGATCGCAGCGGCCCTGGACACTGCAGACCGCCGCCGGGAATGCGACGTGCTGATCGTCGCCCGGGGCGGCGGGTCGCTGGAAGACTTGTGGTCGTTCAACGAGGAGGTCGTCGCCCGCGCCATCCACCGTTGCGCCGTTCCCGTGATCAGCGGCATCGGCCATGAGACGGACTTCACCATTGCCGATTTCGTCGCCGACCTGCGGGCGGCCACGCCCTCGGCGGCGGCGGAGCTGGCCGGCCCCAATGCCCAGGAGTTGGCGGACCGGCTATGCGCCCTGGGGCAAAAACTCCGTTCCCGCATGGACGGGTTGCTGAACACGCAACGCCAATACATAGCGCAATTGCGCAAGCAGTTGCCGGCGCCCGTTTACCTGTTGCAGAACCTGGCGCAACGCGTCGACGACCTGGCCAGGCGGTCGCAGTCGGCCGCCAGCGGCGGCATTGCCTCGCGGCGCACCCGGCTGGCGCAACTGGCCGGCGCCGTGCGGGAGCGAAACCCCGTACACCAGCTAAAACTGCGCGGCGAGCAATGCGCCCAGCTGGACAGGCGATTGCGGCTGGCCGCGGTCAACGGCATCGCCGTGCGCCGCGCCCGGCTGGCGCAACTGGCCGGCGCCGTGCGGGAGCGCAATCCCATTCATCAACTGAAGGCCCACGGCGAGCAATGCGCCCAGCTGGACCGGCGCCTGCGAAGTCACATCGGCGCCGCCCTGCAGGCGCGGCGGCGCCAGCTGGATTTTCTCCGGCGCGCCCTGCAGGCGGTGAGCCCCCTGGCGACGCTGGAGAGAGGCTACGCCATCGTCACCGATGAGCAGGAAAACATCATTCGCGGCGCGGACCAGTTGCGAGAGAACCAGGTAATTCACACCAAGCTGGCGCGGGGAAGCATCCAGTCCGCCGTGAAGCGCCTGCGCCCGGCGGAGAAATAACCGGAACGGGGGTCGGCGCCGAGAGCACGCACCGCCTGGAGGCAACGGGCGCCGGCAACGCGGCGGCAGGGGCGCCGGCAATGCGGCGGCAGGGGCGCCGGCAACGCGGCGCGGCAACGGGATGCCGCCGGGCGGCAGGGGCGCCAGCAACGCGGCGCGGCAGCGGGATGCCGCCGAGATACCGCCGGGCGGCAGTCAGTGCCAATAGCACGGAGTTGCCGGCGCCAAGAGTGGGCAACGAAGCGACGAGAGGCAGATTGCCCGGCGCCGGAACGTTGCCCCGCCGCCGGTCAGGCCCCGGGCGCGGGCGCCTCGCCCAGGGCGTCCCGGGCGCTCAGGTCGGCATGGTAGGAGGAGCGCACCAGGGGGGCGGCGGCCACGCTGGTGAACCCCAGCTCTTTTGCGTAGGCGCCCAGGCTGTCGAACTCGCCAGGATGGACGAACCGCGCTACCGGCAGGTGGCGGCGGCTGGGTTGCAGGTACTGCCCCAGGGTCAGCATGTCGCAGTCATGAGCCCGCAGGTCGCGCAACACCTGTTTTACGTCCTCTAAGTTCTCGCCCAGCCCCAACATCAGGCCGGATTTGGTCGGCACGCCTGGGCGCCGCGCCTTGAACTGTCGCAACAGCTCCAGGGACCACTGGTAGTCGGCGCCCGGCCGGGCTTTCTTGTACAGCGCCGGCGTTGTCTCCAGGTTGTGGTTGAAGACGTCCGGCGGCGCCTGGTCCAGTTTTTCCAGGGCGACCTCCATGCGCCGGCGAAAATCCGGAGTGAGAATTTCTATTCGGGTGCGCGGCGTCCGCCGGCGTACGGCGGCAATGCAGTCGCGAAAATGGCCGGCGCCGCCGTCGCGCAGGTCGTCCCGGTCCACGGAAGTGATGACCACGTACGAAAGCCCCATGGCGGCAACGGCCGCGGCCAGGTTCTCTGGTTCGTCCTCGTCCAGCGGGCGCGGGCGGCCGTGCGCCACATCGCAGAAAGGACAGCGCCGGGTGCAGGTATCGCCCATGATCATGAAAGTGGCGGTGCCGCGCGAGAAACACTCGCCCAAGTTGGGACAGGAGGCCTCCTCGCACACCGTGTGCAGGCGGTGCTCCCGCAACAGCTTTTTCAGCGCCGGCACGCGCGGGGAGAGCGGCGCAACCGTCCTGATCCAGCCCGGCTTTGGCAACGGCGCGGCGGTGATGGGGACGCGCTTGAACTTGTCGCGGCGACCCGGCGCCGCTTCCGTCTTCGTCCGCATCGGAGCAGGTCCCCCGCTCAGGCCGGCAACTCCGGCAAGCCCGCCGCCGGGGCCGCCGCTGCCCGGCAGGCAAGTTGCTCCAGCAGGCAGGGCAAAAAACCGGCCGCCGCCTCCCGGGCGGATAAACCCACTCCCCAGTCCGCCAGCCGCGTGACTTCCAGGGCGGGAAATCCGCAGGGGTTGATGCGTTGAAAAGGCGCCAGGTCCACGGTCACGTTGAGCGCCACGCCGTGGTAGCAACACCCTTTCCGCACCCTGATCCCCAGGGACGCCACCTTGGCGGCGGCCAGGTAAACTCCGGGGGCGCCCGGGCGCCGCCGCGCCGCCAGGTTGAGCGTCGCCAGGAAACGAATCACCGCCTCCTCCAGCAGGTTGACAAACCGCTTCACCGAAATTCCCAGGCGTCTTAAATCCAGCAACGGATAGACCACCAGCTGGCCGGGGCCGTGGTAGGTGACCTGTCCGCCCCGGTCCGCCCGGCGCACCGGCACGCCGCCGGCGTCCAGCACGTGCTCAGGTCTGCCGCCCAGGCCCAGGGTGAACACCTGCTCATGTTCCAAGCACCAGATTTCATCCATGGTCGCCGCATCGCGCACGCTGGTGTAATGCGCCATGCTTTCATACACTTCCTGATACTCCCGCAGACCCAGTTGCCGAATTAACACCTTGCCCATGAATACGAAAACCATTCATTAACTTACAAAACCCTGTATCATACCGGTTCCTGCCGACCGTGTAAAAGCGCGGCAATGTTCAGACAACCTTGTGCCATTCTACCTGGGAGATGCATTTATGAAGCCGCCGGCACTGTACTTATCCTGTTGCGCCGTGCTGGGCGCACTGGCGCCCGGCGCCGCCGGCGCACAAACCGAGGCAGCGTCCACCGAGGTCATCGAGACTTGCCCCATGCCGGAAAAGCCCGCCATACCCAACGGGTTGCGCGCCACCGAGGAGGAGATGTTGGCGGCGCAGCAAAACATCAAGGGGTACATCAGCAAGGGCAACGCCGTGCTGGCCTGCCTGGATGAGTTGAAAGCCGGCTGGGGAGAAGACGCCTCCCCGGAGCAGTTGCAGATCAACGACCTGTTCCACGACCGCATGGTGGACGACATGCAGACCATAGGCGAGCTGTTCAACTCGGCCGTGCGCGCCTACAAGGGCAAGCGGGAATAAGGCGCCTGCCGGACGGTTTCCAATGACAGGGACGCGGCTGGATTCCCCCATGAAAGCGCCGGCGGCAACGCGCCTGGGAAAAACCTGCGGGAACGGCGGGCGGGCGCTGAAAGGCATCGCCCTGGTCGTAACTGAGGGCGCCTTTTTCGCGTTGCCGGCCCCCAACGGCGCCGGCGAATCGACCGCCGCGGGCGTTACCGCATCGCCGGCGGTCAAGAGCGCCGGCCGCGGCCAGGCGTCGGGGACCGACGCCGAAGCGCACCCGGAGGCGACCACGGCGCCTGCCGAGCGGTTTCCAATAACTGGGACGCGGCTGGATTCCTTATGAAAGCGCTGGAGATAACGCGCCTGGAAAAAACCTACGGGAACGGCTTTCGGGCGCTGAAAGGCATCGACCTGGTCGTGAACGAAGGGGATTTTTTCGCGTTGTTGGGCCCCAACGGCGCCGGCAAATCAACCACCATAGGCATCATCGCATCGCTGGTGGTCAAAAGCGGCGGCCGCGTCCAGGCGCTGGGCATGGACGCCGACGACCAGCCGGGGGAGATCAAGGCGCAGACGGGCATCGTTCCCCAGGAGATCAATTTTTCGCTGTTTGAAACCTGCCTGCAGATCGTCCTGAACCAGGCGGGTTACTACGGCATCAACCGCCGCCTCGCCGCCGTGCGGGCGGAAAAATACCTGCGCCGGCTGGGCCTGTGGGAACGGCGCGATGAGATCTCCCGCAACCTGTCCGGCGGTCTGAAGCGCCGGCTGATGATCGCCCGCGCCCTGGTGCACGAGCCCCGGTTGCTGATCCTGGACGAGCCCACGGCGGGCGTGGACGTGGAGTTGCGCCGCTCCACCTGGAACTTTCTCCGGGAGATCAACCAGGGCGGCGTCACCATCGTGTTGACCACTCACTACTTGGAGGAGGCCGAAAGCCTGTGCCGCAAAATCGCCATTATCGACAAGGGGCTTATCGTGGAGCAGGGCCGCACGCGGGACCTGCTGGCGAAACTGCACTCGGAGACGTTTATCCTGGACCTGGCGTCCCCCCTGGAGCAGTTGCCCGCCATGCCGGGCTTTGACATACGCCAGGTGGACGCGCTTACCCTGGAGGTTGACATCAACCGCGAACAGAACGCCAACGCCGTGTTTGAAATGCTGTCCAGCCGCCAAGTCATCGTCCGCAGCATGCGCAACAAGTCCAACCGATTAGAGGAGCTGTTCCTGCGGTTGCTGGATGAGAACGGGGGCGAAGCATGACCCCGGGACGGCTGTTCATCGCCTACAAGACCATTCTCATCAAGGAGGTGTCGCGTTTCATGCGCATCTGGGTGCAGACCCTGTTGCCGCCGGCCATCAGCATGACCCTGTATTTCATCATCTTCGGCAACCTGATCGGCTCTCGCATCGGCGCGATGAAAGGATTTAGCTACATGGAGTTTATCGCACCAGGCGTCATCATCATGTCGATCATCAACAACTCCTACGCCAACGTGTCCTCCTCCCTGTTCGGCGCGCGCTTTCAGCGCCACATCGAGGAAATGCTGATTGCGCCGGTGCCCGACTGGGTGATCCTGGCGGGTTATATTTCCGGCGGCGTGATTCGCGGGCTGATGGTGGGGTTGATCGTAACGCTGATCGCCCTGTTTTTCACGGGACTGCCCGCCGTCCACAATCCTCTCCTGGTGTGCGGCGTCGTCCTGCTGACGGCGGTGCTGTTTTCGCTGGGCGGCTTCATCAACGGCATCTTTGCGAAGAACTTCGATGACGTCTCCATCATCCCCACTTTCGTGCTGACGCCCCTGATCTACCTGGGCGGCGTGTTTTATTCCATCGGGATGTTGCCGCAACCCTGGCAATCGATCTCCCTGGTCAATCCCATACTGTACATGGTGAACGCTTTTCGCTACGGACTGTTAGGCGTGTCCGACGTCAACGTGTACGGCGCGTTCCTCATCACCACCTTGTTCATCCTGGCCATGGCCTGGTGTGCGCTGTACTTGCTGCGGCGGGGAACGGGCATAAAAACCTGAGCCGCGGCGCCGCCCGGGCGCGTTTCAAAAGAACGCGGGCGGCGCCGGGTCGCCGCGGTCGGTTGCGGTTTCTTCCCCATCGCCCGCCTCGGGCGCGGCTTCCAGCTCCGGGTCGCCGCGGTTGATCGCAGTTTCCGTTCCATCGTTCGCCTCACAGGAAGCGGCAACCGCACCGCGGCGACCGGGCGCGGTTTCTTTGCCGCCGCCGGCTCCGTGTGAAAGGGCGCCCGACCCTGGGGCGCGGCGCCCGGGCGCGGCCCCTTTCCCGCCGAAATAGCGCAGTCGGTACCATAACCTGCCGAAGTACTCGTGCATCAGGTTGCTGGCGCCGTTCAGGGAACCCGCCTGCGGCACGTACCGTTGCAACAGGGGCAACGGCCGGCGCGCCCTTGATGCGGACAGGGTGGGCGTCGGCAACACCTGGAAACCCGTTCTCTCGAAGATCTGCACGGCGCGGTGCATGTGACCGCCGCTGGTCACCAGCAGGATGGAGTCAATGCCTTCCGCCGCCAGCATCGCCCGGGAATAACGGGCGTTGTCGGCCGTGTTGCGGCTGCATGATTCCAGCCAGCGCACCGGCACGTGAAACTCCTGCTCCAGCAAGCGTTGCATGGCCTCCGTCAACAAGGCGTCGCCGGTGACCAGGATGGGCAACCCGGTCCTGCGATGCAGCCAGGCGGCGTAACGACCCCGCGCCAGTGAAGAAATTCCCACATCGGGGCCGCCGTACTCGGGGTTGTTCACCAGCCCGCCGCCTAGGAGGACGATGGCGTCCGCCTGCTCCGTCATCTTCGCGGTATCCAGCAACGGCGGGTAATGGAAAGTCATTTGCGGCCGCAACTTCCCAGAAACGAACGCGGGGATGGACAGCAGGTACAGCAGGACGCCGGCGCTGATCATCAAGCCCATGCCGAGGCGCGTCCAGCGCCAGCGGCGCAACGCCAGCCCCAGGAAAAACAGCAGAAACAAGCCGCTGGGCGGCAACAACAGCAGGGTGAGCGCTTTTACGGTGTAAAACTCGGTCATGGATGATTAACGCGAATGCCAAAACAAGATGAATAAAACGGGATTATAACAGGCAGCGGGCGGAGATTCGCGCCGCTGAGGCCGGCGGCGGGCGGCGGGACCACGGTGGAGCGCTCCGCTGAGGTCGGCGGCGGGCGGCGGGACGGAACGCGCACCCATCAACGCCCGCCCGTGTGCAACCCCCCGCCCGTCCTGCCGGGCACCGCGCCACACCGCCGCGCCGGGCGCCGCTGTCTTGCCATGCACCGCGCCGTACCACACCGCCCCGTCGTGCGCTGCTGCCCTGCCGCGCCGCACCACACCGCCCCGTCATGCGCCGCCGCCTTGTCGTGCGCCGCTGCCCCGCCCTCAACGCCCGCTTATGCACAACCCCCCGCCCGTCCTGCCATGCGCCGCACCACACCGCCTCGCCGGGCGCCGCTGCCCTGCCC
>CAZDXS010000106.1:0-2195 GCA_964509455.1 uncultured Enterobacteriaceae bacterium | reverse complement strand
ACGACGGCGCCGGGCGCCGCGCCCTCCGAGTCCAGGTCCAGGATGATGAAGCAGTTGGCGCGGGACATGGAGGTCAAGATGCCGGAACCCTGGGCGCCGGTCTTGACCACCGCCATCTCGCCGTTCTCATCGCGCCGCAGGATGCCGCGCTGGTACTCCACCCGGCCGCGGCGCTTCTTCAAGTGCGAGTCGCAACGGGCCTTCAGGGTCAGGCCGCCCGCGTCTTCTTCCCCAGCCATGACCCGCAACGCCGGTTGCACGAACTCGTAGAACGTCACCATGACGGACACCGGGTTGCCGGGCAACCCGAAAAAGACGGCATCGCCCACCCGCCCGAACGCGAGCGGCCGGCCGGGCTTGATGGCGGCTTTCCAGAAATCAACCCGTCCTGCTTTTGCCAGGATCTCCTTGACGTAATCGGCGTCGCCAACGGAAACGCCGCCGGAGGTGATCAGCACGTCGGCGTTGGCCGCGCCCTGGGCGAACGCCTGCTCTAAGGCCTGGCGCTCATCTTTCACCACGCCCATGTCCAGAATGTCGGCGCCCAGCCGCGTCAACATGCCGTACAAGGTGTAGCGGTTGCTGTCGTAAATAGCGCCGTCGTCCAGCGGCTCTCCCAGGGAGCGCAACTCGTCTCCCGTGGAGAAAAACGCAACGCGCAGGCGCCGCGTCACACTCACCTCGGCAATGCCCAGGGAGGCAATCAAGCCGAGGTCCGCCGGCCCCAGGCGCCGGCCCCGGGACAACGCCAGGTCGCCAACGGCAATGTCCTCGCCGGCCTGGCGCACGTTGGCGCCCTTGCCGGTGGTCCCGTCAATGGTGATGACGTCGCCGGCGCTTTGTGCGTTTTCCTGTATGACCACGGTGTCGGTCCCCGCCGGCATGACGGCTCCGGTCATGATGCGCACGCAGGCGCCGCGGCGCACCTCGCCGGTGAAGGGCTTGCCGGCCCACGCCGTGCCCAGCACCGGCAACCGGGCGGCGCCGGCGGCCGGCAGGTCCTCGCTGTTGAGCGCATAGCCGTCCATGGCGGAGTTCGTACCAGACGGCACATTGATGCCGGAGCGCAGTTCTTCCGCCAGCACCCGGTTCAGGGCCGCGCGCACGGCGACTTTCTCGGCGCCGTCCACCCGCCCAACGCCGGCGATGATTTTTTCCAGGGCGGCCGCGGGCGTCAGCGATTTCGGGTCGAAATCGTCCATGCAACTTGCATCTTTCGGCAACGATGAACTACTCATCTAACGAGGCCTCCAGCCGCACCCCGCCGGGCGCGGAAGTCGTCTGACAAAGGACTCCAGCCGTTTCCTGCCGGGCGCGGGAGTCGTCTGACAACATAGTTGCGATGAACTACTCACCCAGCAACGCCTCCAGCCGCTCCAGGTCCTGGGGGTCGTTGATGTTGCGGAAGCTGTCCGGCTGGTCGGAAAAATCCGCCACGGCCAGTTTATGCTGCGCGAACCAGCGGTCAATCTTGCGCCCGCCGCCCTCGAGAAACTCGCCCAGAGAAGGCGCCAGCGCCGTCTCCATCAGCGCAAACACCGGCTGCAAGCGCTCGCCGTTGTGGGCCACGCTCAGCTCCGCCCGCTCCTCGCGCAACCGCGCATACAGCCGGGCCACCAGGTCCGGCGCCGGCAGCGGCGAGTCGCAGGGGACAGTCGCCAGCAACCCGTCCCGGGCCTGCGCCAGGCAACTGAACATGCCGGCCAGGGGGCCCTGGAAATCCGCCTGCCGGTCCGCCGCCACGGGATGGCCGTAGGCGCCGTACCGCTCCTGGTTGCGGTTCGCATTGATGATGACGGAGTCCACCTGGGGCGAGAACGCCGCCAGCACGTGTTCTATCAGCGGCCGCCCCGCCAGCTGTACCAGCCCCTTGTCGATGCCGCCCATGCGCCGCGCCCGGCCTCCGGCCAGGATGGCGCCCGTGATGCCGGCCTGGGTCATTGCGGTTCCTGTAGTGAGGCGCACCCGCCGCGAGCAACCGATGCGGCTAACCGGCCGCGGCCGCGGACTTTAAGTTGGCGACGGCGCGCTTGGGCGCCAGGGGTGCGTCGAAATCCACGTGTTCTGCGCCGTTATAGACGAGAAAATGCGTGCCTTGTGCCCGGGAGAACATCACCACGCCAAAATCCTGCGCCAGCCGGAGCCCCATCTGGGTGATGCCGGAGCGCGACAGCAAGGTAGGGACGCCCATTTGC
>CAZDXS010000105.1:0-38638 GCA_964509455.1 uncultured Enterobacteriaceae bacterium | reverse complement strand
GGGCAGGGCGTATTGGGGCGCAGCTCGTGGAACGCCCCGGCCAGTGGTTGTTGAAAGGTCGGCGGTGCGCCGGGGCTGCCCGCCGGCGGGACCCGCCCGTTGCCGTTTATCCCTGTTGCGACCGGGCGGCGCGGTGTATGGCCGCACGAATGCGCTGGTAGGTGCCGCACCGGCAGATGTTGCCCGACATGGCCTTGTCGATATCCTCGTCCGTGGGCGCCGGGTTGTCCGCCAGCAACGCGGCCGCGGACATCAGTTGCCCCGACTGGCAATAACCGCACTGGGGAACCTGCAACTCCAGCCAGGCCTGTTGCAGGGGGTGTTGCCCGTCCTTGCCCAGATGTTCTATGGTGGTCACCCGCCGCCCTTGCAGACCGCCCACCGGCATGACGCAGGAGCGCACCGCCTTGCCGTCCACGTGCACGGTGCAGGCGCCGCACTGGGCGATGCCGCAACCAAAACGGGTGCCGGTCAGTCCCAGCTCGTCCCGCAAGGCCCACAGCAAGGGCATGGCCGGGTCAACATCCAGCTCCCGCGGCTTGTCGTTCACATTCAGCGTAATCATGCCCCTATCTTACCACGAAACCGGCGACCGTTCACCCGCTATGGACTGACAACGCCTAGCGCCGTGCCGGGCTTCGCCTCCAGGCCGCCCGGGACACTCCCCCGGAGCGCCGCGGTGCGCATCCGCCAAAGCCCCGGCAAGGCGAAGCTAACCGACACCGCCCAGAATGCGCTCGGCATCCTCTTTCTGAATCTCCTCGCCCGGCGCCAGTCCGTCCCGCTTGATGGACCTTTCCAATACTTTTCGGAGGCTTCGGAATACGCTGCCAGGCGTCTTTGGCGACAAAGCACGGTCTATGAGCAGGTCAATCGCATCTTCCGTGAATGGGTGAAACGCATTCGGGCTGCTAAATCCTTCCGTGCGGCAAGCGGCGAATTGCCGGGTTAAAAACTCCTTGGCCCCCTCATGATCCAGCTCCGGCAGTTCGATGGGCGCCCTGGTCATGCGTTGCCACAGGGACTCGTTGATTATCGCCTCCATCAACGCCGTATCGCCGGTAAAGCTGAAAATCAGGCAAAAGTTTTCGGGCAACTGCTCGATGAGTTGCAGTATTGCGTTGAAAAACGCCCGCGACTCGGGGATTTTCACCTCGGCAGCGGCTTCCACCTGATCTAAAAACAGGTAGCCGGCATCAGTAAGGGGTTTGCCCTCGTCATCCTTGCAGGCGGCCAGGCATCGGAAAAACGCCCCTAAGCTTTTCGCGGCCCGGAAATCCGACCCCACGCCGTTTTTCAGCCGGGCCGAGGCCCCGTCTTTTGTTTCAGCAGCGATGGAGCGCAGGAGCGTGAGCATGTCGCACAGGTCCCGGTCGAATCCCTCCAGGACGGCGTCCAGGAGTTGTTCATTCGTTGCGTCAACTGTTGCGTACTGTGGTTTCAGTTGCTCCGCCGTCGCCAGGTTGTCGACGTGTCGGCTTGCTTTTTGCGACATCTCAAAAATGTAATCATCACCCAACAGACGGACGATCTCGTGGTACAGGGGAAGAAAGCCGATATGGTCGTCAACCCGGATGTTTTCGACATAAACCGGTCTGGCGTTGTACTGGTCGGGGCGCTCCACCATGTAGTCGCGCAGGTAGCGCAGGGCGTGGGACTTGCCGGCGCCGTACGAGCCGTTCAACACCACGAATTCGCTTATTCCTATATCGTTGCGGCGAGGGCTGTTAACCACGTCCAGGAGCCTTTGCCGCAACGCCTCGTTCCCCGCCCAGTGCTGTGTCATGCTGCCGGACGCCAAGGGGTACGGCCTGTCTCTGAACCCGTATTGCGCTACATCGCTCACGCCTGGTCTCTCCCGGCGATTTGCCTTTTGCCCTCGATGTCAGGCAAGCGCTTCAAACCATTCCTTAATTCGGAACGCCATCAGCCTGCGCCGCTCCGCGAGGAAGTCGTCGTATGCGGGAATCTCGCCATCAAGCAGGCTGGGGGGCAGGCAGTTTTGGGCGTAGTTTTCCCGCAAGCGCTCGGGAGCGGTGATGCCGCCGTATCGTTTGGCCCCGCCGTTCACCTGGTCAGCGATCTCGGCAAAGTACTGTGCGGGCGCCTTGTCGCCAATGGCGATGTTAATCTCGCTCTGGGCGATGACAAAATTGGCGATCTGGTTATAGCGGCTCGGGCTCAGCCCTTGCCCCCGCATGTGGACGCGTGGGAAGACATGATGCTTGTCGCCGCGGTTGAGCAACAGGTCGCGCACGGTGATGTCGGTGGAGAGAAAGCCCTTGTCGCCCAGCCGCGCCTGGGCCGCCTTATAAGCGATGAAGTAGGGGCTGATGGAGGACGAAGTATCCATTTGTTGCGGCAACAGGCCGGTCCAGTAGGTGTCGGGCAATTCGCTCTCAATCACGGTCTCGGCATGGGCGGCCAGTCCTTGGTTGCGGATCTGGCGGATGTCCTCGTCAAAGACAGTATCGGGGCTGCCTGAATACCTGCCGGTCAGGATCGACATGACATACCAGCGTCGCACCAAGCGCTCCAGGTCGGCGGCTGGCACTTGTTCGGCCCGGCCATGAAGGTAGATGACGTAAGCAAAATTGACCGCGTTTTGTCCGCGCACCAGATTGGATGTCACGAATCCGGAAGAGCGCAGAATCATGGTCAAGCGGTCGAAATGAGTCTCGTTCATGAAAGCCGCGATGCCGGTTTTCAGTTTCCCAAAAGATTCTTCGACGATGGCATCCTCGTATTCCCGGGTTTCGAAGTTCCTTCCCGCCAGCAACGCCACCAGGTCCTGCAACTTGCCGCGACCGAACTCCGAGGTGAAGGCGACGCGCAACATGTCGGTATATTTCGGGTCGTAAAGGCCTTCATTAACATCCTTGAGGTATTTCATTCGGGGCCAGAACTCAGAGGCCGCGAAAGCCGGGTCGCTTTCCTCTATTTTGGAGTAAAACTCCGGGGCCACGGCCAGGTGACAGAAGTAGTCGATGGCCTTGCGCAACTGGTTGCCTCCGTAGGTCTCGTTAACGGCGATCTTTGACATGGCGAAGTCGGCTTGGGAGAGTTGAACGCCTTGCGAGTTGACGCGGATGAATATCTCGGTAACGGTCTCAATGCCGAGATCCTCGGCAAGTTCGATCAGCCCTACTTGATTGTTGACGATCTTGCCGACTTTCTGCAATACTTTGCCCACGGTCTTGCGTTCGGTGTTGGCGTTGGCCGCGACATACTGCTCGGCCAGTTCGAACAGATCTGCATCTGGATCGAAGATGCGGGTGATATCATCGATCCACGCCTTGTCTTTCTCAATGGCGGCATCGCGTACCTCGAAGCGCTCTTCCACTGGGTGGAATGCGATGCGTATGCGCACTGTCTCGTAGTCCTTGGTCAAGACCGTCTGGCCGAGCAATGCGGCCATCAGGGCGGTGACGCGTTGCTGGCCGTCGATGAGAATGCGTTTGCCGATTGAAGGGGAGCCGTCCTTGAGCTTGACGGTTGGATTACGCCAGGAGATCAGGTAGCCGACCGGGTAGCCTTGGTAGAGGGAATCGAGGAGGTCACGGACCTTGACCGGCGTCCAAACGAAAGGGCGCTGGATCTCGGGAATGGCGATCTCGCCTGATTTTACCCAGGACAGCAGGGTATCGATGGGGGGCTGGGCGACGGAGTAGCGTTGTCGTTGTTGCGTAGTCATAACTGGTTTTTAAGGTTTTTATGTTGGAGTTCCCCGCCTGGCGGCAGGGGCGCGAGCAGGCAATGTCTTTATTGCCCGTTCCTTGTCGCGCCAAGTATATCACCTTGCGTTGCCCAAAAGTCACCTGTTGTGTTGGCCCACAAGCAAGGGCAGAGGCAAGGCAAGGGCAACGCATCCGGGCCACCGCGCTGCACGCCCTCCCTCCGGTTGCCGCCCCAGGCAAGTTTTATTGCCGCCCCGTATAAAACCGGCCGCGCCAACGCGCCTATACTTGCCCGTGCATGTTAAACGACGGTTTTGCGCGAGGCGGCGGCGACGGGCGCCGCGGCGCAGGACCCGGAGGGTGAGCTGATGAAACGCTGTCTCAACTTGCTGTTGCCAGGCATTGTGGTCGGCATCGCGGTGTTTGCGCCGCGCAGTCATGCGGTGCTGGAGGAGATCGTTGTCACCGCGCAAAAGCGCAAGGAGAACCTGCAAGATACGCCGCTGGCCGTTACGGCGTTCACCGAGAAAAGCCTGGAAGAGCGCATGATCAACGACCTATCGAAGCTGGCGGACTTCACCCCCAACGTCATCTTCGATACCACCGCCCCCGTCAGCGGCCTGTCCAACGGCGCCGCGGTGTTCATTCGCGGCGTGGGGCAGCTGGACTTCGGACTGACGACGGATCCCGGCGTTGGCACGTACATCGATGGCGTTTATTCCTCCCGCGCGGTGGGCGGCGTGCTGGACGTGGCGGACATCGAGCGAATAGAAATACTGCGCGGTTCCCAGGGCACCTTGTTCGGCCGCAACACCATAGGCGGGGCCGTCAACATTACGACCCGGCGCCCGGCCGAGGAGTTCGGCGGGAGCGCGGAGGCCGTTCTGGGCGAGTTTGAACGGCTGGACTTCAAGGGTTCCGTTGACATTCCCTTCACGGACAAATTCCGCACGAAGTTTTCCTTCTCCAGCAAGAAAAGGAACGGCTTCGTGGAGCGAACCCTGGCGGGCGACCGGCTGGGCAATGAAGATCGGCAGTCGGTGCGCGGCGCTTTCCTGTTGCAGGCCACAGACGACCTAGAGTTGTATGCCACGGTGGATTACGCCACTATCGACGAGCAAAGCGCAGGGTCGGTCCTGGTGGGCATTACCGAGAACCCGGGCAATGCCGCGCAGGGGCTGGCGCCCAGCAGCACTTGGGCTTACAACCAGTTGTTCGTGCCGGCCAATACCGGGGCGACGCCCTACGTCGCCGCCGAATTCGTGCTGGACGACAAGGATCGCACCCTGGCCACCGGGCCCACCGGCACCCGGCTGGACAGCCTGGGCGCCACGCTGACCCTGGCCTGGTCGCCGCCCTGGTTTGAGTTCAAGTCGATCAGCGCGTACCGGCACACCGACGGCGGCTTTTTCCGCGACCCGGACAACTCCCCGCTGCAGATCACCGAGACCAGCAATCCCAATTACAGCCACGAGCAATTCAGCCAGGAAGCGCAGGTCACCGGCATCGCCGTCGATGGGCGCTTGCAGTACGTGCTGGGCGCCTATTTCTTCGAGGAAGACGGCACGGACGACGTGTTCGTGCCCATCTACGGGGCCAGCCCCACGCCGGAGGGGCAGGTGGGATTGCCGCTGTACATCAATAATTTTGCCGTGGCGGACAACAGCAGCCGGGCGATTTTCGGCCAAGGGACCTTTGACATAATCCGGCAAGTCGCCGTGACTTTCGGGTTGCGCTACACGAAAGACAAAAAGCGCTTTGGTTATCGCCAGTACGTCTCTGCCGACCCCGAGGGCGCCGTGGCCGTGCTGGCCTTGCTGGGTCCGCCCCTGGCGGCGCCGGGGCCGGCCGCCGAGCTGGTTCTCCCCGGCGAGGTTGCGGACGAGTTCAGCGAGTTGAACCTGCGGGCCGGCATCGAGTACCAGTTCAACGACGACACGCTGTTTTATTTTACGTACGCCGACGGGTTCAAGAGCGGCGGCTTCAACTTCCGTTACGTGGTGGCGCGGCCCCAGCCGCTGGCGTTCAAGCCGGAAACCCTGGAGACGTTCGAGGCCGGAGTGAAGTGGCAGGGGCTGGATGATCGTCTGCGCATCAACGCGGCGGGGTTCGTCAGTGAATACAGCGACGTGCAGATCCAGCTGTTCGAGACCGGCGGCGGCCCGCTCACCCAGAACGCCGGCGTCGCCGACATCATCGGGGTCGAGGCGGAAGCAACCGTCGCGCCCTCCGACAGGTTCAGAATTGATGCGGGGTTTGGCTACATTGACGCCGAGTATGACGAGCTGAACCTGCCCACCACTAACGTGGCGCAGGCCGTCAACCTGGATACGAAGTTGCCCAACACCCCGAAGACGACCGTCAACGTCGCCGTGCAGTATGGTTGGCCCTCGCCGTGGGGCTCGGTGCTTCTGCGGGGGGACTACCGCTACACGGGGGACGTGCATAACGACGCGCAGAACTCGCCCTTTTTGTTCCAGGAAAGTTACCACACGGTCAACGCCTCGTTGACGCTCACCTTGATGGACGACCGCCTGGACTTGTCCGTGTTTGCGACCAACCTGGGCAATGAGCGGTTCATCACCAGCGGCGATTCCAACTTCGGCCTGGGCTTCCACGAGGCCAACTACAACCGCCCCAGGGAAGTGGGCGGCTTGGTGCGATACCGGTTTTAGGGAAATATCGGGCGTTTTATACTATGCTTTTCTCAAGGTCCACTCGCAACACAGCGGAGTCATGATGCCGGTCCAACACAAAGCAGCCGTGGTTCAAGCCGCGCCCGTGTTCCTTGACCTGGACGCGACGGCAGCGAAGGGCGTTGCCTTGATCGAGGAGGCGGCGGCCAACGGCGCCGCCCTAGTGGGTTTTCCCGAGACCTGGATTCCCGGCTATCCCTGGTGGATCTGGCTGGATTGCCCCGCCGACGGCGTGCGCTTCGTGTCGCAGTACCACGCCGCCGGCCTGCGCCGGGACAGCCCGCAAATGCAAAAACTCTGCGACGCCGCCCGCGACAACAACATCATGGTGGTGATGGGGGCCAGCGAGCGGGACGGCGGCTCCTTGTACATCGCGCAGTTTTTCATCGGCGCCGACGGCGCCTTGTTGGGCGCCCGCCGCAAACTCAAACCCACCCACGTAGAGCGCACGGTGTTCGGCGACGGCTACGGCAACAACTTGCAAGTGTATGACTCCCCGCTGGGACGGGTGGGCGGCCTGTGTTGCTGGGAACACCTCCAGCCCCTGAGCAAGTACGCCATGTACGCCCAGAATGAGCAGGTGCATGTCGGCGCCTGGCCCTCTTTCAGCCTGTATGCGGGCAAGGCCTACAGCCTGGGCCCCACCCTCAACATGGCGGTTTCCTCGGTGTATGCGGCCGAGGGGCAGTGTTATTTTCTCGCGCCCTGCGGCGTGGTTTCCGAGGAGATGACGGAGTTGCTGGCGGATACGCCCGCCAAGCGGGAGTTGTTGCCGCCGGGCGGGGGACACGCCATGATCTTCGGCCCCGACGGGGCGCCGTTGTGCGATTACCTGGAAGAAACCGCAGAAGGACTGCTGTATGCAGACCTGGACATGGACGCCGTTGCCGTGGCGAAATCGTTCGCCGACCCGGCCGGTCATTATGCGCGTCCCGACGTCACCCGGCTGTTGCTGAACACCGCCCCGGTCGCGCCCCTGGAGACCATGGACGCGGCGCCGGGCCGGGAAGAGGGACCGGACAACGTCAGCGAGGAGCCGGGCGAAGAAGGCGCTCCCGCTTTAAAAGTCATCGAGCAGGCGGGGCGCGGCAACGCCTCTTGAACAGCCCGGCACATCGTCATGCCCGCCAAGAACATGCCGCAAAACTGGGAGCCGCCGTATCCCTCGTGGTCGGCGGATTTCGAACCGGGGGTCGAGGAGATCATCATCGGCTGTTTTGCCGCCCAGTCCGACGGCCGGGTCCCCGACGAGTTCAGGGAGCGGATGCAACAGGTCCTCGCCCTGGACGATGCGCCGCGGCATTATGAGCAGGCGTCTTACGTCGATGCGGCAGGATACAAAAATCACGTTTACATCTGCTACTGGACCAGTCGCGCCGGCTACGAGGCCTGGTCGGCGGCGCCGCAGTTCGCCGCCTGGTGGGAAGATGAAGCGCGTCTGTCCGGGCCGGCGGGTTACTGGCGCGAGGTGGTTTTTGCGCCCATGAACCGGCTGGAGACCCTGTTTTCATCGGAGGACGGCGCCGGCATGGCGGCCATGGCGCCGGGTTTTACCGGCCCCATACAAGAGCACGCCTACTGGGGCGGCATGCGGGACCGCGTGCCGGATGCGGCGGCCGATGATTTTCGCGGCGCCGACGGCGCGCAACTGGTTCGGCGGCCGGCGGTGAAGAGCCGGGGCAAGCGCGTGCGCACGGCGCCGCCCGGTGACGCCTGCCTGATTCGGTCGGCGCAGAACTGGGGGCAATGCCGCGGCGCCGAGCTGGACATGTACCTGAACGAGGTGCATCCCGTGCTGATCAAGGGCATGAACTACATTCGGGACAATCCCGTTGACAGCGGTTGCCTGAGTTGCCGTTTCATGGATGAGCTGGGCGAGGACGGGAGCGCCCGGCCCCGGACTTTCGGCATGGCCCTGTTTCTCACCATGGGGCATCTGGAGGCATGGGCCAAGTCGCATCCCTCCCACCTTGCCATCTTTCGCAGCTTCCACGACATGGTGCGGCGACTGGAGTTCCAGGTGGATTTGAAACTCTGGCACGAGGTGGTCGTGTTGCCGCAAGGGCGGCACGTCTTTGAATACGTCAACTGTCATGAAAACACCGGGTTGTTGCCCTGGTTTCCGCCCTTGTAGGCGCCTTGGCGATGTTTCCCATGAGCGGGCAACCCGTCGCGCATGATTTCCTGGTTTCCAGGGGGGCGGTCTGCTCCACGGCGGACGTCGACGAAAAGGAGCGGCTGGAGTACTGGATAGACCTGGTTTGCGATGAGTTTGTGCAACTGGATTGCGTTGCCGAGCGCCGCCGCAATTTCAGCGGCATGATCCGAGGGTGCGGGCTGGAAGACCTGCGCATCTCGGAAGTCAACGCCGACCCGCAACAGGTCACCCGCTCCCGGAAGCAGATTGCCAAGTCCGCCGAAAGCGAGTTCCTGCTGAGCCTGCAACTAGAAGAAGTGGGCGTCGTCAAGCAGGACGGGCGCATCGCCGAGTTGCGCGCGGGCGATTTTGCCCTGTACGACAGCACCCGGCCCTACCAGTTGCATTTCAGTCGGCCGTTTCGCCAGCTGGTGTTGCAGATCCCCTACGACTCCCTTGCCGAGCGCTTTGCAAGGCCCGGGGAGATCACCGCCCGGCGAGTTTCCGCCCGCACCGCCATCGGCGCCTTGACCTCGCAGTTCATCCGCTCCGTGGCCGGTTGTCTGGACAGCCTGGCGCCCCAGGAGCGCCGGCTGATTGCCGCGCACCTCGTCGAGTTCATCGCGCTGGCCCTGGGGTCCAGGTCCTCGTTGCGGGAGCTGGACGGGCAGTCCGCGACCAGGACCGCCCTGTTGGAGCGCATCAAGCAGTACATCGAAATCAACATCCGCCAGCCGCAACTGGCCCCGGCGCAGATAGCCAAGCGTCACCGCATCAGCGAACGCTACCAGCGTCTGCTGTTTGCCGCGACCGGCACGACCCTGTCCCGGTATATTCTGAACCGGCGCCTGGAGTTGTGCCGGGAGGCCCTGGAGAACAGCCGGCTGAACGATTACAGCATCACGCAACTGGCTTTCAGCTACGGTTTCAACGGCGCCGCGCATTTCAGCCGTTGCTTCAAGGAACGCTACGGCGCATCGCCCAGGGAATATCGCGCCCGGGCGCGGGCGGACTGAGGCGCATCAAGAATTTTTCCGCCTGCGTTCAGCCTCCGGACAAGAAATGCCGCGCCGGGCGCTGACGGCATGAGACCGCCTCGCGGCGGGGCGGGGCGCCGGCAACCGGGCGGCCGGATTTTTGCGGCGCAGCGCTCTGGTGCGTCACAGGGCGCCCAGGCGCTGATACAGGTGCAAGGCGGCGACGCACACCGCCAGCATGGTCAGCGCATAGCCCGCGTTCCAGCGCATGACGGCGAAGGAGGAAGTCCCGAACCGCCCCTGCAAGGCGAGGTTGATGCCGGAGAAAGGGGAGGCGACAATGCCGTTGGCCCACATCATCATCATGCAAAGCCCCAGCAGGTTGGCGTTGTAGTCGGTATGGGCGAGCAATCCGCCCAGGATGGAAATCGTGACGAGGGGGTGGACGCCGGCCAGGGACAGCAACATCGCGCCCAATATGAACCCCCCCGCCAGCGCCGGCGACACGCCCGCCAGGTCCAGGGAGATACGGCCGCCCCCCAACACGGCGGCGATGCCCACCGACATCACCCCGGCGGCCAGGAACAGCATCAGCTCCCGGTAGATCTCGGGCAACCCGTCGACCACGTGCGATGCGACCCGGCGGACGGCCGCGGCCGGTTCGCGCACCGCCAGGACCGCCGGCGTCAGCAACAGGGCCAGGATGGTGATCAGGGTCAGCACCGGAAAGTCGGGAAACAACTGGTTCAGCAAGATGACCGCCAGGGACAGCGCCAGCGGCGCGGACAGGTCCTGGAACCGCAACGGGTAGCCGTGCGCCTCGCGGCTTTCCGCATCCCGCCACAACTGCCGGGAAGTGACGACCAGCCCCGCCAGGGCAACGGGCAGACCCGCCAGCACCAGCGTAAGAAAGTCGGCGCCGGGCGCGTACGCCAGGGCGGTGGCGATGGAGACGTAAAAAGGAGACCAGTAACAGCCGTTGCAAAAGGCCCGGGAGAGCAGGATGAGCTGGATGCGCCCGAGCTTGCCGGCTTGTTCCATGCGGTTGCCGAAGATCATCACGGCGGACAAGTTGATGGCGGAGCTGAACAGGTGCAAGCCCCAGGCGGTTTTCACCAGGGCTTTCCTGCCCTTGGGGGGTGCGGCGGCTTGCTCTTGCGGCCGCGCCGCCAGGCGCAGAAAAGTGACCGAGGCGATGAGGGCAATCACGTGAATATTGGCGGAGACCAGCCGGGCGAACTCCAGAGGGTAGCCCCTCCACGCGGCCCAGGCGATGCAACCGCCGCCAACGGCCAGCATGCCGGACAACTGGATCACCATGGCCCGGGGCAAGCGCCGCGCCAGCAACAGGGCCGCCGCCCAGCCCGGCAGGGCCGCCCAGGCCGGCGAGACGGCTGGGAGCGCCGCCGCGGCAACCGCGAGCAGCGTCATGGCGAACAGGAGGACGCCGGGCAGTTTCGCGGTCAAGGCGCGGCGGTCGGTTCGGCTTCGAGCAGGAAATCGGCCACCAGCCGGTTGAAGCGTTGCGTGTGTTCCACCTGGGTCCAGTGGCCGCACTTGCCAAAGATATGCAACTGCGAGTTTTTCATCAGCCGGAACAGGTCCTGCGAGCAGGACACGGGGATGATGCGGTCTTCGCGGCCGTGAATGATCAGGGTTTCGTGGCGTATGTCGCGGACGGCGTCCTCGCTGTTGGCCAGCTTCCGTATGGCTTCTTGCCGCGGCGCGGGAAACATGGCCGCGTAGGCTTCTTGCACGCCCGGGCGCATGCCGGCCTGGTAGCGAAGTTGCGCCAGCTCGTCCGTTGCCAGCGAGCGGTCGTAGGCGAACAGGTCCAGCAAGCGGCGCATGTTGTCCAGGGAGGGCGTGTAGCCCCAGGTCGCCTCAAGCCCCTCCGTCAGCTTGAACTCCAGCCCGACGCTGCCCATCAGCACCAGGCGGGAGACGCGCCCGGGCGCATGCCGCGCCAGGGACAGGGCCAGCGCCCCGCCAAAAGAGTTGCCCACCACGTGCGTCTGTTCAATCCCCAGGGCGTCGAGAAAGTCCAGGACATGGCGGCGCCAGGTCGAAAGGTCGTAGCGAATGTCGGCGGGGCGCTCGGTATAGCCGAAGCCCGCCACGTCTGGTGCGATGACGCGAAAGCGCTCCGCCAGGCGGCCCATGACCGGGCGCCAGTTGGCCCAGGCGCTGACGCCGGGCCCTGAGCCGTGCAACAACAAGACTGGCGTACCGCGTCCCTGGTCGTGGTAGTTGGTTGCGATCCCGCCCGCATTGATCGAGAGGCCGATTTCCGGCGATGTATTGTTCATTGGCGACCCGCCCGGGTTTGTTTCATTCGTTGTGTTGGGGCAAAAGTAAAACCTCCTGATTTCCAAGGTCAAAATATTGTCCCCGGTTGCCTTTTAAGGGTAGCAGAACCGAGCCGTGTTTGCCGTGTTGTTTTGGCGCCGACTGATGGGAACTTGCCGTCAACACGGCCGGCCGACCTGACACGGTCAACGTTTCCCATGCCGAGTTGCCGGCGCGGCAACCCAAGCAAAAGGTGCGCCAGAGAGGAATTGTCACGCTCCCCAAAAGCGGCAACCTGAAAAAAGTACCGACAAGCGACGGCTTTGACGCTTGCTTTGAAGCGGAAAACCTTGTTGACATTCCGCTCGCCGCCCCCATCAGCCAGTGCTGAACCCGGCGTTGCAATAACGGGGAAACGCAACCTGCCGACCTAGTGTGCTGTCGGCGCATTGATTCCGGGACGCACCGGGCAACGACGGCGCGACTGCGTGCACCGGGCAAAAAACGGTTGCATCCCGTGCGAGGGTAGGGTATAGTGTGCGGCGGAAGCGCGGTTGGGACAATCAACAACAGGATATCACCGACGACCTTTGCGAGGAGGCGACAATGACTATGCGCGACAACACGCGAGACGCTTACGACAACCCGTCCACGGGAGCCGGCACAGGCGCCCTGGGCGAGCAGGCCGCCAACGGCCGGGAGGTTCCGTTCACCAGAGACCTTGTTTTCCAGGTAAAGAATCTGGGCGCGGTCCGGGCCGGGCGCTTCACGCAAAAGCCGCTCACCCTGTTCTGCGGCCCGAACAACAGCGGCAAGACCTGGGCCATGTACTCCCTGTACCACTGGCATCGCCGGTTAGTCAGGCTCGCCGCCGACTACAAGGGAAAAAAGCCCGGGCGGGTCGCTTTCAACCGGCTGGTCAGCGCGGGCTTGCCCGCCGCGCTCAATGTTGACGCGCAGTCGCTGGAGGGCGCAGAGTTCAACTTAGTGCGCGGTCGCGCCGGCGAGTTTCAACAGCTCCTCGAGGAAGCGAAAGGGAGGGGCGTCTTTCTTGTTCCCGCCGAGCGCAATGGGTTGCAACTGATGCGCCGGGAACTGGAGGCTCAGCGCCGGTACGCTGTTAAAGAGCAGGCGGCCCCTTATGAACCACCAAGCGACAACATCCGCTCGCGTTACGCGGCGCCCGTCGCGGATTACTTGGACTGGCTGGACCGTTTCCCCGGCTCGCGCCGCGGCGGTTCTGGTGATTTCCATCACTATGCGAACGAGGTCAAGCGCAACCTGGCGCACGGCGCCTACCGGTTGAATAAAAGCACCGGGGCCGTCGCGTTCAAGCCCTACCGGGCGAAGCGGGGCGGCGCGGCGACCCGACCCTTGGATCTGCATGCCGCGTCCGGCGCCGTCAAGAGCCTGTTCGGCCTTTGGTCTTATTTAGAGCGCCAGGCCCGACCCGGGGATCTGCTGATGATCGACGAGCCGGAGCTGAACATCCATCCGGAAAACCAGATGAAAATGGCGCGCCTGTTTGCGCGGCTGGTCAACGCCGGGTTGAACCTCGTCATCAGCATCCACAGCGACTACTTCGTGCGGGAGTTCAACAACTTGCTGATGCTGAACGAAGACAAGCAGGGCGACCTGAAAAAGGAGTACGGCTACGCCGCCGAGGAAGTGTTGCGCCCCGACCAGGTGGGCGCCTACCTGGTTGACCAGCAGAAGACCATTGCTCCGTGTGAGATAACGCCGGACGATGGCATCTACGCCGACGCGTTTGACAATGCCATCGGGGAACTGAACCGGGTCAATGACGGCATCTACTACGAGCTCCTGGAGCGGCGCATGGAAGACGAAAGCGATGATTGAGCTGTTTCCGCGAACCATCGATTCTCGTTATCACCTCCACCGGGAGCGAAAGTATTGGTTACTCCAGGAAAAGCAGCACGACATCAGGTTGCTGTCGCCCAGCAGGCAGAGTTTCGGATTCTCCCTGGATGACCCGGACCCGGAAAACGTCCCCCTGGCGTTTTTCGGCCGCCGCCCCCCTAAGTACATCACGAAAATGTGCGACGGCATGGTAGCGGTGTTGCGCCGCGACCAGTTGTACCTGTTCGCAGTTGAGATTAAAACGGCCGACAAGGGCGATGCAAACAGGCAACTGGTCAACGGTCGGCTGTTCTGGCGCTGGTTGATGAGCCTGTACCGGCGGCACGGCTGCTTGCCCGGCACGGTCAACGTTTTCCATGTCGGGTTGCTGGTATGGCAACCCAAGCAAAAGGTGCGCCAGAGAGGAATTGTCACGCTCCCCAAAAGCGGCAACCTGAAAAAAGCGCCAACCATCGACGGCTTTGACGCCTGCTTCGAGGCGAAAAACCTTGTTGATATCCCGCTCGCCGCCCTCATCAGCCAGTGCTGAACGCGGCGCGGCAACGACAAGAGACCGCCGCCGCGGGCGCCGCCCCGCGCCTTGTGCGAGTCCGTCGCGCCGCAAGCGGAGCGCCGCGGCCCCGCCGGAGCGCCCCGAACAACTTTTTTGCGCCGCCGGGCGGGCGGTGCTAAAATCGTCACCAGTCCGCGGCGTTCGCCGTTCACCCAAGTGCAAATAAACGAGCGAATATGTCCAGGAAAAACAAGATAATCGCCGCCGCCGGAAAGTTCCTTGGGAGGCTATCCAACCACCGCAACGAGACAGAGTTGCGGCGGGAGCTGGACGAACTCTGCGAGGCCTTTGATCCCGGCACCACCAATCTGGAGTACCTCACCACCGAGGGCCCGGCGGACATCTACCTGCCGAATCAGCGCACTTTCTTTGAGGTGAAGCGGAGGGGGCGCACCCTGGATCCGGACAAGCCCCAGCCCGGCAACAATGAAAGCCCGAAAGAGCAGGGATTGCGCTACCTGCGCGCCGAGCGCGAGCGCGAACGCGGCATATTGCCCCTGGATAACGAGTCTCGCTCCGAGCGCCCGTGGACCCTGGTCGTCACCAACGGCTACGACTGGTATGCCTGGCAGGCCGAACACGACAGGGACGTGGAGACGGAACTTGGGAAGATTACTTTGGACGGGGAATCCCGGGACATTGCCGGAGAGATTGAGCGCCTGTGCAAGTTCCTTGAACCTATTCTTTCCAGGGAGCGTGTAGGACGCCCCTGGGTTCCCATAGACCCTGGCGATATTTTCCGGGAGAATTACCAGGCGCTTAAAGCGCTCGATAGTGAAACGCCGCCCCGCGTGCAGCAACTGAAAGGCACCAAGCAGGCGCTCTGGCTGGACCGCATGCGGGCCTCAGGCATCGAACCGCTCTCGGACGATTTCGTGCGCGACACGTTCCTCATCGCCGTTGTGCGCTTCGTCCAAAGTGCGTTGACTCCCGACTCTTCAAGGTTTGAGAACGAGATCCGCGACAGTTTCGCCGCCTGGGTTCTTGATTTTCAGCGAGGTAGAAACTGGGCAAGGGAACTCCACGAAAAGGTTCGCAGTTACGACTGGCGCCGGCGCAGCAATGACGTGTTGCGCAACCTGCATCATGCTTTCGTCGAAGAGGGTGACCGCAAGGTCTATGGGGAGTTCTACACCCCCGACTGGCTCGCCCGCATGCTGGTCGAAGAGGTGCTGGACGATGATTGGTGCCGGGAGTCAATCCGCGCCGCGCAAAAAGCATTGGCGCAGGGGAGACCTCTGGACGGCGTCGGCGTGCTGGACCCGGCCTGCGGCTCGGGCACTTTCCTCTACCATGCAGTGAAACGGCTGCTGGAGCATCCGGAGATGCGCGATGTCGGCCAGCCGGGTCGCCAGGCCGACGTCTGCGCCCGCCTTGTCAACGGCCTGGATATTCATCCCATCGCGGTGGAGATCTCCCGGGTGAACATCCTGCGCGCCCTGCCTACTTTGCCCAGCGAGGGCAGGCACGCGATTCGGGTGCACCTAGGCGATTCTTTGCAAGCACGGGATGCATCGAAGCGAAAAGCTGTCCCGCTGTTTACGCACACATCCGAATACTTGCGGATTACCAGCCCCCGGGGACATGAGGCGCACGTGCCCATGGCGTTCGTGGACAAGCCTTCGTTTGCTGAGGAGGTTGGCCGCCTGATCGAAGCCGCCAAGCACAAGCGTCCGCTTCCTGCAGACCTGGAGGATGTTCCAGGGCTTGAAGCATTGCGTGCGGCGTTTGCGAAAATCATCGAGAAAGAGGGAAACTCTGTGTGGACCTGGCACACCGTGAACGCCGCGGCGGTGCAAAAGCTGAACAAGCACAAGGTGAACCGCATCCTGGCGAACCCGCCGTGGGTGAAACTTGCGGACATACAGGTGCCGAAGCGGAAACAGGAGATGGAGGTGTTGGGGGGAAAGCTGGGGGTGCATGTCGGCGGAAAACAGGCGCCGCATACGGACATCGCGGCATACTTCATCTTGCGTACCCGCGACTTCTACCTGAAATCGCCGGAATCGGACCCGGCGGCCTGGGTGGTCAAGAAGAGTGCGCTCCGGGGCGGCAACTGGGCGGCGTTTCGGGAGGCGCATAAGGATGACTTGGCACAGTCTCTGGACCTGGAGAAGTTGCAACCTTTTGGCGGCGGCGACGCGCGTCGCACCTGCGTGCTCTTCGAAAGGAGAGCCAGCGGTCTTTTGAAAGACAATGTCGGACATATCGAAGCGCATCCGCTGGAGGGCAGCAAGCCTGGTGAAAAAGAAACATGGGAGAACGTACGAGAAAAAATTGAATTCCGGATCGTTCCGGACCGCATCCCACAAGAACCGTCCGGGTACGGCACGGATCACATCTTCCAAGGGGCCACTGTCGTCCCGCACGTACTCACCCTGATCGAAGCCGTGCTGCCGGGCGGTGATGACGGCCGCATTCGGGTGCGAACCCGCCGTTCTCAGCAAGGGATCTGGCAACAAGTCTCTCCCCAGGAGGGAGAGATCCCCGCCCGCTGGAAGCGGCCGCTGTGGCGCTCCGAAGACCTGTACCCGTTTTTTGTGCGCGAGCCTGCGTTTCACGCGATTATTCCAGTGGATGAGAATGGACAACTGGATCCTGCGCCGGAGCAAACCGCCGCTTTCTGGCGACAACTTGATGAAATTTACGAAACCCACGCGGGCAAGGGGAAAGACACCCCGAAGACGTTATTGGACAGGATCGACTTTCAGCGCATCCTGCAGAAACAGCTGGTGTTGCCTAGGAACAGGGCCCGACGCCTGGTGCTTCATCCGGGCAGCGGCGACATCATGCGGGCCGCGCGCAAGACCCCGCACGGGACTATCATAGACAGCACGCTGTTCCGCTATCTTGCCGCAACAGCAAACGAGGCCGCCTACTTGGTCTGCATACTGAATGCGCCGTGCCTGCGCCAGGCGTTCTCCGAGTCGCGCGAGAGCGGTCGGGACTTTAACTTACACCCATGGCGCAAGGTGCCCATCGCCCGTTACGACAAGAACAACCCCAGGCACGCGCGCATGGCGGCGCTCTGTCCCGAACTGGAGAAGATCGCGGCCGCGGTCGTGGCGGAGGAACTCGAGAAGAACCCCCAAGCCGGGCAAGTCAAGGCGTCCAGCGCCGTGCGCGAGCGCCTCGAAGCCGCCCCTGAGGGACAGGAAGCCAATGAGATAGTGCGCCAACTGCTGCCCGACCAGGCGCGCGATGAGAATTAACCGCCGGCGCGGCAAGCGGGCAACCCAGTGGTTTCCGGGCGGCGTCGTGTCGCGCCGGGTGCCCGGACGAGAGTTGGCGTAGCGCCGGCGGTGGGACTTTCCATCGCTGAGCGCAAGGCGCGGTTGCGAGAGTGTCTGCAAGGCCGGCGCCGCGCACTGTCGCGGCAGCAACGGCAGGAGGCCGACCAGGCCATTCACGCGCGCCTGCTGGAGCTGCCCGAGGTCGAGCGGGCCGGCGTGGTGTTCTGCTACGTGTCCGCCGGCGCTGAGGTGAATACGCGCCCGGTCATCGATGCGTTGCGGGCGCGGGGCAAGACCGTGGTCATCCCCGTGCCGGCAGGCGGCGCCGGCAACGAGATGATCGCCGCCCGTTTCGATGGCTGGGAGACGCTTATCCCCGGGCAACTGGGCATATTGACGCCGCGAGCGCCCGTTGCCTGGCGCGGCGACATTGACCTTTGCGTAACGCCCGGCCTGGGGTTCACGCCGGACGGGAAGCGGCTCGGCCTTGGCAAGGGGTATTACGACGCCTGGTTTGCCGCCCATCCCGGGGTCATCAAGTCGGCACTGTGCTACGAGTGTCAGCTGGTTGCCGCCATGCCAACCACAGCACAAGATGTGCTGATGGACAAAATCATTACCGAAAAGCGGGTTATCCCCGCGGCCGCCGGCGCGGCGGACTAGCCCGGCCCGACGCCCGGCTCCGCGTCCGGCGGTATGGCGAATTAGCCCAGCGGTGCAACGAATTAGCCTGATCCTGTGCCTAGCCCCGCGTCCGGCGGTGTGGCGGGGTAGTCGCGGCACCGCCCGCCCCCCGCACCCGGCAGTGCGGCGGGTAGCGCGGCCCGGCGCCCGTCGCCGCGCCCGGCGCGGTTCGTGTTATCATACGCCGAGATCCGGCTGGCAAGGGCGGCGTTGCAGTTCGGCGCGGCCGCCCTGCCTGCCCGGCATTTCCCCGGTTGATGGAGACTTCATTACCTGCCCAATGAGACTGCCCGCCCGCCCAATGCGCCTGGCGCTGGCCGCCTGTTGCCTGTTGTCCCTGCCGGTCCTGTCAGCCGCCGCCACGGTGTTGACCACCGACCCGTCTCTGGGCGACTGGCCCCTGTACGGGCGCACCCACGACAACCAGCGTTTCAGCCCCCTGTCCCAGGTGAACACCGGCAACGTACAGAAGTTGCAACTCGCCTGGCGCTTCAAGAGCGGCAAGTTTGGTTCGTTTCAAACCTCGCCCATCGTGCTGGACGGGGTCATGTACGTCACGACGCCGTACAACGACGTCATCGCCCTGCGCGCCGACACGGGCAAGCAGCTGTGGCGCTACCGACACCAGTTGAGCGGCAAAAAGTTCTGTTGCGGCCCCGCCAACCGCGGCCCGGCGGTGGTCGGCGACAAGGTCTATACCGTTACCATCGATGCCCGGTTGCTGGCCCTGGAGCGGGCCACCGGCGAGGTGCTGTGGGACGCGGCCATCACCGACAGCGCCGCCGGCGCGGCGGAGACGCCGGCGCCCCTGCTGGGGGTCGACGAGTTGCAAGGCGCCGTGCAGTCGGGCCACAGCGGCTACACCGCCAACATGGCGCCCCAAGTGTTTGCGGGTAAGGTCCTGGTGGGGATTTCCGGCGCCGGCTACGGCCTGCACTTAGAGCAAAAAGAGGACGGCGAACACGTCCTGTCGGTCGCCGGTCTTTCCGGCGGCGGGCATGGACTGCGAGGGTTCATTGTCGCCTACGACGCGGAAACGGGTTCGGAACTGTGGCGCTGGCACAGCACGGCGGAGTCAAAGTGGCAGGGGGATTGGGTCCCGAAAACAAGCTACGGCATGCCGCTGAACCGGGATCTGAAAGCGGAGCGGCGCGCCAACCGCAACTACGCCGACGCCTGGCGTTACGGCGGCGGCTCCATCTACACCACGCCCGCCGTTGACCCGGAGCTGGGTCTGGTGTTCCTGGGCACCGGCAACCCGTCGCCGCAGCTGGACGATTCCACCCGCCCCGGCGACAACCTGCACACCGTCAGCCTGGTGGCGCTGGATGCCGCCACGGGCAGGTTGCACTGGCACTACCAGCAGGTGCCGCACGACCGCTGGGGCTACGATGTGGCCAGCCCGCCGGTGCTTTTCGACCTGGTGGAAAACGGCAAGGTCGTCAAGGCGGTGGGGCAGGCCAGCAAGCTGGGCTGGGTTTTTATTCATGAGCGGGAAACCGGCAGACTGATTCGGCGCAGCGATGCTTTTGTGGAGCCGGAAAATCTGTTTGCCCGGCCCGCGGCGGAGGGGGTGCGCATCGTCCCCGGCGTGCTGGGCGCGACGTCCTGGTCGCCGGCCGCCTACCATCCGGCCCTGCGCTATATGTACGTTGCAGGCATTTACCAGCCCTCCATGTTTTTCTCGCGGCGGTTGGAGCCCGCGCCGGGCAGTCCCTGGGAAAGCTACACCTTCACCCGGAAAGCCGCCGAGCCGGACTGGGGCGTGCTCAGCGCCATAGACGTGACCACCGGCGCCGTCAGCTGGCGCCGACAGGTGGAACAACCCATGGTGGGCGGGGTGCTGGCCACCGCCGGCGACCTTGTTTTCGCCGGCGAGGGCAACGGCGACTTTGTGGCTTATAATGCCCATGACGGCCGCCGCCTGTGGGACCACCAGAGCGAGTACGGGGTGAACGCCCCGCCCGTCAGTTACCTGGCGAAAGGCAGGCAGTATATTGCCGTTGCCGCCGGCGGCAACGCCTTGTTTGGCTACAAGGTGGGCGATGAAATACTGGCTTTTCGCCTGGAGGAGTGACCCGCCGCGGCGCCCCGGCGGGGCGGTTTGGCGGTATAATAATCTGACCACATCAGCGGAGCACAAAAGACGATGGATATACCAGAAAACGTAAAAAACCGCAGCGTATGGTTGCGCGGCCTGTTCATCATCATCTTCGGCGCAGTGTTGTACCTAGTCTGCGCGGTGACCTTTTTCCTGGTGGTTTTCCAATTCATCACCAAGGTGGCGACGGGCGGAGTGAACAGCCGCCTGTCCGGGTTCAGCGCCGGGCTGGTGCGCTACATAGAACAACTGTTGCGCTACATGACTTTCCTGTCGGACACGCGGCCGTTTCCATTTGACGACTGGCCGGCGGCGCCGGCAGGCGGGGACGCTCCTGCCGCGCCTGCCGCGCCTGCCGCGCCTACCGCGCCGCGGCGGCGCACCAAGGCGGCGCCGCGGCGGGTCGCCGCCAAAAAGAAAGAGGAATAGCCTCGGAACGGGTGGGGCGGGGTGCGCCGCGCCGCGCTTCCCGCGCTTGCGCCGTTGCGCCGCGTCCGGCCGCCGCAAAAAAAAGAGGAATAGGGACGCCGGCCCCGCGCCGCTCGCGCACCCGCCGCCCGCCGGAGCAAGCCGGAGAACAACAACCTCAAGGCGAGTGGGTCAGCTGATAGACCTTGCCTATCCAGTTGTTGATGACGGCGGCGGCGCTGTCGCGCCAGGTGTTGTCCAGGGAGCGGCTGATCAGCTCCTCCGGAAAGGCCGGCGGTTCGCCGCCTTTTTCCCGGGCGGCCGCAACGCGCTCCCGGTATTCATCCAATATGGCCTGGGCCTGGCGCGTGAAGTAATTTTCGGGGAAAGGGGGGTAGGAGTCCATTTCGCCAAATACGTAACGCCCCACTTCCCGCTTGTATTCTTTCAGCAGGCTGTTCACGTCATACTCCGGATGTCCCTGGAAAAAGACCATCCGCAGACCGTCCTCGCTGACGGCAAGGTGCGCGCCCGCCGCGTCGCTTTCCGCCAGCACCTGCAACCCGGCCCGCCGGAACTGCTCTCCGGTTACCACGTTGAAGCGCGAATGCGGCACGTCAAACCGGGTGTTCACGCCGGCCGCCAGGGGGTGCGACCGCTCCTTGACCTTGTGCGAATAAACGCCCCAGCATTTCCTGGGCAGGCGCTCCCGTTCTTGCCCGTAGCGAAACTGCAACACCGCGTGGGTGGCCAGGCATGAACACAATATGGAAGTCACGTTGGCGTCGGCCCAGTCAATCACGGCTTTCAGCGGCTCCCAGAACTCCTGGCGATCCAGGCGCATCCCCGTCACGTTGGCGCCGGTGATGATCAAGGCGTCCAGCCCGGCGGCTTGCACCTCCTCGAAGCGCTGATAATACTTGTCAACGTGGGCTTGCCCTGCGGCGCCGCGTTGCAACTCATGGAGGGTGAACGGGTGCACGTAGAAGCGGGCGATCTGGTTGCTGCCGCCCACCAGGCGAAAAAATTGCCGCTCCGTCGCCTCCAGGGCCTTGTCGGGCATCATGTTCAACAGGCCGATGTGCAACTCGCGCAGGTTGTGGTCCGCGGCGCGCGGCGTCACGATGCCGCTCTCGCTCGCCAGCCGCTTGAAGCTGGGCAGGTCGGTATTGGCGATTAACGGCATGGCGGCGTCGCTTTCAAGGGCGGCGCGGCGGCCGGCCGGCGTGGTTGCGCGATTTCTCCGCCCGCTGTCCGCCGGCGCCTGCCGCCATGTTCCAGGGGTCGCAGGGCCGCGCCCGCCGTCCGCCCCGCTGTCCGCCGGCGCCTGTCGCTATGTCCCAGGGGTCGCAGGGCCGCGCCCGCCGGCCGCTCCGGCGCGTGCGCTTGTTGCTGCGTCACGCCTGCCGGTCCAGCACGGCGGCGACCATGTTGACGAAATCCTCCTCGGTCTCCAGGGTGAACACGGCGCCGGCCGGCACTGCATAGCCGTACCGCTCGGCAATGTTTTCGTAGCGGGGCAGGCGGGCGCTGAACAGCCGGGGAAACACCCAGCGCACAAAATCGTCCGGCTCGATGAGGGCCACGTACTCCAGTGTGCGCTCCTCCATATACGCGCCCAGTTGCTCGTCCAGGAAGGCGTCCTGATAGTACAGCGGTTTCGGGTCTTCCTCGGCGCGCCGGATCAGCTCCTTTTCATTTTCCACCGTGGCCTGCAAGTACAAAATCAGGCTGTGCTCCGCCAGCTGTTCAATCACTTCGTCCCCCATTTCGCACAGGCTGCCGCCGGCGTCGTTGACGAAGTGGGAATAACCATACACCTCCCGGGCCCGGTGAATGAACTCCGGCACGTCGTTCATGGCGTTGGCCTCGGCCTTGCGATGCAACTGCTGGCGGCGCTTGAACTCCTTGAGGGCCAGGCCGCCCCGCTCCGGGTTGCCCAGCTTGCCCAGGAAACTGGACACCGGCGTCAGGTTGTCTATGTCCAGGTTGTTGGCGATGTGAATGGAGTCAGAGCGCAGCAACTCCTGCAGAAAAGGCACCTGCATGGCGTGTTGCTTGACGTTGTCCAGGATGGGCTCGTCCAGGTAGCGGGTGCCGATGCGGTAATCGCCGGAGTAGTGAAACCAGTTGTGGCGGCGCAGTTTGCGCGCCAGGGTGGTCTTGCCCACGCCGGACATGCCTAACAGGGTGATGGACTTCTGCTCCCGCCGCCGGAACTCAGCGCCGCTCATTCTCATTTGCCCGCCCCCCGGTTTTTCCGCCGTGGTCGCCGTGGTCGCCGTGGTCGCCGTGGTTGCCGTGGTCGCCGTGGTCGCCGTGGTCGCCGCCCGCGGCCGACGAACCGCAACCGCCTCAGCCCGGCAACGTCAGGGGCAGTCGGCGCAGGCGCGGCCCGCCCGCCGCAAACACCGCGTTGGCAAGGGCCGCGGCCAAGGGCGGCACGCCCACCTCGCCCATGCCGCCGATGGCCGCGCCGCTGTGGATGAAATGCACCTCGACGGGCGGCGCCGCGGCCATGCGCACCACGGGGTAGTCGGGGAAGTTGCTCTGCACAACCCGTCCCTGCTTCACGGTAATCTCGCCGTGCAGGGCGGCGCCCAGGGCGAAGATGACGGCGCCTTCCACCTGGGCGGCGGCGCTGTCGGGGTTAATGACCTCACCGGAATCCACCGCGGCGACTACTTTCTCCACCCGAATGTCGCCGCCCGCCGTCGTCGCCTGCACCGCTTCCGCCACGATGGAGCCGAAACTTTCCACGACGGCGATGCCCCTGCCGCTGCCGCGCGGCAACGGCTTGCCCCAGCCGATTTTCGCGGCGGCCAGCCGCAACGCGGCCTGGAAGCGCGGCCGCTCCTGCAACAGGCGCAGGCGGTACTCCAGCGGGTCGGCGCCGGCGGCGTGGGCCAGTTCGTCGATGAACGACTCGATGAAAAACCCGTGGTAGGAATGTTCCACGCTGCGCCAGTAGCCGACGGGCACGGGGGTTGTCAGGGGAACCCGCGCCGTTTGCTGATGCTCCACTGCGTAGGGAATGAACGCGGCTTCTAGGTCGTCGTTGATGCCAATATCCGTGTAGCGGTTGACCCATGCCCGCGGCCGCCCGTCCGCCTCCAGGGTCGCGGCAAAACGGCTGAGTACGGCGGGGCGGTAATAATCGTGTTGTATGTCCTCCTCCCGGGACCAGGTCAGCCTGATCGGGTAGTCCGTCTGCATGGCAATATGCACCGCGTCCTCGATGAAGTTGTCAAAACCCGGCGCCAGGCGCCGTCCGAACCCGCCGCCCAGCGGCCGGTTGTGCAGGGTCACCCGGTCTGCGTCCAGCCCCGCGACTTGCGCGGCCCGGACGCGCGTCCCCAGGGGGTTCTGGGTGCCGGCCCACAGCTCCAGCCGGCCGTCATGATGGTGGGCGGCGCAGTTCATGGGTTCCATGGTTGCGTGGGCCAGGAACGGCGCCCGGTATTCCGCCTGCACGGCGTCCCCCGCGGCCACGGCGCCCGGGGCGTCCCCTTGTTCAAAATCCGTCTCGATGCGGCGCCCCTCATCGCCCAGGGCCGCGGCAAAGTCCTGGAACATTCGCTCCGAGTCAAAGCCGCCGTGGGCGCCGGCGCTGAACTTCACCTCCAGGCTGGAAACCGCCCGTTGCGCATACCAGTGGTTGTCTGCCGTTGCCGCTACCGCGCCGGGGATTTGCAACACGTCGCGCACGCCGCGCAGGTGCGCTATGGAGGCGCGGTTGACGGACTCCGCCTCGCCGCCGAAGACCGGCGCATGGCGCACGGCCGCCGCTTTCATCCCGTCCCGCCGCAGGTCGATGGCGTATTGCAAGGCGCCGGTCACCATCTCGGGCGCGTCAATGCGCGGCACGGAGGTGCCGCAAATCGTGTAGTCGCGGGGGTCTTTCAGCGTCGGCGCCGGCGTCGGCTTGAGTTTGGCCGCGTCCGCGGCCAGCTCGGCAAAGGAGGCGGAGCGCCCGGCGCCGTCGTGATGGACGCGGCTCAGCCGGGCGCGGCACGCTGCCGGCGCGGTTTGCCAGCGTTGCGCTGCCGCCCGCAACAACATGTCCTTGGCGGCGGCCCCGGCGACCCGCATGCCCAGTTGCCCGGTGAAGCGCACGCTGGCGCTGCCGCCGGTGAGTTGCAGGTCTTTCATCCCCGCGCCCAGGTACATGGAGTAATCCAGCAGTTTTTGCAGTCCCCGGGGCAGTTGCGGCGCACCCACGGTGAATCCCTGGGCGATTTTATCCGTGACGTACAGCTCTTCCGCCGGCGCCTGGCTGACCCGAACCTGGTCCCAGTCCGCCTCCATTTCTTCCGCCAACATCATCGGCAGCGAGGTCAGTACGCCTTGCCCCATTTCCGCCTGCGGCACCAGCACGGTAATGGTGTTGTCGGGATGGACGCTGACCCAGGAGGTCAGCCAGGCGCGTCCTGCGGCGGCGGGCGGGCGCAGGGCCAGCCGGTTCGGCGTAAATGCGTAACCCAGGACCAGGCCGCCGCCCAGCAGTCCTCCGCTAATCAGGAACGCGCGCCGGTTCAGCATGCATTGCGGCGGGGCGCGGACCCCCGCCTATTCATGGACTGCTTTCATGCTGAGGCGAATCCGCCCCTGGCGGTCAATTTCCAGCACTTTCACCTCCACGAAGTCGCCTTCCGCCAGCTTGTCGCTGACGTGCTCTACGCGCTCCTCGGAAATCTGCGAGATGTGCACCAGCCCGTCCTTGCCCGGCAGGATGTTGACGAACGCGCCGAAATCCATCAGTTTCGCCACCCGGCCCTTGTAGATCTTGCCCACTTCCGCGTCGGCGGTCAGTTCTTCAATGCGCCGGCGGGCCTCGTCGCTGGCCGTCTTGTCGCTGGAATAGATCTTGACGTTGCCGTTGTCGTCTATGTCTATGGTCGCCCCGGTCTCATCGGTCAGCGCCCGAATGGTGGCGCCGCCCTTGCCGATTACATCCCGGATCTTGTCCGGGTGAATCTTGATGGTGGTGATGCGGGGGGCGTACTCGGACATTTCCGTGCGGGCTTCCGGCAACACCTGGTTCATTCTCTCCAGGATGTGCAACCGTCCCTCTCGCGCCTGGGACAAGGCGATTTCCATGATTTCCCGGGTGATGCCCGCCACCTTGATGTCCATTTGCAAGGCGCTGATGCCGGTTGCCGTGCCGGCCACCTTGAAGGCCATGTCGCCTAGGTGGTCTTCGTCGCCCATGATGTCCGACAGCACCACGAACCGCTCGTCCTCCTTGATGAGGCCCATGGCGATGCCGGCCACCGGGGCGCCCACCCCGATGCCGGCGTCCATCAGCGACAGGCTGGCGCCGCAGACGGAGGCCATGGAGCTGGAGCCGTTGGATTCGGTGATTTCCGAGACGATGCGAATCGAGTAGGGAAACTCCTCCAAGTCCGGCATGATGGCCATCAGCGCGCGCTTGGCCAGCCTGCCGTGGCCGATTTCACGGCGCTTGGGCGAGCCGGTGCGCCCGGTTTCTCCGACGCAGTAGGGCGGAAAATTGTAGTGCAACATGAACCGGTCCTTGCGCTCCCCCTCGATGGCGTCAATGATCTGCGCGTCCCGGTCCGTGCCCAGGGTGGTGGCGACCATGGCCTGGGTCTCGCCGCGAGTGAACAGGGCGGAGCCGTGGGCCCGGGGCAGAACGCCCACTTCCACGGCAACGTCCCGTATCGCCGCGGTCTCCCGTCCATCGATGCGGGGTTCGCCCGCCAGTATGGCGTTGCGCACGATGCTGCTTTCCAGCGCCCCGATGGCGTCGGCAACGGCGCTCTCGCTCCACCGCTCTTCGTGCTCGGCGACCACGGCGCTGACGGTTTCGGCGCGCACTTCCCGCAACCGCTCCTGGCGGCTGGCCTTGTCCTGTATGGCGTAGGCCTCCCGCACCAGGTCGGCGCACCGGCGCTCGATCTCCTCGCGCAGGGGCTCGTCCTCCGCCGGCGCCTGCCAGTCCCAGGGCGTCACGCCGGCGGCGGCCGTTAGCTCCCGAATGTTCTCGATGACCACCTGCATCTGCTCGTGGCCGTGCATCACGGCGCCCAACATGACTTCTTCGGACAGCAACCGCGCCTCGGATTCAACCATCAGCACGGAGGATTCGGTGCCTGCCACCACTAGGTCCAGCTCCGATTCGTTGAGGGCGTCGTAGCTGGGATTGAGCAGGTACCGGCCCTCGCGGTAGCCCACCCGCGCGGCGGCGATGGGGCCCTGGAAAGGGATGCCGGAAACGCTCAGGGCGGCCGAGGCGCCCAACAACGCGGGAATGTCCGGATCCACGTCCGGGTCCAGCGACATCACCGTGGCGATGATCTGCACCTCGTTTTTGAACCCCTTGGGGAACAGCGGGCGCACCGGGCGGTCAATCAGCCGGGAGGTCAGCACCTCTTTTTCCGAGGGGCGCCCCTCGCGCCGAAAGAAGCCGCCGGGGATCTTGCCGGCCGCGTAGGTTTTCTCCTGGTAATCCACCGTGAGCGGGAAAAAGCCCTGGTCGGGTTTGGGCTCGCGCCTGGCGACGCAGGACACCAGCACCACCGTGTCCCCCATGGTCACCATTACTGCGCCGGTGGCTTGCCGGGCGATGCGCCCTGTTTCCAGGACCACGGGGACGTCCCCGTACTGAAATTCTCTTGTTACCGCGTTCATTATTGTTTCTCGTTCCGTAGTTGGTTGATGTTGCCCGGTTGCGGGCTGTTTGAATGTTGTGGGTTGTTTGTTGTTGGTTGTTCCGGTGTTGCCCGGTTGCTTGTCAGTCGTTCAGATATTGCCTGGTTGCTTGTGGTTGTTCAGTTGTTGCCCGCCTGACGCCGCCCGCTTTGCGCCGCTCGCGGCTCGAACCGCCCGGTGCGCCGCGCCGCCGGGCCGTCCCCGCGCGGTTGGGTGCGCCCGTGCGTTGCCGGCGTCACTTTCTCAGGGATAAACGGCCGATCAGGTCCCGGTAGCGATTGATGTCCCGGCTCTTCAGGTAGTCCAGCAACTTGCGGCGCTGGTTCACCATGTTCAGCAGGCCGCGCCGCGAATGGCGGTCCTTGGCGTGCGTCTTGAAGTGCTCCGACAGGCCGGTAATGCGCGCGGTCAGCAGCGCTACCTGCACCTCGGGCGAGCCCGTATCACCGGGCGCGCGTTGATGTTCTTTCAAAACATCAGATTTTTGTTGCTGGCTCAACGGCATGTTAGGTCCGATTCTCCTCGTTCGCTTGGGTAAAGACGCGGGCATTGTACCCGCACCGGCGGCAACTGGCAAGCAAAAGATGACGGCTTTATGCCAGCAGTCGTTTCGGGGCCACCCGCCCGTCTCCCGACACCTCGCCCACCCCCAGGAATTGTTCGTGCCGGTCGTACAATCTCAGCAGTCCCTGGGTGGGCGCCTTTGGCACCACGACCGGCTGCCCCTGGCGCAGGTAAAAAGCCACGGCGTCAATCAGCCGGACCGCCGGCAGGTCTTGCAACACGGCGTCGATGGGCAGCAACCTGGCGTCCAGGGCGGCTGTGCCGCCGTCTGCGGCAATCGTCTCCAGCTCGTCCAAGGTCAGCATGTCATCGCCGCTGCAAGCGCCCACGCCGATGCGGACAAGGCTTTTCACGTGGGCGCCGCAACCCAGTTCCTTGCCCAGGTCTTCCGCCAGGGTGCGAATGTACGTCCCCTTGGAGCACAACACCTCCAGCTCCAGTTCGTCTTCCCGTTGCGCCAGCAGGTTCAGGGCGTGGATGACGACCTCCCGCGGCTCCCGCTCCACCTCCTGCCCCTGGCGGGCCAGCTGGTACAGTCTTTGCCCCTGGCGCTTGAGCGCAGAGAACATGGGCGGCACCTGGAGAATGGGACCGCGAAACTTCGCCAGGGCCGCTGCCACGTCCTTTTTGGACAGCGCCGGGACCTCGCCTTGAAACACCGCCTCGCCTTCTGCGTCGCCGGTGCTGGTCTGTACGCCCAGTTTGCAAACGGCCAGGTAGCGCTTGTCCGCGTTGAGCAAGAAGCCGGAGAATTTGGTTGCCGCGCCGAAGCACAGGGGCAACAACCCCGAGGCGGCCTTGTCCAGGCTGCCGGTGTGCCCGGCCTTGCGCGCCCGGTACAGGGACTTCGCCTGTTGCAGGGCGGCGTTGGAAGTCAGCCCCACCGGCTTGTCCAGCAACAAGATGCCGGTGACCGCCCGGCCTTTCTGCCTGCGGGCGGCCATCACCAACGGCGGCCGCGCCGGCGGCGCGCGGCGCCCGCCCGGTTGTCCATGCCCGGTCGCCGGGGATCGCCTGCGAGCAAGTCGTTGCGGGCGCCCCGGCCCCTGGCCGGCGCAGCACGCACAACCCGCCGGCCCGCGCCGGATCGCCGCCGGTCGCCCGCCAGGGGGAGAAAGATGAACAATTTAAGCGCTGACCTGTCCAAAACGTGCTATACTACGCGATAGTACCACCGGGGCTTGCTGTTACGCACCAAAGAGCCGCCATTATACACAGCGATGCCGACAGAAACCGACAGAATTCAGACCCGCGGCGCTGATACCGCCGCCGGCCGGGGGTCCCCGCCGCCGGGCGCCGGCGGCCAGGGTCCCGTGCGGCCGGGCCCGTTGCCGGGCGCGGGCGACCAGGGCGCCGCACCGCCGGCGCCGTCTCAGGGCGAAGGCGCCGCACCGCCGGCGCCGTCCCAGGGCGAAGGCGCCGCCCCCGCCGCGCCGCCCGGCGCCGACATCGAGCGCCTGTTCCTGGCGCCGGTGGACAACGGCAGGCCCCTGTTGGAGGCCGGCCGCTGGATACTGGTAAACCCGGGCGAGTCCCTGGCGTCGTACTTCGAAAACCCGTCTGCTGACCCCCGCAACTACCGCGTGGGCGTGTTGCGCCACATCGCCGACGGCTTCGCGGCGCCTGCGTCCCACACCGCGCAGGACGCCCACCATTTCTTTGAAATCGCCGCCGGCAGCCTGGATGAGTTGCGCGCCTTCTTCCAGGAGACGCCGCAACACGAGATAAGGGCGGTGCTTCCGCCGTTGCGTCCCGGCCCCCCGCCGCAACGACCCGAGGCGCCCGAGACGCCGCCGGAGCCGACCCAGACCAGCGTGCTGGACGCCCACGGCCGTCCCATACAAACCAGCTTCGATGACGACGGCGACGGTACCGCGGACCGCATTGAGTTCTACACGCGGACTCCCGAGGGACACGTAGCCCACACCGATTTCGATGACGATGCGGACGGCACTGCAGACCGCGCCGAGACCCATACGCGGCACGCCGACGGACGCATAGACGCCACGTATTTCGATGACGACGGGGACGGCGCCGTGGACCGCGTCGAGCATTACCAGTTAGACGCCGCCGGCCGGCCGTTCTATGTCTCTTTCGATGACGACTATGACGGCGTCATTGATCGCAACGTGGACTACCACCGGGACGACCGGGGAGTCATCAGGCGCACCTATTTTGACGATGACGGCGACGGCGGCCACGAGCGCGCCTGGTTTGACCAGGACGACGCCGGCGTTCCCGGCCGCATCGAGACCTACGGCTACGACAGCCGGGGGCGGCGCAACCGCATCAGTTTTGACGACGACGGGGACGGTACTACGGACCGCGCCGAGACCTACGCGTTTGACGCCGCCAACAACAAAATCCGCATCGAGTTCGACAACGACGGCGACGGCACGACGGACGCCGCCGTCTCCTACACGCGGAACGCCGACGGCAACATCAGCGGCGCCGCTTTCGATGACGACGCCGACGGCGCCAATGATCGCACCGAGACCTATACGCGGGACGGCTTCGGCAGGCATACCCGCACCGATTTCGATGATGACGGGGACGGAACCACTGACCGTTTCGAGACCTACGCGCGCAATGCCGCCGGGCAAATCACCCGCATTGATTTCAACGACGACGGCGCGGGCGCCGCCGAGCGCAGCGAGTTCTACGCTTACGACGCCGGCGGCCGGGTGATCCGCATCGATTTCGATGACGACGGCGACGGCGCTCCGGACCGCGGCGAGGCCTATACGCTGAATGACCGGGGCCAGGCAACCGTCGTCGCTTTCGATGACGACGGCGACGGCGTCGCGGACCGCGGCGAGGCCTACACCCTGGACGACCAGGGCCGGGCAACCGTCATCGCTTTCGACGATGACGGCGACGGCATTGCGGACCACGGCGAAGCCTACACCCTGGACGAGCAAGGCCGCGTGACCCGCACCGCTTTCGATGCAAACGGCGACGGCGTCATCGACCGTGTTGAGATTTATTTTCGGAACGCGGCGGGCGACATAACCCGCACCGCTTTCGATGACGATGGGGACGGCGCTGCTGATCGCACCGAGACCTATACGCGGGACGCCCGCGGTCATGTATCCCGCACGGACTTCGATGACGACCGGGACGGCGCAACCGACCGCATCGAGACCTACACGCGCCATGCCGACGGCCGCATCCAATACGCTTACTTCGATGACGATGCGGACGGCGCAACCGACCGCGTCGAGTACCACGAGTGGGACGCCGCCAACCGCCCGACGCAAATCGACTTCGATGACAACTATGACGGGACGTATGATCGTTCCGAAACCTACTACCGGGACGGCCGGGGCGTTGTCAGGCGCACCTTTTTTGACGATGACGGCGACGGCGTCCATGATCGCGGCTGGTTCGACCAGGACGACTCCGGCGACCCCGGCCGCATCGAGACCTACGGCTACGACAGCCAACACCGGCGCACCCGCATCGGCTTTGACGACGATGCGGACGGCCGACTGGATCGCGCCGAGTCCTACACGCTAAACGCCGCCGGCAGCAAAATCCGCATCGATTTCGACAACAACGGGGACGGCACGACGGACTCCGTCACGTCCTACGTGAGGGATTCCGACGGCAATATCCGGGGCGCCGCTTTCGACGACGACGCCGACGGCGCGACGGACCGCACCGAGACCTACAGCCTGGATGCTTTCGGCAGGCACGCCCGCACCGCTTTCGACGACGATGCGGACAGTGTGACGGACCGCATTGAGTCCTACACCCGGGACGCCGCCGGGCGGGTCACCCGCATCGCTTTCGATGACGACGGCGACCGCACCGCCGAGCGCACCGAGTTCTACGCCTGGGACGGCGCCGGGCGCATTCGCCGCATTGCCTTTGACGACGACGGGGACGGCACTGCAGAGCGCGCCGAGGACTACGCGCGGGACGCCGCCGGGCGCATCACTCACATCGCTTTCGATGACAACAACGACGGCGCCATTGAACGCACTAGGTCTTACGTGCTGGATGCGCTGGGGCGGACCCTGCGCGTTGATTTCGATGACAACGCGGACGGCCGCGTTGACCGGAGTCGCTTCGCCCCGACTGCGGACGGGGCGGCGCCGCGCACCGAAACCTACGTTCGCAACAGCGCCGGGCGCATTACCCGCATTAATTTTGACGACGACGGCGACGACACGACGGACCGCAGCGAAATCCGCACGCTGGACTCCCAGGGCCGCATTACCGGCATCGCTTTCGATGACGACGGCGACGGCGCCGCGGACCGCAGCGAGACCCGTACGCTGGACGCCCAGGGACGGACCACCGGCGCCGCGTTCGATGACGACGGCGACGGCGCAACAGACCGCAGCGAGACCTACACGCTGAACGGCGCCGGCCGGCGCACCCGCACCGCTTTTGACGACAACGGCGACGACACGATAGATCGCATCGAAACCTACACGCTGAATACGAGAGGCCAGACAACCCGCACCGACTTCGACGACGACGCGGACAACTTCGTGGACCGCATCTATTTCGATCAGAACCTGCAGGGCGTCGCCGCGCGCACCGAGACCTATGCGCGGGACGGCGCCCGGCGCCTCCGCCGCATCGACTTCGATGACGATGCGGACGGCACGATGGACCGCACCGAGATCTACCTGCGGAACGACGCCGGACACATACGCCGCATCAACTACGACGACAACGCCAACGGCACGACGGACCGCATCGAGACCCACGTGCGCAATGACCAGGGGCGGTTAATCCGCATCGAATTCGACGACGACGCGGACAGCCGCGCCGACCGCATTCACTTCGACTATGACGCGCTGGGCAACGCCGGCCGCATCGAGACCTACCGGCGGGACGCCGGCGGGCGCATCACCCGCACCGTTTTTGACGACGACGCCAACGGCGCGGCGGATCGCATCGAGACCTACCGGCGGGACGCCGCCGGCCGGGTCATCCGCACCGCCTTTGACGACAACGGCGATGACGTGGCGGAGCGCGCCGAGCACTACACGCTGAATGTCGCCGGGCAGATAACCCGCATCGCTTTCGATGACGGCGCCGACGGCGTCATTGATCGCACCGAGTTCCGTACGTTGAACGGCCGGGGCCAGGCAACCGGCGCCGCTTTCGATGAAGACGGCGACGGCGTTGCCGACCGCGCCGAGACCTACCGGCGGGACATCGCCGGCCGATTGCTCTCCGTCGACTTCGACGACGACAGCGACGGCTCCACGGACCGCTCCGAGTCCTACCTGCGGAATGTAGAAGGCAAGGTCATCGAGACCTATTTCGATGATGATGCAGCCGTCGACGCTCGCGGGGATACCGCGGCGGAGCGGGGTCACTTCGACCCGGACGCAGACGGCACGGTGGACCGCATCGAAATCTATACGCGGGGCGCCCAGGGGTACGCGCTTCGCACGGATTTCGACGACGATGCGGACGGCCGTGCGGACCGCGCCTACCTGGACCAGGACCGGCGCGGCATCCCCGGCCGCATCGAGACCTACACACGGGACGCACGGGGCCGGGTAATCCGCACCGACTTTGACGACGATGCGGACGGCACGGCGGACCGCATCGAGACCTACGCGCGGGACGTCGCCGGTCGGGTCAGCCGCGCCGGTTTCGATGACGATGCGGACGGTACTGAGAACCGTTCCGAAACCCACGCGCGGGACGGCGCCGGCTGGATCATCCGCACCGTCTTCGATGACGACGGCGACGGGACCGGGGACCGCGCCGAGGACTACGAGCGCAACGGCGACGGCGCCGTGGTGCGCACCGATTTTGACGACAACCTGGACGCCGCCGTGGACCGGGCCGTGTTCGATGCCGCGGCGGACGGCACGGCGGACCGGCTCGAGTTCTACGTCCATGACGCCCAGGGGCGCCTGCTGGAAAAAGAGATTGACGACGGCGCCGACGGCGTTCCCGACGGGGCCGAGTACTACGAGCGCAACGGGGCCGGCGCCGTGGTGCGAATCGATTTCGATAGCGACTTGGACGGCATTGCCGACCGCTCCTCGTTCGATGATGCGGGCGACGGCGTCCTGGACCGGGTGGAGACCTACGCGCGCAACGCCTTTGGCGCCGTGATTCGCACCGACATCGACAGCGACGCGGACGGCAGTATTGACCGGATAACTTTCGATGACGAGGGAGACGGAACCCTGGAGCGCTCCGAGACCCTTTCCTACGACGACCAGGGGCGATTGTACCTGAAAGAATTTGACGAGGGCGATGACGGCGCGGTGGAGCGCTCCGAGACCTACGTGTTCGATGCCGCCGGGCGGCGAGTGCGCATTGACTTCGACGACGATGAGGACACGTACGTTGACCGGTCCCGTTTCGACCCGGACGCCGACGGCACGGCGGACCGCACCGAGACCTATACGCGGGACGCCTACAAGCGCCTGGTGCGCATCGACTTCGACAATAACGCGGACGGCGTCCATGACCAAGCCGCCGTCGACGCCGACGGCGACGGCGTCATGGACCGGGTGGAAGTCTATGTCGTGGATGCGGCCGGCGTTCGCACCGGGCTCATTGCCTTTCCCCGGCAGTTTTCCTACGAAGCCGCCGCCAACCCGGCGGCCGCCGCCCGGGTAGTCGGCGATGCCGCGCCGGTGTTCGCGGACTTAGACGGCGACGGCGACCTGGACCTGGCGGCGGGCAGGCACAACGGGCTTCTCGACTACTACGTGAACACCGGCACGGCCGCGAATCCGGAGTTCACGTTGCAACTGGGCGCGGCCGATCTCTTCGAAGGCATAGACGTGGGCTGGAATTCCGCGCCGGCGTTCGTGGACTTAGACGGCGACGGCGACCTGGACCTGGTGGTGGGCAGGGACCGCGGCGGCCTCAGTTATTACGTGAACACCGGCACGGCCGCGGCGCCGGAATTCACGCCGCCCACGGCGCTTCCCATCGCCGGCGTCAGTCCTTTCGCCGGGGTCATCGTCACCGGGTTTTCCAAGCCGGTTTTCGTGGACCTGGACGCCGACGGCGACCAGGACCTGGTGGTGGGCGGGCTTCTTGGCGAAGTCCATTACTACGAGAACACCGGCGGCGCGGCGGCGCCGTCGTTCGCCCGGAAGACGGGCGTGCATAATCCTTTTACCGGCATCGACGTGGGAGACCGCGCCGCGCCCGCGTTTGCGGACGTGGACCGGGACGGCGACCTGGACCTGGCGGTGGGCGAAGACAATGGGGGTTTCGCCTACTACGAAAACATCGGCACTGCGGCGGCGCCGTCCTTTGTGCAGAGAACCGGAGCGGACAATCCCTTTGACGCCCTCGGCGTCGGCGATGACTCCGCGCCCGCGTTTGCGGACCTGGACGGCGACGGGATCCCGGAGCTGATCGCCGGCGCCGCGGCCGGGGAGCTGTATTACTACCGCGCCCCGGCGTTCTCCCGGGAGACCTGGACGCGGGACGGCAGCGGCAGGGTGACCCGCATCGACATTGACGACGGCATGGACGGCCGCATTGACCGGGTGGTCTTCGACCCGGATGAGGACGGCTCTTTCGGAAGCAGCAGGGCTTACGTGCGGGACGCCCGGGGCCGGATCATCCGCACCGACTATGACGATGACGGAGACGGGCGCACCGACCGGGCCGAGTTCGACGCCGATGCGAACGGGCGCATTGACCGCCTCGAGACCTACGTGCGGGACGAGGACGGCAACCTGCTGTCAATCCGCATGGATGTTGATGGGGACGGCGCCGTGGACCAGGTTGGATGGTACGTGCGGGATGCGGCCGCCGCCGCCCGACTCACCGTGGTCGCCCAGCCTGCCGCGTACGCCGCCGCGACGACCCACCCCGCCGCCGCCGTCAGCGTGGGCGACGGCGCCGGCGACCCCCTGGACGGGTACTTCGAAAGTTTCAGCGCCGCGCCGGCGTTTGTGGACCTGGACGGGGACGGGGACCTGGACCTGGCGGCGGGCTCAGAAGCCGGATTCTTCCACTACTATGAAAACACCGGCAGCAAGACGGCGCCGGTGCTCGAGCGCCGGGAGGGAGAGGCCGCCCCGTTTGCGTTCACCCGCCCGTATGCCGCGCCGGCGTTCGCGGACCTGGACGGCGACAAGGACTACGACCTGGTGCTGGGCGGCCTGGACGGCGCCGTTGCGTACTACAAGAACACGGGCGATGAGTTGGCGCCGGTGTTTGAGCTCCAGTCCGGCGCGGCCGATCCTTTTGCCGGTGTGTCCGTGGAGTGGAACTCCGTTCCCGCCCTGGCGGACGTGGACGGCGACGGCGACCTGGACCTGGTGGTGGGCGATGCCGGCGGCGCCGTTCATTACTATGAAAACACCGGCGACGGAACTGCGCCGGCGTTTGAGCGCCGCCAGAACGACGACAATCCTTTCAACGGCATTGCCGTGGGCGGCAACGCCGCGCCGGCGTTTCGCGACGTGGACGGCGACGGCGACCTGGACCTGGCGGTGGGCGATGCCGCCGGAGCCGTCCACTACTACGAGAACACCGGCGGCAGGACGGCGCCGGCGTTTGAGCGCCGCCAGGGGGCGGCCAATCCTTTTAGCGGCGTCGCCGTGGATACGTTCACCGCCGCGCCGGTGTTCGCGGACTTGGACGGCGACGGGGCGGCGGAGCTCCTGGTGGGCGCCGGCGGCGGCGAGATCCTCGCTTACCAGGCGCCTGCGGTGCGCCGGGAGACGCACGCGCTGGGCGTCAACGGCGAGATCGTCCGCATTGATTTTGACGACGACGGGGACGGCCGTATCGACCGCGCACACTTCTTGCCGGACGGGAAAGGCGGCGCCGACCGCATTGAAACCTACGTGCGAGACGCCCAGGGCAGGGTGATTCGCACCGACATTGACGAGGGCGGGGACGGCGTGCTGGACCGCCGCGAGTTTGACAGCGACGCGAACGGCGTCCTGGACCGCGCCGAGACCTACGCGCACAACGGCGCCGGCGCAATCATCCGCACCGAGCTGGACAACGACGGCGACGCCGCCGTTGACCAGGCGCTTTTTGACGGGGACGCGGACGGCTTCAACGACCGCTCCGAGACCTACGCGCGCAACAGCGCCGGCCGGATCATCCGCATCGATTTTGATGATAACGGGGACGGCGTCATTGACCGGGCCCGCCTTGACGCGGACGCGGACGGCACTCTGGACCAGGCCCGGGTGTACGTGCTGGACGCCAACAACCGGCGCGCGGGATTCACCGCGTTTGACTCGCTCGCGCCCTGGAAAGCCGTTTCGGACAGTCCTTTCGCCGGCTTCGACGTGGGTTGGGACGCCGCGCCGGCGTTTGCGGACCTGGACGGCGACGGCGACCTGGACCTGGTGGCGGGCAGCCACAACGGTTTCTTGCACTACTATCGGAACACGGGCGATGCTGCCGCGCCGACGTTTGAGCGGGCGCCCATGTTGCCCCATCGCCCCCCCTCCACTGAGACGAACAGTCCTTTCGCCCGCATTGACGCCGGGGACCAGGCGGCGCCGGCGTTCGCGGACTTAGACAACGACGGCGACCTGGACCTGGCGGTGGGCGACCGGTACGGCGCCGTCAAGTACTACGAAAACACCGGCAACAGCACAGTGCCGGCGTTTGAGTTGCGCGAGGACGCCGCCAACCCGTTGGACGGCGTTAGAGTGGGTTCTTTCCCCAACCCGGTGTTCGCGGACCTGGACGGCGACGGCGACCTGGACCTGGCGGTGGGCGACCATCGGTACGGGCGGCTTCACTACTACGAGAACACCGGCGATGCCGCGGCGCCGGTATTTGAGCGCCGCCGGGACGAGGCCAATCCTTTCACGGTCGTCAAGTCCAGCAACTGGCCCGCGCCGGCGTTCGCGGACTTAGACGGCGACGGCGACCTGGACCTGCTGGTCGGCTCAGCGCAGGAGCCGTTCCGGTACTATGAAAACGTCGGTTCCGCCGCGGCGCCGCGGTTCGCGTTGCGGGACTGGCCGCAACTGGACAGCACCGCCGAGTTCCGCATGCCCGTGTTTGCGGACCTGGACGGCGACGGGTCGCTGGAGCTGGTGTTTGGCGACTGGCCCGGGCATTTGCACTATTACCGGCGGCCGGTGATTACCCGGGCGACCTACACCCTGAATGAGGCCGGCGGGATCATCCGCACCGATTTCGATGACGACCGGGACGGCCGCGCCGACCGGGTCCACTTCGATGCGAACGCGGACGGCGTCATCGACAGCGCCGGGACCCATACGCGGGACGGCGCCGGCCGCATCATTCGCACCGATTTCGATGACGACGGGGACAACACCGCCGACCGCATCGAAAGCTACCTGCGGAACGACGCCGGCGGCGTCATCCGCACCGATTTCGATGATGATGCGGACGGTCACGCCGACCGGCGCCGCTTCGACCCGAACGCGGACGGCGCTGCGGACCGCATCGAAAGCTACGAGCGGGACGGCGCCGGCCGCATCATTCGCACCGATTTCGATGACGACGCAAACGGCGCAACGGACCGCACCGAGCGCTACGCGCGGGACGCCAACGGCCGCATCACCCGCACCGATTACGATGACAACGGGGACGGCACAACGGACCGCACCAGGACCTACACGCGGGACGCCGCCGGCAGGACAACCCGCATTGTGTTCGATGACGACGGAGACAACACCACCGACCGCGCCGAGACCTACACGCGGGACGCCGCCGGCAGGATCACCCGCATCGTGTTCGATGACGACGGGGACGGCGCCATTGATCGCGCCGAGACCTACACGCTGGACGCCAACGGCAACATACAG
>CAZDXS010000104.1:0-4887 GCA_964509455.1 uncultured Enterobacteriaceae bacterium | reverse complement strand
GCACGATGGGGGCGTGCCAGCCGCCTTTGACCAGGGGTTTCCACCATTCACTGAGCCAGTCCCGCGTTTCCAGGGTGACCGCTACGCCGTCCAGGTCCGTTGCCAAGCAGTCCTTGATGACGTCCCCGGTGAGGGCGCACTCGCCGCAGGGGATCCGCACCTTGAACGGCCCCCAGGCGCCGGCCCAGCGAAACACGGTGACCGGCACCGGCGCATTCGCGTTCGCGCTCATGGCCGCGCTCCCGACCGCGGCCCGACATCCAGACGCCGGCGATAACGACAACGGGGGCGGTGCCGGCGCCGCGCCGCCAATGATTTTATGCCGGGGATGTTCATCAGCGGCATTATAGCGAAAACGGCCGCGGCCCGCCCGCGGCCCAGTCCAGCAACTCCACGGTGTGAAGCAACGGCACGGCGGTGAAACGGCGCAACTGCATCATGCAACCTAAGTTGCCGCTGGCGATGGCTTGGGGCTTCAACTGCGCCAGGTGCGCCGCTTTTCTTTCGCCCAGGGCGTCCGCCGGCGCCGGTTGCAACAGGTTATAGACGCCGGCGGAGCCGCAACACAGGTGTTTTTCCTCGGGCTCCAGCACGGTGAAGCCGGCTTGCCGCAACAGGGCGGCGGGCTCGGCGTCTATTTTTTGTCCATGCAACATGGCGCAGGGGGATTGGTAGGCGACCCGTAGCGGCGGCAACTGCGGGTTTGCGGGCAATGGCGCCCGTCCGGTCAAGAACTGGGCGATGTCCTGGGTCATGTCGCTGAGGCGGGCGGCGTCCGCCGCCAGGGCGTCATCGGAACGCAACAGATGTCCGTAATCTTTCAGCATCGCGCCGCAACCGGAGGCGGCGACCAGCAGTGCCTCAAGCCCCAGTTCATCCGCCTGCTTTATCCAGGCGCTGGTGTTTTGCCGCAGGCGTTGTCGCGCCCGTTCCTCCTTGCCCAAATGATGTTCAACGGCTCCGCAACAGGCCGGTTCCGACAACAGGCGGACGCGACAGCCGTGGCGTTGCAACAGGCGCACGGCGGCGGCGTTGATGTGGTTGCCCAGGACCTGCTGTACGCAACCGGCCGCCAGCCCGACGACGGTGCCGTCCTCCTCGTTCGTCGTTGCGGGTGATGCGGAGGCGCGCGGGGCGCCGGCCGGGCCGGACGCGGCGGTTGAGTCGCGCGCCTGCGGAAGAGGCGCCGGGGGGCGCGGACCCCGGGATGGACGCAGCGCCAGGGCGTTGCGCAACCGCCGCGGCAACAGGCGCCGGGCGGGCGCCGCCAATCCCGCCAGGAACAGCACCAAGCGAAGGCGCCCGGGGTGGGGCAAGAACATGGCCAGCAGGATTCGAAACAGCCGGTCCGCCCAGGAGCGCCGGGCCCTTTTTTCCAAGTAGGCGCGCCCCGGGTCTATCAGGCGCATGTAGTCGACACCGGAGGGACAGGCCGTCATGCAAGACAGGCAAGAGAGGCACCGGTCCAGGTGGTGCGTTACTTTTGCGGACGGCGTCTCGTTGCCCTCCAGCAGGTTTTTCAGCAGGTAAATGCGCCCCCGGGGGCCGTCCAGTTCATCGCCGGACAGCGCGAAAGTGGGGCAAGCAGTGTTGCAGAAGCCGCAACGCACGCATTTGCGCAGGATGGCGTTGACTTGGGCCAGCGCCGGGTCTTCCAGCTGTTGCCGGGAGAACTCAGTGCGCATGGGCGGGACCTGGCGCCGTGGCGGGCAACCGGCCGGGATTGAACAGGTTGTGCGGGTCGAAGCCGGCCTTGATGCGCTCGTTCACCCGTTGCAGCGCCGGGTCTGCCAGTTGCCGCCGGGAAAACTCAGTGCGCATGGGCGGGACCTGGCGCCGTGGCGGGCAACCGGCCGGGGTTGAACAGGTTGTGCAGGTCGAAGCCGGCCTTGATGCGCTCGTTCACCCGTTGCAACGCCGGGTCTGCCAGTTGCCGCCGGGAGAACTCAGTGCCCATGGGCGGGACCTTGCGCCGTGGCGGGCAACCGGCCGGGATTGAACAGGTTGTGCGGGTCGAAGCCGACCTTGATGCGCTCGTTCACCCGTTGCAGCGCCGGGTCGGGGAATGAATAAACGCCGGCGCGGCGCTTGATGTCTTCGGATGCGCGGTAGAGCACCGCGTTGCCGCCAACGGCATGGACCTCGCGGCGCAGGGCGTTCAGTTTTTCTTCCGTGGCGGCCCGACAGAGCCCCGCCCACAGCCAGCCGCCGGCGGCGTCCAGGCACCAGGCGCAACCGCCCAGCTGGTCCAGGAAGCGGGCCAGTCCCGCCGCGGCCGTCGGCGGGGCGGAGACCCGGACGATGCCGGGGGTGCGCCGCGCATCATGCAAGGGCGCGGCGTCGCGCACCCAGCGCCATGCCGTCTCCGACGCCGCCTGGTCCAGCGTACTGCTGTGGCAGGCGGGCGGCAGTCGTTTTTTCAGGGCTTGCAAGCGCTCGCTGATGGACAGGCTGCTGCCTTCCAGCCGGATCAGCGTCATGGACTCGTCGGTGAACGTCATCTCGTCCTGCTCGATGGCCGCCAGCGCCGCTCCGGGCAGGAAGGCCAGGCCTGAAGCCTCGCAAGAGGAAGCGGCGATGTCCGCCAGCAACGCCGTTCCCTGCTCCACCGACAAGCCCCAGGCGGCCAGGCTCAAAGAGGCGGCGGGCGCCGGCAACACCTTGAACGTCATACCGGTGACCACGGACAGCGTGCCCCAGGAGCCCGCCATCAGTTTGGGCAGGTCGTAACCGCTCACGTTCTTGATGACCTTGCCGCCGGACTTCCAGGTCTCGCCGCGCCCGTTGACGGCGGTGACTTCCAGCAGGTGGTCCCGGGCGCCGCCCGCCTTGAAGCGGCGCGGCCCCGCCAGGTTGCCGGCGAAGACGCCGCCGATGGTGCCGGCATCCGCCGCCTGGTACATACGGTTCAAGGCCGGCGGCTCGAACGCCAGTTGTTGCCCGTGTTTGTCCAGCGCTTGTTGCACCTCTGCCAGCGGCGTGCCCGGCAGGGCCGTCATCACCAACTCGTCCGGATGATACTCGGTGATGCCGGACAGCTTTTCCAAGGAAACCACGCAGTCCGCCGTCACCGCCGCGCCGAAGCCCTGCTTGGTGTTCTTTCCTTGCAGGGCGAGCGCGGCGCCGTCCGCCGCGGCCCATTGCACCAGCTCCTGGACCTGCCGTTCGTTGTCGGGCGCGACGTGCCGGGTCATGGGTTTTCAGAGGCCCGCGTTGCTCGGCCGCGGCGGCGGGCGGAAGCGCAACCGGCGCGGTGGGGGACCGGAACGGCTTGCCGCCGCGGCGCACCGTCCCGGGCGCGGCGGTCAGAAGCGCGGCACATCGGGGAACGGAATCTTGCCGCGGCGCACGTGCATCTTCCCCAGTTCCGCGCACCGGTGCAAGGTGGGGAACACCTTGCCGGGGTTCAGGCGCCCGTGCGGGTCAAACGCGCACTTGACATGCTGTTGCTGGTTCAGGTCCTGCTCGGTGAACATGGTGTGCATCAGGTCCCGTTTCTCAACGCCGATGCCGTGCTCGCCGCTCAGCACGCCGCCCGCTTCCACGCACAGCCGCAGGATGTCGGCGCCGAACGCCTCGGCTTTTTGCAACTCGTCCGGGTCGTCGGCGTTGAACAGGATCAAGGGGTGCAAGTTGCCGTCGCCGGCGTGGAACACGTTGGCCACGCGCAACCCGTAGCGGGACGACAGCCGGCTGATGCGGGTCAGCACCTGCGCCAGCCGGCGGCGGGGGATGGTTCCGTCCATGCAGTAATAGTCGGGCGAGATGTCGCCCAGGGCGGGGAAGGCCGCTTTTCTGCCGGCCCAGATGCGGACGCGTTCTTCCTCCGTGGCGCTCACCGCGACGGACTTGACTTCGTAGTCCGCGGCAATTTGCCGCACCTGTTCCACCAGCTCCGCCACTTCGCCCTCGGGGCCGTCCAGTTCCGTGATCACCAGGGCGGGGCAATCCACGGGATAACCGGCGCGGCAGTATTCCTCTGCGGCCTTGATGGCGAACTCGTCCATCATTTCTATGCCGGCGGGAATGATGCCGTTGCTGATGACGGCGGCGACGAAATCGCCCGCGGCCTCGTTGCCGGGGAAGCCCAGCAACATGGCGCGGGCCGTTTGCGGCTCTGGGATGATGCGCACGGTCACCTCCGTAATCACGCCCAGCAACCCTTCCGAACCGGTGACGACGCCCAGCAGGTCGTAGCCGGCGGGGTCCAGGTATTTTCCTCCCAGGCGCAGGATTTCGCCCGCCATGGTGACCATTTCCAGCCCCAGCAGGTTGTTGGTGGTCAGGCCGTACTTGAGGCAGTGCACCCCGCCCGAATTTTCGCTGACGTTGCCGCCAATGGTGCAAACGACCTGGCTGGAGGGGTCCGGCGCGTAATAAAAGCCCTTGCTGCGAACCGCATCGGTAATGGCCAAGTTGGCCACGCCGGATTGTGCGACCACGCAGCGGTTGTCGTAATCCGCCTCGAGTATTTTGTTGAACTTGCCCAATCCGAGGACGATGCCGTCCGCCAGGGGCAGGGCGCCTCCCGACAGGGAAGTGCCGGCGCCGCGCGGCACCACCTTGACGTTCAGCTGGTCGCACAGTTTCAGCACGGCCGCGACCTGGGCCGTGGTCTCGGGCAGGACCGCCAGCAACGGCGCCTGGCGGTAGGCGGTCAAGGCGTCGGTTTCATAGACGCGCCGGGCCGCTTCATCGACGATCACGCTGTCTTCGGGCAGGACGGTGCGCAACTGCTTGACCAGGGCGGGCCTGTTTTCCAGGATGGTCTTGTCGACGGGAGGCATTTTCATGGCGGCGGGACCGGGTTGTTTCAGCAGGTACTATACCACAGGTGCGGCGCTTGCTGTCGCAGCGTTTGGGGGCGCGCCGCGGGCGGGCAGGCGG
>CAZDXS010000103.1:0-18184 GCA_964509455.1 uncultured Enterobacteriaceae bacterium | reverse complement strand
GCCAGGATTGCCGAGGCCGTTGCCCCGCGGCGGCAGGCGGCGCACCCGCGTCAGCGGCAAGCGGTTGGCGTGCGGCGACAAGCGGCGCGGGCGCCCCGGCAACAAGCAGTTGGCTCGAAGCAACAGGAGGAGTGTGCGCGGCAACGATGGGCAGTCGGTTCGCGGCGGCAGGCGGCGCACCCGCGTCAGCGGCAAGCGGTTGGCGTGCGGCGGCAAGCGGCGCGGGCGCCTCAGCAACAAGCAGTTGGCGTGCGGCGGCAGGCGCGGTGCCCGTGTCAGCGGCGAGTGGTTGGTTCGCGGCGGCAGGCGGCGCACCCGCGTCAGCGGCAAGCAGTCGGCGGGCGGGTTGCGGAAAAGGGGCGGCGCGGCAGGGCGCGGGCGTGGTGAGATGATTGGCTTATCTTCGCCGATATTCGCCGAAAATCGCCGATCTTCCTTGATTTTCGGCGAAGATCGCGCATCTTCCCAGTTTCGTTCATTGGCCTTGTGTCTCATGGTTGCCGGCACGGCGGCATCCGCCGGGGAAGTGCGCTATGCTCTCGTTGAACACGACAGCGGCGAGTACCGGTTCCATCTCAGCATGCTGGTGCAAGCGCCGCCGGACCGGGTTTTCGCGTTGTTGGCGGACCATGACCGGTTGCATCTGCTCAGCGATGTGCTGGTCGCCTCCGCCCGGTTGCCGGGGGCGGCGGACAAGGCGGTTCGGCGCCGCTTGGTTGCCCGAACCTGCATTCTGTTCTTCTGCTTCCGGGTCGCAGTGGTGGAGGACGCAGAGACGTTTCCCCAGCGGCGCATACTCGCCGTCATGGTTCCCGGACAGGGCGATTTTTCCTGGGGCAGGACGGAGTGGCAAGTCAACGAAATGGATGCCGGGCGCAGCGAGGTGCGCTATCGAAGCGAGTTGCGTCCCGGCTTCTGGATACCGCCTTTCATCGGCCCCTACCTGCTAAAACGCAAGATGATCCGGGAAGCGCAGGACGTCATCCTCAACCTCGAGGCGCCGGCCGGCGGGGACGACCCAAATGGCTGACCTCGCTCCCCGGCTACTGCCCTGGTTCCAGCGCCACGGGCGGCGCGACCTGCCCTGGCAACAAGATCCCACGCCTTACCGCGTGTGGGTCTCCGAGATCATGTTGCAACAGACCCGGGTCAGCACGGTGATACCGTATTTCAACCGGTTCTTGGAATGTTTTCCCAGCATTGACGACCTTGCCGCCGCGCCGCTGGACCGGGTGTTGCATCTCTGGTCGGGGCTGGGCTATTACGCCAGGGCCAGGAACCTGCATCGCACCGCCCGCATTGTCGTTCGGGATTTCGGCGGCAATCTCCCCATGGACCCGGCGGAGTTGATGAAGTTGCCCGGCATCGGGCGCTCCACCGCGGGCGCCGTACCGGCCTTGAGCCTGGGGCGCCGTTGCGCCATTTTGGACGGCAACGTAAAGCGCGTGCTGACCCGCTTTTATGGCATATCCGGTTGGCCCGGCCGCACCTCCGTGGCGAACCGGCTCTGGCGCCTGGCCGCCCGGGAGACGCCGCGGCGCCGGGCAGCGGCATACACCCAGGCGCTGATGGACCTGGGGGCGACCGTTTGCGTTCGCTCCCGGCCGGATTGCGCCGCCTGTCCCCTGGCCGCGGGTTGCCTTGCGTTCAAGCACGGGGAGCAATGCCTGTTGCCCACTCCCAGGACCAGGAAGCCGTTGCCGCGGCGCGGCGTCGTGTTCGCCCTGCTGGAAAACGAGCGGGGGGAAGTCCTGCTGGAGAAACGTCCGCCCGCCGGCGTTTGGGGCGGGCTGTGGAGTTTTCCGGAGCATGAGCCGGGAACACCGTTGTCCGCCTGGGTAAAGTCCCGTTACGCCCTAGTGGTGGAGGAGCTGGAAACCTTGCCGCAGATCCGCCATGTTTTCAGCCACTTTCAGCTGGACGTCACGCCGGTCAGGGGCATTGTGCGGGGGCGGGGCGGCGCGGTGCAAGACAGCGACACGCTCCTGTGGCGCCCGCCGGGGCGACCCCCGGCAATAGGGTTGCCCGCGCCGGTGAAAAAGTTGCTTCAAGCCCTGTGCGCCGGTAAGAGCGCTTAGCCGGCTTGGCCTTGCCGCCGTGCGGGCGGTGTCCGTGCGGCATCCCGCCGCCACGCCCACCGCGCCCGCCATGGGCGCCTTATCCGACCCGTCTTGCCGCCGTCCATGCGGGCAATGTCCCGGCCGTAGCGCCCGCCATGCCTGCCTTGGCCGGCCCCGGCCCGCCGCCGGGCGGGAGGCAACCCGCCGGCGTTCTACAACGCCGAGCGGCCCCACCGGTGCGCCGGCCAGGCGTTGCTTGACCAACTTCCGTATGCCAACATGCAATGAACTCATACAATCCTGTCGGCACAGTGGTACAATGGCGGCCGTGGAGAAAGAGATGACGCGCACCGTTGCCTGCATAAAACTGAACCGTGAGGCGGAAGGGCTGGAGGCCCCTCCGTACCCCGGCGAGCTGGGACAGCGCCTCTATGAAAACGTGTCGAAAGAAGCGTGGGCCCAGTGGCTGTCGCACCAGACCATGCTGATCAACGAATACCGGTTGACTCCTTTCGAACCTAAGGCGCGCAAGTTCCTCGAAGAAGAGATGGAAAAGTACTTCTTTGGCGAAGGGTCGGAGCGCCCCGGGCAGTACGTGCCGCCCGCCTCCTGATCCGGGGACAGGTTGCCGCGAACGCAAAACCTCCCTTGACGGGGTCATCGGGGTTGGCTTTAATGCGCTTCCTCGTAGCAGGTCTCGTCCGTGTTGTTTTTCTCGCCGTTTGGCCAGGTAGCTCAGTCGGTAGAGCAGAGGACTGAAAATCCTTGTGTCGGCAGTTCGATTCTGTCCCTGGCCACCATGCTTGCCAAGCAATGCCGGGTTGCTTTATGTTGCCGGTGCGCCCCGGTGCGCACAGACTCAGCGGGCCGCCCCGGCGGCTAATGCTTGCCGGGCAACGCCAAGCCGCCGGACCTGCGCCGCCTGTCGGGGAGTGCCGGCGCACCCCGGCGCGGGCAGCCTTAGCGAGCCGCATCAGTGGCTGGATGACCCCAACAACGGCCCATTCTCCAGCAGCGGGGGCGGCGGCCTGAAAGTGAGCGCCGCTCTGAACGGCGCCCGCCGGGCCTGACCGCGCCGGCCTGGACTATAAAACCAGTTGCGGCACTCGTCCCCGCCGTGCGGCGAGCAGGCCGTTGCGCCGCAACGACAAGGTCGGACCGGTGTCGTTTTTGCTCCGCCCGCCGTCCGGCGCCCGGCGCCCGGCGCACAGGCCGCCGCGCCGGCGCACAACTCAGTTCCCTGAGCGCGGCTTCAGTTTGACCCGCCCCCGGCTTGTCTTCACTGCGCTATCGGTTTTTGCGTCCGGCTTTCTCGCAAAGAAGAAGAAATTGCCGACGCGGTCCTCCAGCGCGTAGTGTTGCGGGGCCAGGAAATTCGTTATCTGCCTGGTTTCCCCTTGCCGGTACGCAAACAGGCAATCGTGGCGCCGATGCTTCCGGTATTCATCGGCGAGCAACAACTCGGGTTCTTTCGCGTCCGCCAGGAATATTCGCAGGCGCCCAGGCATGGGCCTGGTATTGAACTTGAACTTGCCGGATATTCCCGGGAACGCGGTAACGTCCCCCGTCGTCTTTTCCCGCAAGTATCGCAGGTCGTCCTCCGCCAGGCCGATGGCGGCGCTGGAGACGCAATTCCGCATCCGTTCCCTGCTTTGGTTTCGTTTGCGCCAGTGGCGGTGCCATGAACCGAGCACCGCGCAGTGTCGGCAGTCCCGTATATCAATCTCGTTGAAGAAAACATGGCTTGGCGCCGGCATTTTATCCCGGCCCATCAGGGCCGCCGCGCCGGCCAGGAAGAGCAATAACAATCCTGCGGATGCGCCGCCCTGCAGGGCCGGTCGGTTCCCCAGGGTTTTCCCCACCAGGTCTCCCACCGCCAGGGCGATGACGAAACTCATGGCGACATGCAAGGAGGCCGCATTTCGCGGCAGGTAAGTCGCCGCGCTCGCCAAGGACCAGGCCGTAAAAGCAATGCCCGCGCCAAGCAGGTATACCGGGGCAAGTTGCATCCTGGGCGCTCGCGCCAGCCACAGCAGGGCGACCAGGAACAGCGGCAGGGCGTAGCAGCCGGCGTCCATGAGCAACCGTGGAAAAAACACCGGCCCGTCCCGCCCCGCATATTCGTCAACCCCGATGTTGAAGTGAAAGACATTCCACAGGGTGTCGTGAATAAACGCCCTGAAAGACGGCGCATTGATGTTGATGAGAAACAGAAACCCCAGGAAGAACAGCAGGAAAACTGCAAAGCGCGATTTCATAGGCTGCGCCGGAGTCCGCATGTTGACCGCCGCGTGCATGAACAGCGGTGCGGCAACAATGAAAATGCCGGTCAGCTTGGCGGACAAGGCGGCGGCGGCAAGAATCCCCGAGTAGGCAACCCGGCGGTACGAAATATCCTTCGACAGGCAGATAAATGCCGCCAGGTTGAAGAGAATGAACAGCGAGGTTTCGCTGTAAAAGAAACGAAACTGGTCAAACACCAGCGGGTTGCCCAGGACGGCGGCGCCGTAGGCGGTCGCGGCCGCCGGGTTGACGCGTCGTTGCAGGGACCACAACGCCAGGCAGAAACTGCCGACGGCCAACAGCCCGAAAGCGACGCGCATGAAGAAGACAAAATCCTGAACGGCGGGCTCCCGGAGCGTCGCGCCCCCCGGGTCTGTTACGTAATGTCTCGCAAGATAATCGGCGCTGATTCCGCCGTTGCCGGCGGTATTGCCCAGGTGCTTGTACAGGTAGTAAATCCCGCCCGGGTACAAAAGACGGACAAACCAGCGCGTCGTCTCGCCAACAACGAAATTCTCGTTGGCCGGCCCCAACGGGTCAAAGTGCCTGACGCCAAGCATCAAGGTGTGATATTCATCACTGTGATGTAAATTGATATCGCGGCTGTTTGCGTAGATAACCCACGCCGAGGAGACCAGCAGGAACACAAGCAGTACGAAAGCGCCTGCGCCGGGCGAGTTCGCCGCCCTTCCTGCCGCTGCCGGCAAGCACTCCAGCAGGGGACGGAAGCGCCCGCGCAGGTTCGGCAAGTCAATCATTGCCGCCTCCCGCCGGCCCGGCGCCGCCTGTCGGGAAGCGCCCGCCCCGGCGCGGCAAGTCAACCACGGTCCGCATGCCTGGGGCCGGCGCAGTAAGACGTCCTGCGCCCGGCTTGCCGGCAACGGCTCCGGCAAGGGACGGAAGCGCCGGTGCGCCCCGGCGCGGCAAGTCAATCACGGTCCGCATGCCTGGGGCCGGCGCAGTAAAACGCCATGCGCCCGGCTTGCCGGCAATGTTCTCGCAGGGACTTCTTGCAGGCCCCGTAGGCGTCCATCCAGCCCTGCCGGTAGTCGTCCTCTTTTTTGAAGCGCGGCTCCGCCTGCCTGAAATTATGGCGCAGGGAACCGGCGGCCACAAACCCGCTGTTGCAACCGTCCTCGTAGCCGTCCTGGTAGGCGGCGGGTTTGGCGGCCAAGTCCGCGGCTTCGGGCCGCAGGGCGGCCGGCGCACATGCCGTCGCCGGCAGCAACAGGCAACAGAGGAACAGCGGTCGTAGTTTGAGCAGGAGTATTTTCACGGTTGTAATCGGGATTTCCAGTCAAACGCCTGGTCGGCAATCACCAGGAATTCCGGGTTGAGCAACGAGTCCTTTGCATTATAACGCAGGCGCGTGAACTGGAAATCCGTCACCTTGCCGCCCGCTTCTTCAACGATGCACTGGGCCGCCGCCGTGTCCCATTCCGAGGTGGGGCCAAAGCGCGCGTAAATATCCGCCGTGCCGTCCGCCACCAGGCAGAATTTGAGCGAGCTGCCGGCGGCGATAATCTTCACTTTGTCGCCCAGCCCGCTGATGAACGCCTGCTGGCGCCGGTTGCCGTGGGAACGGCTGCCCGCCACGACCAGGGCGTCCTCCCTGCTGGTTTTCGCGCGAATCCTGGCGGTCTGTCCGTCGGCGCCCGTCTTGCAGGCGCCCCGCCCTTGGGTCGCGTGGTAGCACAGGCGCTGAACCGGCACGTACACCAGGCCGGCCACGGGATAATGATCCTCGATCAGGGCGATGTTAATGGTGAACTCCCCATTGCGCTTGATGAACTCGCGGGTGCCGTCCAGGGGGTCCACCAGCCAGTACCGCCCCCAGGTTTTGCGGGCGGCGTAGGGAATCGCCGCGGCTTCTTCGGAGATGACTGGAATGTCGGGGGTCAGCCGCTCCAGCCCGGCGCAGATAATGTCATGGGACGCCGTGTCCGCCCGGGTCAGCGGCGACTGGTCGCTCTTGCGGCGCACCTCGAAGTCGGTGGCGTAGATCTCCAGGATTTTCTCCGCCGCCGCCCGGGCGACCGTCATCGCGGCTTCCAACAACGCAGGCACGGCGTCAGTCCAGGGAGCGGCAGTACGCCAGGTTCCAGGCCGGGTTGCCTTGGGCCAGCCCCCGTTGCTCAAACTTGGTCAGCGGCCGCCAGTGCGGGCGCGGGCAGAAGCGGCCGCGCCCCGCCAGGTTGATCAGGGCGGGCTCGGCGTCGCACACGGCCAGCATGTGCTCGGCCAGGTCCTGGGAATCGGTGGCCAGGTACAACCTGGCCTCGAATCCCAGGCGCGGCGTCAGGGCGCGGACAAAGCCGGGGCTCACCAGCCGCCGCTTGTGATGGCGCTTCTTGGGCCACGGGTCCGGAAAGTGGATATAGGCCGCCGCCAGGGACTGCTCGGGCAACCGGCGGGCGACCACGTCGACGACGTCATGGTTCACCACGCGCACGTTGGCAAGCCCGTGCCGGGCAACGCCGTGCAACAGGCGGCCAATGCCGGGTTTATGCACCTCCACGGCCAGGTAGTTGTTGTCGGGATGGGCCTGGGCCAGGGCAAGCGTGGCCTCCCCCATGCCCGAGCCCACGTCCAGCACCGTGGGCGCCGTGCGGCCAAACGCCGCCGCCAGGTCCAGCGGCTCGTTGCGGTACTCAATGCCAAACTCGTCCCAGTGCCGCGCGACGGCGTCGGCCTGGGCTTTCGTGAGCCGTCCCTGCCGGGATACGTAACTCTTGATGGAGCGTCTTGCGGGCAAGGTTCAACCTGCGCTGTGCGCCGCCGGCGCGAAGCCGTGATAAGTCGTGTGATAAGTCGCGCGATAAGCCGGCGGCCGGCAGGGCGTTGTCATTGCGTCCCCGCGCCGGCTAATCGAAAAAAACGCCTTCAAGGGGAGACGAGGCGTTGGCGTAGGCGCGCCTTGGCATGCGCCCCGCCAGGTAGGCCCGGCGTCCTGCCGCCACGGCCCCTTTCATCGCGGTCGCCATCAGCGTCGGGTTTTGCGCGGCGGCGATGGCGGTGTTCATCAGCACGCCGTCGCAACCAAGCTCCATGGCGACGGCCGCGTCCGAGGCGGTGCCGACGCCGGCGTCCACCAGGACCGGCACGCCGGCGTTTTCGACTATCGTCCGGATGTTGTAGGGGTTGCGGACGCCCAGCCCGGAGCCGATGGGCGCGGCCAGGGGCATCACCGCAACGCATCCCAGTTGCTCAAAACGCCGCGCCATGACCGGGTCGTCATTGGTGTATACCATCACCTTGAAGTCCTCCCGGATCAGCGTCTCCGCCGCCGCCAGGGTTTGCGGAATGTCCGGAAACAGGGTTTTTTCATCGCCCAGCACCTCCAGCTTCACCAGGTTGTGCCCGTCCAGCAACTCGCGCGCCAGGCGGCAGGTGCGCACGGCCGTGTCCGCGTCAAAACAACCCGCCGTGTTGGGCAACAGGGTAAACCGGTCGGCTTCCAGGCAGTCCAGCAGGTCGGGCTGGGCCGGCGCCTTGCCGATGCCGGCGCGGCGTATCGCCACGGTGACAATTTCGGCGCCGCTGGCGGTTATGGCGGCGCGCGTCTCCTCCATGTTTCGGTACTTGCCCGTGCCTACCAGCAGGCGCGATGAGTACGCCCGGTTGTCGATGACCAGGGCGTCCGCCGCGGGGTCCGCCTGGGGGTCTGTTGCTTCGTCAGCCATTCTTTTTTTGCGGAGGGGGTGCGCCGGCGGTGCGACCGGCCGCGCCGTCCCCGCGCTACCCACCGCCAATCGCGTTGACTATTTCTATTTCATCGTCTTCGACCAGGCGCCGTTGCGCGAACGCGCTGCGCGGGACGATGTTTCGGTTGATTTCCACCGCAACCTTGCCCCGCAACTCCAGCGCGGCAAGCAGGTCGGCCACCGTGGCGCCGTCCGGCGCCGCGGTTTTTTCGCCATTGACAAGCAGGTTCACGTTGAATGTTTGGTTTGTCGCCCGTGTTTGTCGACCGCCAGGGGCTCGCGTCGGGTCGCCCCCGCCTCGCGTTGCCACGGCGCTTGATCATACCAAATTTTTGTCTTTCGGGGGCAACTGGTTGTAGAATGGGGCCGTTGTTCCGGCAACGGCGGCGGGGGTTCGCTTTCCCGCGGCCTTGCAGGAGCCGACGATGCGGGTGTAGTTCAATGGTAGAACATCAGCTTCCCAAGCTGAGAACGTGGGTTCGATTCCCATCACCCGCTCAAGATGTTGCCGGCCGCGCCGGCAGGTTCGGCGCCGCCGCCGGCGGGCGCACCGGCACCGGGCCTGTGTCGCGGTAGTCGCGCCGGCCGCCGGTTGCTCGCCCCCGGTTGCGTCGCCAGGCCCAGAGCCGCCGGCAGGCCTGGGTTTCTGCGGGCGGCTCGTCCCGTTGTTTTTCGCGGCCGCCGCTATCGCCCCGGGCCTTGCTTGCTCCGGCGGGCGTACAGGCGTCGGCAGGTTTGGGTTGTCGCGGTAGTCGCGCCGGCCGCCGGCTGCTCGCCCCCGGTTGCGTCGCCAGGCCCAGAGCCGCCGGCGGGCCTGGGTTTCTGCGGGAGGCTCGTTCCGTTGTTGCGTCCCGTTGGTTTTTCGCGGCGGCGGCCGCTGCTCCGGGTCCTGCCCGCGCCGGCGTGCGCTATAATACCCCCGATGACCGCTTCCGAAGCAAAAGTGCTGAAAGACCGGGCAACGCCCAGAGGCAAGTATCCCCACGCCCGCCGCGGCGGCGATTACATCTTTGTCTCCGGCGTCAGCGCCCGGCAGCCCGACAACGCCATCGCCGGCGCCCAGGCGCTGGACGACATGGGATCGGTGCGGCTGGATATTCGGGCGCAGACCCGGGCGGTGCTGGACAATATTGCCGCCGTATTGGCTGAATTCGATGCGACCCTGGACGATCTCGTGGAAATATCCGTCTTCCTGGTGAACATGAACGATTTTGCAGGTTATAATGAGACCTACGGGGAGGTTTTCGACCATGACGGTCCGGCGCGCACCACGGTGGCCGTGCGCCAGTTGCCTCACCCTTGGTTGCTGATAGAGATGAAAGCCATTGCCTACAAACCCGCGCCGTCCAGCGGCGAGCCGCAATGAGCGCCGGGCAGATCATCGCCGGGTTCCTGGCGCCGCACCCGCCGCACCTAGTGTACGGCGAGAACCCGCCGCAGAACGAACCGCGCTCCCAGGGGGGTTGGGAGCCGTTGCGCTGGGCCTACGAACACGCCCGCAACAGCTTAGAGGAGTTGCGCCCGGACGTACTGCTGGTGCACTCTCCCCATTGGATCACCCAGCAGGGACACCATTTCCTGGGCGTGAAAGACCTGAGCGGCAAGTCCGTCGACCCCATTTTCCCCAACCTGTTTCGCTACGACTTCGGACTGGAAGTGGACGTGGAACTGGCGGAGGCCTGTTGCGCCGCGGCGGCGGACCTGGGGCTGACCACCAAGATGATGCGCAACCCGAACTTTCGGGTGGACTACGGCACCATCACCACGTTGCACATGATGCGCCCGCAGTGGGACATTCCGGTGGTCGGCCTCTCCGCCAATAACTCGCCTTACTACCTGTCCACGGAAGAAGGCCTGGAGGAAATGGACCTGCTGGGCAAGGCCACCCGCACGGCCATTGAACAGACCGGACGGCGCGCGGTGTTGCTGGCGTCCAACACGCTTTGTCACTACCACTTCAGCGAAGAGCCGGTGCCGCCGGAGGACATGTCCCGGGAGCATCCGCAGAACTACGAGGGCTACCTGTGGGACATGCGCATCATTGACCTGCTCCGGCGCGGCCGCATCAACGAGGTCTTCGACGTCTTGCCGCAGTTCATAGAGGAGGCGTTCGCCGAGGTCAAGTCCGGCGCTTTCACCTGGATGTTCGCCGCCATGGACTACCCCCAGTTGCCGGGGGAGTTGCACGGCTACGGCACGGTCATCGGCACCGGCAACGCGGTCATGGAATGGAACCTGGTAAAGGCCGGCCTGGCCAAGGCCGCCTGAGCCGCGCCGGGCGCGGGCGGCGGCGGGCGCGGCGGGCGACAGGACGATGAGCGTCGTTGCCGCTTTCTTGGTTCCCGGCTCGCCGTTGCCCTGGGTGCGGCGGGATAATCCGCCCTGGGGCGAAATTGCCGCCGCCATGGAAGCCGCCGGCAAGTCCCTGGCGGCCGCCGAACCCACCCTGATGGTTGTCTATTCCACCCAGTGGATTGCCGTGCTGGACCAGTTGTGGCAAACCCGCCCCGCCCTCGGGGGCCTGCACGTAGACGAGAACTGGCACGAGTACGGCGACCTGCCGTTTGACCTGAAAATCGACGTGGAGTTTGCCGAGCTGGCCCTGGAGAAGACCGCCGCGGCCGGCGTCAAGGCCAAAGGCGTGAACTATGATCATTTTCCGGTGGACACGGGCTCCATCGTCGCCGCGAATTTCCTCAATCCCGGCGGGAAGATCCCCATGGGCGTCACCTCCAACAACGTGTACCACGACTGGCGAATGACGGAGACGCTGGGCGGGGTTGTGCGCGAAGCCGCCGCTGAACTGGGACGCCGCCTGGCAGTTATTGGCGTGGGCGGGCTGTCAGGGTCCGTCTTCCGGCACGTCATCGACCCCCGCGAGGACCGCATCGCCGACCCCGCCGAGGATGAGTGGAACAAAAAAATCCTGGGCATGATGGAGCAGGGTGACGTGTCCGGTCTGCAACAGGCCTGCCCCGAGTATGCCGCCGCAGCCCGGGTCGACATGGGCTTCAAGCATTTCGCCTTCATCCTTGGCGCCTGCGACGGTCGTTTCAAGGGCGCCCGGGTCCATGCCTACGGCCCCCTCTACGGCAGCGGCGCCGCGGTCGTCGAGTTCGACCTGGGCGGGCGCTGACCGCCGCGCCGCCCCGCCGCTTGCATTGCGCTCGTCGCTGGAGCGCCCGCCCGTTGCCGGGAGCGCCGCTCCCGTGTCGCGCGCCGCTGGTGCGCCCCGGCGCACGACCGAATTCCTGGCGCCGGAGTTTTACTCGAAAGTACCAAGGGAGGACGGCCCTGGTTTCGGTCAATCGCGGGCTGGCTGGGCAACAACGCCGGTACAACCGTTGCCGCCCGCACCGGACGCTGACTTGCACACCCCGATGGAGTGCCTTAGGAGCCATTTCGCAACGGCGCCTGAGTTTGTCTCATATGTTATGAGTCCATACGTCATTTTGCATTTAGGGCGTTGTTGTGCTACCGTGGGGTAACTATGAGAGCGCTGGCGTTTTCAACACACTGCGTAACCCTTTGGCTCCCGACGGTAGCGCTGTCGGGCGGGCAACGGCGCATCACTGCATGGCGGTCGCAACCCGTTTCCGTGGGCTTACCCCCCCCCCTGAAAAACGCTGTACCGGCGCCGCCGCGGTCATCGAGTTTGACCGGGGCGGGCGTTGACCACCGGGCCATTCCGTCCAGCCGCTGTCGCCAGGCGCACAGAAGAACAGGCCGGGGGAATTGTTGCGGCGATGACGACCGGCCGCGCTCAACCAGGTATTTTCTTGAATCCATGCAACAACGCCGCGCAAGACGCGAAGAGGCCATGACATGACAACCGCTTACACTTTCAGCGCGAGCTCGAGTAACCCGTTCGGCATCGCAACAGGCGCGTTCTACGCGCCGGCGTTCGCGGACCTGGACGGCGACGGCGACCTGGACCTGGCGGTGGGCTGGACGGAGCGCGCCATAGGAAAGGTCAGGTACTACGAGAACACGGGCACCGCCCTGGCGCCTGGTTTCACGGAGAGGACCGGTAGCTCAAATCCTTTTGGCGGCATCTCCCTGAGTCGGGGTCAATTTCCCGTGCCGATCTTCGCCGACCTGGACGCGGACGGCGACATGGACTTCGCGTTCGGCGACCGGGGCGGCGACATCAACTACTACCAGAACACCGGCAACGCCGAAGCGCCGGCGTTCACCAGGCGGTCCTCCAACGCCAATCCGTTCAACGGCATCGACGTGGGGTCTGAATCCGGCCCGGCATTGGGCGACCTGGACGGCGACGGCGACCTGGACCTGGCGGTGGGCGGCGCGGACGGCAGGATTCGCTACTACAAGAACACCGGCAACGCCCAGTCTCCGGAGTTCTCGAGTAGCCCCGAATCCGGCGCGAACAACCCGTTTGACGGCATTGACGTAGGGGATGACGCCAAGCCGGCGCTCCTGGACATGGACGGCGACGGCGACCTGGACCTGGTGGCGGGCGAGCGCGTCGACGGCGCTTTCGCGCGCGTATTCAACTACTTCGAGAACATCGGCACTGCCGCGGCCCCGGCGTTTGTGGAGCGCACCGACAAGGACAACCCGTTGCATGACCTGCGCATTCCCGACAATAACGAGGACCAGTTAACCAAGCCGGCGTTCGCCGACTTGGACGGCGACGGGGCGCCGGAGCTGGCGTACGGCGGCAGGACCGGCGGCCTCAAGTACCTCGAGGCCGATGGCCCTTCCGTCAGGATCACCCTTGCCTCCCCGCTCGCCTACCGGCAGACGTCCGTCAATCCGCTCGGCGACATCGACCTTGGCGATGCCGCCCTCCCCACGTTCGCGGACGTGGACGGCGACGGCGACATGGACGTGGTGTCGGGCGCCCATGACGGCAAGGTCCATTACTTCGAGAACATCGGCGGCGGCGGCGCGGCGCCGCGGCTCGTGCAGAGGACCGGCAGCGACAACCCGTTCAACGGCATAAGCGTCAGCCCCTATAACTGGTCCGTGCCGGAGCTGGGGGACGTGGACGGCGACGGCGACCTGGACCTGCTGGTGGGCAATGGGGGGAAGGGGAACCACTACTACGAGAACACCGGCACCGCCACGGCGCCGCGGTTCGAGCGGAGAACCGGCAGCAGCGCCAACCCTTTCCACAACGTCGGTTTCAAAGGCCATACGGGGCCCGCCCTTGTGGATCTGGACGGCGACGGCGACCTGGACCTGGCGACCCCGCTTACCTCCGACCATTTCGGCCTGATTTCCTACTTCGAGAACACCGGCACCGCCACGGCGCCCGACTACCAGGCCCGCACCGGCGCCGCCAACCCGTTCAATGATCTCGATACCAGCGCCCCCCACAAGAATACGGTCAAGATAGCGTTCGCGGATGCGGACGGCGACGACGACCTGGACCTGTTGGCGTTTTACTTTTCCGGCTGGTTGCGTTACTACGAAAACGTCGGCACGGTCGCGGCGCCGCAATTCGAGCGGCAGACCGGCGCCGCCGACCCGTTCAGGGATCTCCGGGCATACCAGGGCAATCATAACCGGCCGGCGTTTGCGGACGTGGACGGCGACGGCTTTCTGGAGATGTTGCGCGGCAGGCATTCAGGCACGTTCCACTGGCACCGGATCAGCGGCTACCGGGAGACCTACCTGCGCAACGCCGCCGGCCGCATCATAAAGACCGAAATCGATGCCAACAATGACGGCGCCGCCGAGCGCGGCGCACTGGACCCTGATGCGGACGGCAACCTGGACGAGCTGGAGTTCTACACCCTGGCGGCGGCCGGCGCGCGCACCGGCGCCGTCCGCTACCAGTTGCTTTCCCAGGAGGCGGCGGCCGCGGCCGCGTTCAACGAGCTGGGCGCCCAGGAGACCGACCCGGCGTTCACCGATCTGGACGGCGACGGCACGGCGGACCTGGAGGTTGACGGCGCCTACTATCCGGTGGCGATTTTCCAGGATAAGTACGTGCGGGATCACGCCGGCCGCATCGTGCGCACCGAAATCGACAGCGACGCCGACGGCCTGGCGGAGAAAGCCCGGGCGGATCCCGAGGGAGACGGCGTCGTCGACTGGACCGAGACCTACGCGCGGGACGAGGCCGGACTCATCGTGCGCGGCGACCTGCGGCGCCCCGACAACGACGACGTGTTCCAGGTCAACCACTACGACTATGACCCCCAAGGGCGGTTGTTCCGCACCCGCATTGACGACGGCGCCGACGGCGGCATCGACCGCACCGAGGCCTACGCGCTGAACGCGGCAGGGGAGGTCATACGCACTGATTTCGACGACGACAATGACGACCGCCTGGACCGGGCAGTTTTCACCCCCGCCGGCAACGGCGTCGTGACCCGCACCGAGGCCTACCAACGCAATGCCGCCGGCTTCATTGTGCGCATTGATTTTGACGACGACGGGGACGGGACTGTGGACCGCATCGAGACCTACGAGCGGGATGCGGCAGGAGACGTAATACAGACCGACTTCGATGACGACGGCGACGACACGGCGGAGCGCATCGAGACCTACGAGCGGGATGCGGCAGGAGACGTAATACAGACCGACTTCGATGACGACGGCGACGACACGGTTGATCGCATCGAGACCTATACGTGGAATGCGGCAGGAGACGTAATACAGACCGAATTCGATGACGACGGCGACGGCACGGCGGACCGCATCGAGACCTACGCGCGGAATGAAGTTGGAGATGTAATACGGACCGACTTCGATGATGACGCGGACGGCGCAGCGGAGCGCTCGAATTTTGACGGCGACGGCGACGGCAACTTGGAGCGGCAGGAGTTTTATGGACAGAACAGCGACGGCCATCGAAACGACCGCCTCAGGGTGAACCTGGCGGGGAGATATTCCTACGCCGAGGCGGCGGACAATATTTTCAGCGACGTCGCCGTGGGGCGCGAAGCCAAGCCGGCGTTCGCAGACCTGGACGGCGACGGCGACCTGGACCTGCTGGTGGGCAACCGGGACGGCCTGTTTCACTACTACAAGAACACCGGCGACTCCACGACGCCGATGTTCGCGTTGCAGGAGGGGGCTCTCAACCCGCTCAACGGCATCGATGTGGGCGGCCGCGCCGCGCCGGCGTTCGCAGACCTGGACGGCGACGGCGACTGGGACCTGCTGGTGGGGGAGCATAGCGGGGATTTTCTCTACTACAAGAACACCGGCACCGTTGCCGTGCCGACGTTTGAGCTGCAAGAGGAAGAACTTAACCCGCTCAACGGCATCGACCAGGGCGAACGCGCCGCGCCGGCGTTCGCGGACTTAGACGGCGACGGCGACTGGGACCTGTTGGGGGGGAAAGACAACGGGGCTTTCAACTACTACGAGAACGTCGGCACTGTTGCGGCACCGGTGTTCGAGCAACAGTTCGGCGCCGCCAACCCGCTCACCGGCGAAGACGTGGGCCAGAATGCGACGCCGACGTTTGCGGACGTGGACGGCGACGGCGACCTGGACCTGTTGTCGGGGAGAAATGCCGGGTATTTCAATTACTTCGAAAATACCGGCAACGCCAGGGCGCCGGTGTTCGTCAAGCGGCATGACGACGACCACCCGCTCAACGCCGTTGACGTAGGCCGCACTACTGCGCCGGCGTTCGCGGACCTGGACGGCAACGGTCTGCCGCAGGTGGCGATCGGCCAGGTGGACGGCCGGATATTTTATCGCAAGGTCGTCTCTTCCCGGGAGAGTTACGAGCTGGATGAAGACGGCCGGGTGACGGAAATTCGCCTCGATGACGACAACGACGGCACGACTGACGGCGTCCATACCCACACGCGCAACGAAGCCGGAGAAATCATCCGCACCGATTTCGATGACAATGCGGACGGGGCCACGGATCGCATCGGGAGCCACGCGCACAACGAGGCCGGCTTTATTGTGCGCACCGACTTCGATACCGACGCAGACGGCACTACGGACCGGGCGGAGTCTTACACGCTGAATGAAAACGGGGACGTAATACGGACCGACTTTGACGACGACAATGACGACCGCGTTGACCGGGCGGCGTTCACCCCCGCCGGGGACGGCATCGTGACGCGCACCGAGACCTACGCGCGCAATGCCGCCGGCTTTGTTGAGCGGGCCGACTTTGACGATGATGCCGACGGCACGACGGACCGGACCGAAAGCTACGCGCTGAATGTCGCCGGGCAGACAACGCGCACCGAGTTCGATGACGACGGCGACGACACGGCGGACCGGAGCGAGCGTTATACGCTGGACGCAGACGGGCGCGTCATACGCACCGAGTTTGATGACGACGGCGACGCCACGGCGGACCGCATCGAGACCCACACGCGGAACGCAGACGGGCGCGTCATACGCACCGAGTTCGATGACAATGCCGACGACGCGACGGACCGCATCGAGACCTACACGCTGAACGAAGACGGGGATGCGATACGCACCGATTTCGACAATGATGCGGACGGCGATGCGGACCGTGCGGCATTCGATGACGATGCCGACGGCACTGCTGACCGGCTGGAGACGTATGTGCTGGATGACGCCGGTCGGCGCTCGGGGAGCGTCCGGTTTGCTCAGCCTTTCAATTATTACAGGGAGACGGCCTCCCCTTTTGGCGACATCAGCGTGTCTCGCGGTGCGCCGACATTCGCGGACCTGGACGGCGACGGCGATCTGGATCTGCTGGTGGGAAAAGAGAACGGCTTCTTCGACTACTACGAGAACACCGGCAACGCCAGGGCGCTGGTATTCGAGCAACGCCTCGACGCAACGAATCCTCTCAACGGCATGGACGCGGGCGCTCATGTCGTGCCGACGTTCGCAGACTTAGACAACGACGGCGACCTGGATCTGCTGGCGGGCAAGGGGAATGGGCAGTTCAGTTACTACAAGAACACCGGCACCGCTTCGGCGCCGGTATTCGAGGCGCAGACAGGCGCGGCCAACCCCATGGACGGCATCGACATTGACAACTATTCCTCACCGGTATTCGTGGACCTGGACGGCGACGGCGACCTGGACCTGCTGGCGGGCAAAAGCGACGGGCAGTTCAACTACTTCGAAAACATCGGCCGCGTTACGGCGCCGGCGTTTGCCCAGAGAACGGACGCGACCCACCCGTTGTTCGGCATTGATATAGGCGGCAGCGCCCGGCCGACGTTCGCCGACCTGGACGGCGACGGCGCCCTGGAGATCGTGATCGGCAGCCTCGAGGGGGCGCTTCATTACTACCGCCCCACCGCCTCCGCCCGGGAGAGCTACGCGCGCGATGCCGCCGGTCGGTTAATACGCACCGATTTCGATGACGACGGCGACAGGACGAATGACCGGGTTGAGTTTTACACGTTGAATGATGCCGGGGAGGTGATACGGACCGACTTTGACGACGACGCCGACGGCGTCATTGAGCGCGCCGTTTTCGATGCGGACGCAAACGGCACGGCGGAGCGCGCCGAGAGCTATGCCTACGACAGCGAGAATCGGGTGCGCGAGAGGCAGATTGACGACGGCGCGGACAATGCGCCCGGTACGTATGATCGCTCCGTGACCTACAGTTACGACGGGACCACGGAGCGGGTGCTCCGGGCGCAATTTGACGACGGCGATGACGGCGTTTTTGAACGTTCCGAGACCTACAGCTATGACGGGACCACGGAGCGGGTGCGCCGGGCGCAGTTTGACGACGGCGATGACGGCGCTTTCGAACGCTCCGAGACCTACACGTACGATGACATGGGACGGTTGATCAAGACGCAGTTTGACGACGGCGATGACGGCGTCTTCGAGCGCTCCGAGGGCTACGCCTACCGCGGCGTCGGGACCACGGTCGTGCACACCGACTTCGATGCCGGCGATGACGAGAGCATCGAGCGCACCGCGGTGGATGCGGACGAAAACGGCGCGGTGGAGCGGATCAAGTACTACGTCCTGGACGATGACGGCCTGCCCGTCTCTGCCGCGGTGTTTGTCGCGCCGCTTTCCTACGGCGCCGCGGCGGCCGGCTCCATGCCGGACACCGGTCTGACCCGCCCGGTGGCGGCCGGCTTTGCGGACCTGGACGGCGACGGCGACCTGGACCTGGCGACTTCCTCGGCGGAGGGTTCCGGCAGCACCCGTTTTTACCGCAACGACGGCGATGCCGCG
>CAZDXS010000102.1:0-5722 GCA_964509455.1 uncultured Enterobacteriaceae bacterium | reverse complement strand
AGCATGGCTGGGCCGGGCGGCCCATGGCGGGGGGCGGGAGCAGGCAGCGCAGCTGGGCCGGTATCGGCTCCAGGGCAAGCGCCGCACAAGCCGTTCAGTCGCTCGGGCCGGGCGGGACAACCGCTGGCAAGGCCGGGAAACCGGTGATGCGGCGCGGCCGGCACTGGCCCTATGGCAAGGCGCCGGGACGACGGGCGCCCGCCCGCCGCACAAGCCGCTCAGGCGCCTGGGCGGGGCGGGACGCCGGGCAAGGCGGCCACAGTCGCCTCTATCCACTCTTCCGCCTCGCGGTTGATGGCGGCGGCTTTTTTCCCCTGGGATGAAATTGCGGGGCCGATGACCATGCGGACGGCGCCGGGGCGCTTGCGGAAGCTGTTGCGGGGCCAGAAGCAACCGGCGTTGTGGGCGATGGGCACGACGGGGCAACCGGACTTTTCCGCCAGCAGGCCGCCGCCGGGGTGGTATTTTTTTCGCTCCCCCGGCGCACTGCGGGTCCCCTCGGGAAAAATCACCACCCACAGTCCGGCCTGCAAGGCCGCGCTCCCCTGGCGCACCACCTGCCGCAGGGCCCGCGTCCCCCGGGCGCGGTCAATGGCGATGGGGCGCATGGTCGCCAGCCCCCAGCCGTACACCGGAATCCACAGCAACTCGCGTTTCAGTATCCAGGCCTGGGGCGGAAACAGCAACTGTATGGCCAGGGTCTCCCAGGCGGACTGGTGCTTGCTGACGATGACGGCGGGGCGGTCGGGGATATGCTCGCGCCCGGTGATTTCTGCGGTGACGCCGCAGGTGATGCGCAACCACCACAGGTTGAACCGCGCCCAGTTCGACACCAAGCGAAACCGGGCGGGATAGGGAACCGCCAGCAGGATGAAGGTGATGGGCGCCGCGACCAGGGTGGAAAGGACCAGCCCCAGGTAAAAAGCGCATGCCCTGGCGCCCGGCATCGCTACGCCCCCGTTCCTTGACCTTGCCGCTCGCCCCGGCGTTCAGCCGGCGTCCAGCAGGTCTGCTGTCGCCTGGGCCAGGTCGTCGTGAACGGGCACGCCGGCGGGCACCAGTCCCTCCTGCAACTGTTGTTGCCCCTTGCCGGTTTTGACCAGCATGGCGCGGGCGCCGGCCGCCTGCGCCGCCAGGACGTCATCGGCCTCGTCGCCGATGGCGACGGCCTCGTCCATGGGAATGCCCAGCCGCTTTTCAATCTCCACGAACAGCCCCGGCCGGGGCTTGCGACAGGCGCAGTCGGCATCGGCGGCGTGGGGGCAGAAAAAGACGGCGTCCACGGCGCCGCCGTACTGGGCCAGGTGGGTCAGCATCCGGCGGTGCATCTTGTGCATCTGGTCCAGCGTCAGCCGGCCCCGGGCCAGGTCGGGCTGGTTGGTGGCGACCACGACCCGGTAGCCATGATGGTTGAGGCGCGCGACGGCCTGCAGGCTGCCGGGGACGGCGCACCATTCCTGCTCTGCGCCGACGCGGTCGTCCGCTTCCTGGTTGATGACGCCGTCGCGGCCGAGGATGACGAGCTTGCTCATGGGGACGGGCTCATCCCGGCAACCTGGAAATGTCGGCCACGGTGAGAAACAGCCGGCGCAACTCGCTGAGCAGGGCCAGGCGATTGTTCCTTATTTTTTCATCATCGCACAGGACCATCACCTGGTCGAAAAAGGCGTCCACCCCGTCCCGCAACTCGGCCAGCGCGGCCAGGGTCTTGCCGTAATCTCCCTGCCGGATGTGCTCTTCGGCCCCGCAACTTTGCATCTGCCGGTGCAGTTCGGTCTCCGCCGCGCTTTTGAACAGCCGCGGGTCCGGCGGCGCGGCGCTGTCGTGTTGCGCCTGCTTGAGAATGTTGCCGATGCGTTTATTGGCCGCCGCCAGTTGCTTCGCCTCGGGCAGTTGCAGGAACTGTTGCACGGCGCCTATTCTCAGGTTGAAGTCGTGCGGCCGGGCGGGGCGGCAGGCATGCACCGCGTCAAACACGTGCGGCCCGACCCCCTGGTCGGCGTAGTAGCGCCGCAGTCGCTCCAACATGAAATCCAGCACCGCCGGCGCCGCGGCCGCGGCGTTGACGTCGTCCGGGAACTCGGCGGCGGCCTGGCGGACGGCCTCTTCCAAGTCCAGGGGCAGGGCGCATTCGATGAGTATGCGCAGGCAACCCAGGGCGGCGCGGCGCAACCCGAAGGGGTCCTTGTCGCCGCTGGGCGCCTTGCCCACGGCAAAGACGCCCGCCAGCGTGTCCAGCTTGTCCGCCAGCGCCAAGATTTTGCCCGTGCCGCTTTGCGGCAGCTCGGCGCCGGCGCGGCGCGGCATGTACTGCTCCTCCAACGCCACGGACACTTCCGGGTCCTCGCCGCCCCCCATGGCGTAGTAGTAGCCCATGACCCCTTCCAGTTCTGGAAACTCGCCGACCACGTCGGTGACCAGGTCGCACTTTGAAAGTTGCGCCGCCCGCTCCACCCGTTGCACGTCGACGCCTGCCTGTTGCGCCAGGCGCCGTCCCAGGCGCAACAGCCGCGCCGTTTTATCCGCCAGGCTGCCCAGTTGTTGCTGAAACACGACGCGCTCTAGCCGCGGCCCGAACTTGTCCAGCGGATGCCGGTTGTCGCGCTCCCAGAAGAACGCGGCATCGTCCAGTCGCGGCCGAATGACCCGCTCATGGCCGCGGCGAACGGCGGCGGGAGACGGGCTTTCGACATTGGTCACGGTGACGAACGCGGCCATCAACTGCTCGCTGTCCCGCCCCTTGACGGGGAAATACTTCTGGTGCGTTTGCAAGACGGCGACCAGTATTTCCTTGGGCAACTTGAGGAACGCCTCGTCAAACGCGCCGGCCACGGCCACGGGCCACTCCGCCAGGGCGGTGGTCTCCTCCAGCAACGCCTCGTCCAGCAGGGCGCGCCCGCCGCACTGGGTTGCCGCGGCGATGACGGCCTGGCGGATACGGGCCTTGCGCGTCTCGAAACCGGGGATGACGCGCCCGCTCCGGGTAAGTTTCTTCTCGTAGTCGCCGGCCGTCGCCAGCCGGATGGGGCGGGGGCGGTGAAAGCGATGGCCCCGGGTCCTGCGGTCGGTCTCCACGCCCAGGAGCGTCGTGCGAATGAGTTGCCTGCCGAACAGCAACACCGCCCAGTGCACCGGGCGGACGAACTCCACGGCGCCGTCCCCCCAGCGCATGCGTCTGGCGATGGGCAACCCCGCCAGCGCCTGCCGGGCAATCTCCGGCAACAACTCGGTCGCAGCGGCGCCCGGGTCCAGGAAGCGGTGGACCAGCCGGCCGCCCTGGTCCGTTTCCAGGGTATCTAAGTCTTCCACGGCCGCGCCGCAGGAGCGGGCGAAGCCTTTTGCGGCCGCGGTGGGCTTGCCGTCCTGGTCATAGGCCGCCGCCAGCGCCGGCCCGCGTTTTTCCACGTGCTTGTCCGCCTGCCGGGGAGCCAGGTCGCGCACGATGACCGCCAGCCGCCGCGGCGTCGCCAGCCAGGTGCAGTCCCCGTGCGCCAGCTCCTTGTCTTGCAGTCCTTCGCGCATGCCGGCGGCCAGGGCGGCCGCCAGGGTCGCCAGGGATTTCGGCGGCAACTCCTCCGTGCCGATTTCGAGCAACAGGTCTTTGGCAGCGGCCATGGCGCTCAGGCGAAATGCGGTTTCGCGGCCAGGGGGAAGCCCAGTTGCTCCCGCTTGTCGTAGTAGCCCTGCGCTGCCGCCCGCGCCAGGGCGCGCACCCGCAGGATAAACCGCTGGCGCTCGGTGACGGAGACGGCGCGCCGCGCGTCCAGCAGGTTGAAGGCGTGGGACGCTTTCAGCGCCATCTCATAAGCGGGTATGGGCAGGGCCGCCGCCGCCAGTTGCCGCCCCTGGGCTTCGCACTCGTCAAACCAGCGGAACAGGGTATCGGCGTCCGCATGGTCGAAGTTGTACGCCGACATCTCCGCTTCGTCCTGGCGATGGATGTCGCCGTAGCGTATTACTATCCCGTCCATGTCGCTCCACGCCAGGTCGCCGGCGTTGTCGATGTTCTGCAAGTGCATGGCCAGGCGCTCCAGTCCGTAGGTAATCTCGCCGGCAACGGGCCGACATTCCAGCCCGCCCACCTGCTGGAAGTATGTGAACTGGGTGATTTCCATGCCGTTCAGCCAGACCTCCCAGCCCAGCCCCCAAGCGCCCAGGGTGGGCGACTCCCAGTTGTCTTCCACGAAGCGCACGTCGTGCAACAGGGGGTCTATGCCCAGTTGCCGCAATGATTCCAGGTAGAGTTCCTGCATATTGTCGGGCGACGGCTTCAGGATGACCTGGAACTGGTAGTAGCGTTGCAAGCGGTTGGGGTTGTCGCCGTAACGCCCGTCGGCGGGGCGCCTGGAAGGTTGTACGTAGGCCGCGTTCCATGGCTCCGGGCCGATGGCGCGCAGGAACGTGGCCGGGTGAAAAGTGCCGGCGCCCATTTCCATGTCGTAGGGCTGCAACACCAGGCAACCCTGCTTCGCCCAGTACTGTTGCAGGGTGAAAATCAGTTCCTGGAAAGTCATAGCGGGTGGTTGACGGCGTCTGCCGGCCCCGCCGCCGGTGCGCAGGTCATGGTGAAAACAGGTTGCCCGTAGTTGATGTGGTGGTTTGACGCCGTAGTTTGAATCGTGGTTCAGTGTCGTATTTGACATCGTGGTTTGGCATCGCAGTCGGTGTCGTAGTTTGGCGTTGCCGTTGATGTTGTAGTCGGTGCTGTGGTTGACAAGCGCCTGCATTGTACCACTTTTCCCGCCCCGGTTGGTTCGGCGCGGCGCCTTGGGGACGGTCGCCGGGTCGGCACTGCCCGGAGAACGCAAACATTGGATGAGGAGAGTAAAGCGCGGACGCAACCCGTTCGGCACGACGGCGAGCGCGGCCGCGTCTTGCCCGGCGCGGCGGGTCCGCGCCCCGCTTATCGTTGCGGAGTAAGCGCTGAGCGCGGCGAGGGCGCTGTTCCTTGCCGCGCTTGCCGTATCAGAACGGGGTTGCGCCGGACGCGGGCTCCCCGCCGCGTGGTTTCAGCCCGGGTTGCGGGCCGGCGTCAAGGCGGTCAGTGCGCCGGCGGGGTTGTCACGGCGGGCGGCGTCGGCGCTTTTCACGGCGCCGGGCGCGTCAGGAAGGTTCGTCCCAGTATACGGTCACACCATTAACTACGTCGGTTCGTTCCGCTGGTTCAGTTTGCCCTTTCCAAGGATCCGGCCGAATCCCCGCCGGTATATCAAACGGGTGGGTCTGCACGCCGTCATTGTCCAGGTCGGTCAGCTGCGGCGTTCGCCAGTCCTGCCTGCGGCGCATTGCCGGGCGTGCGGCGGCGCCCCGCGTCGAATCAGGGGGGGGGGGGGCAGCCATTAACGTGTTACGGGTGCGGTCTTTCATTGTTGTGTCCTCGTTGTGTTGCTGTGTTGTGAACGATGCCGCCAAGCATAACAGAAATCGCCGCGTCTTGCCCGGCGCGGCGCCGTCCCGCCGCGCCGATGGAGCGGCGCGTTGCCGGGCGCGGCGCCAATGTCAGGAGTTGGCGTCCTGGACATTGCATTGGAAAAACACATCGGTAGTGCAATTTGGCGTAGGAGTAGTAAGCGTGTTGGCGTTCGCCACTTCGCCCGGCTGTGTGAGGTCTTTCGTGCCGACGGCGGCGCCCTGCTTGTCCAGGTCGGTCAGTTGCGGCGTTCGCCAGGCCTGCCTGTGGGGCGTTGTCGGGCGTGCGGCGGCGGCCCGCGTCAAATCAGGG
>CAZDXS010000101.1:0-2666 GCA_964509455.1 uncultured Enterobacteriaceae bacterium | reverse complement strand
GGTCAGCGTAACGGATGAATCCATTTGCTTGTCCAAGTGCTTGCCCAGCACGTCGTACTTGTTCACCCGTTTTTTGCTGCGGCGCCGGCGTTTGGCGGGGCTGCGGCGCCGGTCGCTGTCGGCATCGGCGCGGTGGAAAACCACTTGTCTTCCCGCCAGGTCGGCGCTTTTCACGCGCCAGCCCCGGGCGATCCAGGCTTTGCCCTGTCCCAGATTGACGCTGTTCGCCCACCAACTCGAGTGCTTCGCCGCGCTGTCCGGCAGGGGGAATCCCAGCACCGCCTCGATTTCGCCGAACGTCATCGTCACGCTCGCAGCCTGTTGCTTTTCCAGGTGTCTGCCCAGTCCGTCGTACTTGTTCACCCGTTTTTTACCGGAGGCCCGGCGTTTGGCGGGGGCGGGGCGCAGGTCGCTGTCGGCGTCGGCGCGGTGGAAAACCACCTGTCTTGCCGCCTGGTCGGCGTTTTTCACGCGCCAGCCCCGGGCGATCCAGGCTTTTCCCTGTCCCAGCCGGGCGGTGTTGGACCACCAGCCCGGGTGTTTCGCCGCGCTGTCCGGCAGGGGGAAGCCCAGCACCGCTTCGATTTCGCTGAACGTCATCGCCACGAATGAAGCCTGTTGCCTGGCCAGGTGCTTGCCCAGGCTGTCGTACTTGTTCATCCTTTTTTTACTGCGGCGCCGGCGTTTGGCGGGGCTGCTGCGGCGGTCGCCGTCATCCTCGGCGCGACTGAAAAGCACCTGTCTTGCCGCCCGGTCGATGTCTTTCGCGCGCCAGCCCCGGGAAACCCAGGCTTTTCCCTGCCCCAGTTTGACGCTGTTCGCCCACCAGCCCGGGTGTTTCGCCGCGCTGTCCGGCAGGGGGAAACCCAGCACCTCTTCGATTTCGCTGAACGTCATCGCCACCCATGGGGTGGGTTGCTTGCTCAGATGCTCGCCCAGTCTGTCGTACTTGTTGCCTCCCTTGCTGCGGCGGGGATGGCCCTGGGCGCCGGCCGCATCGGCGGCGGCGCGGTGGAAAACCACCCGTCCGCCGGCCTGGTCCAGGTTTTTCGTGCGCCAGCCCCGGGCAACCCAGGCTTTGGCCTGCGTCAGCTGTTCGCTGTTCGACCACCAGACCGAATGCTTTAGCGCACTGCCCGGCAGGGGGAAGCCCAGCACCTCCTCGACTTCCTTGAACGTCATTGTTACGGGAGAAACCCCTTGTTTATCCAGGTGCTTGCCCAGTTTGTCGTATTTACTGCCGCGCGCATAGTACTGGGAGGATTTTTGCGATGGTTTCGGCGGCGGCGGCGCTGGGTCGGGCGCGGCGCGTTGCGCCGGTTCTGTCGCTGTCGGCGTCGGGTCAGGCGCGGTGCGTTGCGCCGGTTCTGCCGCTGTCGGCGTCGGGTCGGGCGCAGTGCGCTGCGCCGGTTCTGCCGCTGTCGGCGTCGGGTCGGGCGCGGTGCGCTTCGCCGGCTTCACCAAGTCTGGTGCGACGCCTGCGGCGCGCAACACCTGTTTCACCGACTCCGGTAATGGAAGCGCCTCCACGGCCGGGCTTGTTTTTGCCGGGGTTGCCGCTTTCGGCGGAGCCGCCGCCGGTTCCGCCGACTTCCTGCGCGCGCGGGTCTCGTAGCGCTCGCGCAGGATCTCGTCTTTCAGCAGCTCCACCTCTTCGAACTGGTCGGCCGCGGACACGCCCACCAGCAGGCGCGCGGCCGAGTCCAGCACCCGGTAGGCGTCGTCGTTGGAAAATATGGTCTGGTGCGCCCACCTGTTGCGGAAGTCCCGCAACTCGCTCACCAGGCTGCGCGCCGGGCGGTCCAGGACGGCGCCAAACACATCGTTCCACAGCCCCCATATAATTCTCAGCAGGGCGGCCACATCCCACTCCCGGATGGGTTGCCCGCCCTGCATCTGGTTTCCCGCATGGGACCACAAGGTGTCGGAGTCGATCTTGCCCGCTCTTCCGGCGGCCTTGATTTCGCGGTCCACGAAAGGCCCCAGCCCGTCTTGCAACAGCTTCATTGTTTTGCCGACCCGCTCGTGGTTGGCGCGCGCCGAGTAGTTGCTGACTTCCCCGCGCGTGAACGCGGCTTTGCCCGCCAGACGCGGGCTGATGGGCTTTCTCGTGCTGTTGCTCGGGTTGATGCCGTTGCTGTAGCTGTCGCGGCGGCCGTAACGGACGCCGCCGTCATCGCGGACGCCGTCCTGGACGCCGCCGCTGCGGCCGGCGCCGTAGTTCGCGTCGGCGCGGTAGTTAGCATCGGCGTTGCCGTAAGAGTCGTCGTCAGCCGCCGCGCCGGCGCCGGTGCGCCGAAACGTCACCTGCTGGGCGTCCCCGTTGATGCGCTCCGAGCGCCAGCCCCGGCTGAGCCAGGCAGTCGAGTGCGGCATGCCCTTGGTGTTTGACCACCAACCGCCCGGGTTTTTGTAGGCGCTGGCAGGCAGGGAAAAGCCAAGCACGCTTTCTACTTGACTGAATGTCATTGTGATGGACGAAGCAACTTGCTGGTCCAGGTACTCACCAAATTTGTCGTATTTACTCATATAGTTTCTCCTCGTTCCTTTCGGAATCCGAATGAACAGCGCCCAGTATAGCGCAAAATCGCACGGGGCGCCAAATTATTTGCAAATAGTCCTGGCATAAGGATTTTTTGGGGCGGCGCACGGGGTTGGGCCGGGGA
>CAZDXS010000100.1:0-3402 GCA_964509455.1 uncultured Enterobacteriaceae bacterium | reverse complement strand
CTACACACAGCGCCGCGCTCCCACGCAAAATCCCGTCGCCAGAAGCCCGGCTCGCCTTCCGAAAAATATCCTGCGCCAGGAATCTGACTTGTTGCGCACGGCTTCACCGCAGTCGCCCCCTGGCTGGTTATTTTGCGCGATAACTTTGTTGGCGTCACGCCCTTACTGCGGTATATGTACACTTCCCTTGTTCGGGCGTGCGCCGCCTCGTTCTGACGCAAAATCCCCGCCCCCGGTGCCGGTTGCCGCCGGGCGCCGCCGCGTTCTGACGCAAAATCCCCGTCCCCGGCGCTGGTTGCCGCCGGGCGCCGCCGCGTTCTGACGTAAAATCCCCGTCCCCGGCGCTGGTTGCCGCCGGGCGCCGCCGCGTTCTGACGCAAAATCCCCGCTCCCGTCGTCGGTTGCCGCCGGCCTCCGGCGTCGGTTGCCGCCCGGTGCGCGGGCGTCTTCACCCCTCCGGCGCCTGGAAAGCGTCCTGCAACCACTCGATGGTGCGGTCGCGGCCGCGACCCGTCAGGGTGACCACATCGAAGCGCCAGTCGTACTCGTCCGCGTCCGGTGTTTTCTGCATGAAGGCCCAGCAGGTTTTCAGCAACCGCTCCCGTTTCGCAGGGCCGATGCTCTCCACCGGGTCCAGGAACGCCCCGCTGGTCCGAGAGCGCACTTCCACGAAGACAATGCGGTTCGCATCGCGCATGATCAGGTCGATTTCGCCGAACCGGGAGCGGAAGTTGCGCTCCACCAGGATCAGGCGCCGCCCTTCCAGGTAGGCAAGAGCCAGGTCTTCCGCCGCTCGGCCGGCCGCGGTGCGGGACGCCTCGGGCATTGCGTTACGGGGCGGCCAGCAGTTGCGGCCGGCCGTCAACAATCCGGGCCCAGGCCGGGGCGCGGCGAATCCGCCCGTCCCGGGACAGGGTCAAGCGCCCGGTCACGCCTAAAAAATCCGCATCCTCCTCGAACACCAGGCGCGGCAGGCGCGGCGCCAGGTGGAAGGCGTCCACGCCCAGGGCGTACAGGCGCTGGTAGGGGGAGTCCGCGGCGGCAAAATGCGTCTCCACCAGGGACGCCACCGGCGAGACGTTCTCGCGGGCCTCCAGGAGCCAGGGCATATCTACGAACAGGATGTTGTTCAGGTCCGCATCGGCGCGCGGGTTCACCTTGCCGGTGAACACGTGCGAGGTGGCGTACATGGGAATGTCCTCGGCATGGTGGAAGCGGAACTGCGGCGCCAGCCGCCGCGCGGCAACGGGGAACGCCGCCATGAATATCATGTCCGCGTCCTGCCGCCGCCGCGGGGCGCTGGATAAGCTCCGGTTGAGGGTGCGCCGCAAGCGCGCCGCCCGGCCCTCGCTGTCGTCCAGGTTCAACAACTGCTTCACCGGCAGGGAATAATCCCCGCCCTGGGGGTTGTAGGCGACCTGCTCCAGCACCGTGCCGCCCAGCCGTTGCCAGGCTTCCTGGAACGCCCGGTGCAGCCGTTGCCCCCACTGGTCGTTGGGGACGATGACCAGGGCCCGGACATGGCCGTCCCCGTAAGCCCGCCGCGCCGCCTGCCGCGCCTCGTCCTCCGGGGACAGGCCGAACTGGATCAGCCGGGGAAACGCGGAAGACGGCGCCGCGCCGTCCGCCGCGCCGCCGACGCCCGGCGCCTGGTTCAACGCCAGCGTGGGCACCGCCGGCTCCGGCAGGGTCGCCAGCTTGGCAATGGCCTGCTTTTCCAGCGGCCCCACCACGAACTCCGCGCCGTCCGCCACGGCCTGCTGATAGACCTGCCGCGCGTTCTCCGGATTGGCGTCATACAACTTCACCAGGGGCTTGTCCCCCGGGGCGGCGTACCAGGCACTGAGAAACCCGTCCCGAATCGCCGCGGCCGCCTTGGCGTAGGCGCCGCTGAACGGCAACAACAGGGCCAGCTGCCGCGGGCGCGCGCTGTATAGCTTGCTGGCGGCCAGCAGTTGCCCGACGATGGATGCATTGGCGGGGTGCGCCGGGCGGCGCTCGCGCCAGTCGTCCAGGGCGCGGCGCAGGGCGGGGTAATCCGCCGCCAGGGTGCGGTGAATGAACGCCAACTCCAGCCAGCCCCCCAGGGCCTGGGGATTGGCATCGCGCAGTTGCCGCTGGACGTCCCGGTCAATGCGGCCCACGCTCTGCCAGGTTTTCAGGGCGTTGGCTTCTGCGTCCGCGGGCCGCTCCAAGTAATCGTTGTACGCCAGACGCGCCCGGACCGCGTTGACGAAGTCCCCCTGGCGCTCCCACGCCAGCGCCCGCAGGCGCAGGCGGCGCGCCTGAAAAGCGGCGGGCGCCTTGCCGGCAAACTCCGCTTCCAACAACGCCAGGGTCTGCTCCGGCTGGTTGTCGCGCAACGCGAGCCAGGCCTGAAGCAAGGTCTTCAAGGCGACGGCGGCGGCCTCTTGCGGCGCAACGGAGGACAGCAGGACGACCCCGTCGTCCGCGCGGTTCATTGCAATCAGCGCTTCTGCCGCCCGCAACCGGTAGAAGTCGGCGCGCCGCGGCTGCAACTCCGCCAGCTGCTGATAGGCGTCGTAGGCCCGCTGGTATTCGCCTTGCATCAGCCACTGCCGCGCCTGCGCCTGGCGGGCGTCGCCGGCGGGCGCTTGCGGCTTGGGCTTCCCGCAGGCCGCCGCCAACAGGACGAGAAACAGGATTGACGCTGGATTTCGCATGGGCTTATTGTATAAGGTATTGACGGGAAGCGCCCTCTTATTCACACCGCCGCCGCGCCCGCGCGCTTGCCCTCATCGGTGCGGACGGCCGGGAGTTAATGCAGTGGACAAACCCGGCATCTTGTACATCGTGGCAACGCCCATCGGCAACCTGGACGATATGGGCCGGCGCGCTGCGCAGACGCTGGCGGACGCAGACCTGGTGCTGGCGGAAGACGCCCGCCACAGCCGCCGCCTGCTGGAGCGGCTGGGCGTGAAGACGCCGTTGCGGTCGTGCCACGAACACAACGAGGAGCAGATCGTGCCGCAAGTCATCGAGCGCCTGCTGGCAGGGCAGGACGTCGCCCTGATTTCCGACGCCGGCACCCCGCTGGTCTGCGACCCGGGGTTCCGACTGGTGCAAGCAGCGCACGCGCGGGGCGTCCCCGTGTCCCCCGTCCCCGGCCCGTCCGCCCTGGTCGCGGCCCTGTCCAGCGCCGGCATTCCCCCGAGCAAGTTCCTGTTCGAGGGCTTCCCCCCGGAAAAAACAGCGGCGCGGCGCCGTTGCCTGCAAGAACTGGCCGCCCAGGAGCGCACCCTGATTTTCTACGAAGCGCCGCACCGCATCCAGGCGTTCTTACGGGACGCGGCGGACGTCCTCGGCGGCGACCGACAAGCCGCCCTCGCGCGGGAGCTGACCAAGAAGTTCGAAACCATCCGCCGGGGAACGCTGGCGGAG
>CAZDXS010000099.1:0-2496 GCA_964509455.1 uncultured Enterobacteriaceae bacterium | reverse complement strand
TACATGAGTCGCCATCGCCGGGACACGAATATCGCAGAACTGAAAAACCACTTCAACAGCGTACTGGATTGGGTGGACGGCGTATTCAAGGATGTTAAATCCGAAATGCAAGGGCTTGAGTGGGGACGGTTGTACGAGGAGTATCACAAAAATCCTTACGACCCGGAGAAAGTGTCGAAGGCAGTCCATAAACTCTACGCCGACCTGCATGTAAACAGCCGCAAAGGTATTTTTGAATACATTCTCGGCGGTTCCAAGGATACAAAGTTGCTCCAGGTCCGCGTCTTTGACGAAGTCGTGAAGCAGTCGGTTTATGCGAGGCAGACCGAAGCCGCCGAAAAGAAAGGAAAATCGAATTGTCCGCATTGTGCCATGGGGCATGATGCCGACAAAAGCAAAATATGGAAATTCAAGGAGATGGATGCGGACCATGTAACCGCCTGGAGTAAAGGCGGCGCAACGAACAAAAAGAACTGTCAAATGTTGTGCAAGGTTCACAATCGGGCGAAAGGCAATGCGTAACCGGCCCCCACCGGGCGAACCTGCCCGGGAAATGTAAAAACATGCGAAGTCTTGTTGTGAAATCATCCCTCGCACGGCGATGTCTGCCGCCAGGGTTTTCGCTTGCGCCTTGGTGCGGCGGCGGGTCGCGTCGCGGTGCACGGGATAACTCCGCTCGGTGCCGGCTCGCGCCGCGCCGTCCCCGTGTTGCAAGGGGAGGCGCTTGTCGCGCCGCGTTTTGTTGCTTGCCTCCCTGCGCCGCCCCGGCGCCGTCCCGCGCAACGCGGACGTGAAAAATCCAGCGAAAAGGGTAAAATGCACCCTGTCCGACCGAGGGGGAAGCCATGGAACGACGACCGCCGTCCGATTCAGCCGCAACGGGAGCATCGGACTTTCCTTGGAAACTGAACAACGCAGGGGGAAGCATGCCTGGTTTTTTATCAAAACAACACATTGTCGCCGGTCCCGGCTTTAATCGCTGGTTGATCGTGCCGGCGGCGCTCGGCATTCACTTGTGCATAGGCTCGGTGTACGCCTGGAGCATTTTCAATCCCGCCTTGGTGAAACAGGTCGGCGTGGTGGCGTCCGCCGCCGATGACTGGACGCTCAAGGAGGTGGTCTGGATCTTCACCGTGGCCATTGTCTGCCTGGGGCTGGCGGCCGCCATTGCCGGGCGCTGGCTGGAGCATGTGGGGCCGCGCATGGTGGGCGTGGTGTCGGCGTGTTGCTGGAGCGGCGGGTTCATTCTGGGCGGCATCGGCATCGTTACGCACCAGCTGTGGTTGCTGTACCTGGGCTACGGCGTGCTGGGCGGGTGCGGCCTGGGGCTGGGGTACGTGTCGCCGGTCAGCACGCTGATACGCTGGTTTCCGGACCGGCGCGGCATGGCCACGGGCATGGCCATCATGGGATTCGGCGGCGGGGCCATGATCGGGGCGCCGCTAAAGGAGTTTTTTCTGCGCTTTTATTACCGGGCGCCCGAGTACCTGGGGCAGGCGGCCGATGTGGAACTCATCACCCGGGCCGGCCGGCGTTTCGCGGAAGTCGCGGGGGAGTTGCGCGAGGTGGTGGTGGTGGGCGCCGCCGAGGCGGCGCGCATGACGTTGCCGGGGCCGGAGGGCGTTTACCTGGTGGGCGGCGGCTCTGCCGGGGTCGCCCAGACATTTTTCACCCTGGGCGCGATTTACTTTGTCGTCATGATGCTGGCCGCGTTTTCCTACCGGGTGCCGGCGCCGGGCTGGCGCCCCGCCGGCTGGACGCCGCCGGACGAGGCTCATGCGGCGAAGAAGATGATGACGCGCAACCACGTCGACATCGACCAGGCCCTGAAAACCCGCCAGTTCTACCAGTTGTGGATCGTCCTCTGCTTCAACGTTACCGCCGGCATCGGCGTGCTGGGCGTGGCCAAGACCATGATGACCGAGATTTTCGGCACCACCTTGCCGGACATTGTCGACGGCGCGTTCGCCGCTGCCTACGTCATCATGATCAGCGTTTTCAACATGATCGGCCGCTTCATCTGGGCCAGCGCTTCGGATTACCTGGGACGGCGCAACACCTACTGGATATTCTTTGCCCTGGGCATCCTGCTGTACTGCTCCATCCCCTACACGGCGCAACAGGTCAGCATCAACCCCGCCGTGGTCTGGCTGGTGTATTTTTACGCCGCCACCATGATCATCTTCACCATGTACGGCGGCGGTTTTGCCACCATTCCCGCGTACCTGGCCGACGTGTTCGGCACGAAGTACGTGGGCGGCATTCACGGCCGCCTGCTCACGGCCTGGAGCACCGCCGGCGTGCTGGGCCCCTGGGCCATCACCTCGTTGCGGGAGAGCGCCGTCGCCCGCGCCATCGATGAGTTGATGACGAAAATTGATCCGGCCGTCTTCCAGGCGAAGTTCGGCGCCGGCGTGGAGCAGTTGCCGGCGCTGGTGCAGGCCAAGACCGTGACCATTGCCCGGCTGATGGAAATCGCCCCGCCCGGCGTCGTTG
>CAZDXS010000098.1:0-2194 GCA_964509455.1 uncultured Enterobacteriaceae bacterium | reverse complement strand
GTGTCTCTCTTGCCCCGCTTTCCCAGGCGCTGGAGGCGCCCGACCAAGAGTTGCCGCCCGCCTGCCGCTTGAACGGGGCCCTGTACTTGGGCGCACTGGCGTCCCTGCGGCAAGAGCGCAGTTTCTTCGCGCCGCCAGTCTGCTGGTACGAGATGGACGAGGAAGAGAGCATTGACGTCAACACGGCGGCGGACCTGCAATACGCCCGGCGCCTGGCGGCGCGTGACAAGGCGCGGGACAAGGCGCAGGACAAACGGCGTTCGCCCGCCGCCTGACGGCGCCCGCGCCGCCCCTGCGTTGCGCCGCCATCGCATAAAACGAAGCACCGGGATACAATGGCGGTATGAAACAGTGCACGACAAAAAACCGGGGCTGGAAGGAAATTCGGTGCTTGCCAGGCGCCGTTGACGGCCCCCGCGCCCCGTGAAATACATCGAAATAACCGAATTCGGCGGGCCGGACGTCTTGCGCCTGGCGGACGGCGCCGCGCCGACGCCGGGTTCGGGCCAAGTGTTGATACGGGCGGCGGCGGCCGGCGTCAATCGCCCCGACGTAATGCAACGGCAGGGGCGCTATCCGCCCCCGCCTGGGGCTTCGGACATTCCCGGCCTGGAAGCGGCTGGAGAAGTTTTAGAGGTCGGCGCCGGAGTGTCCTGGCCGCGGCCGGGAGACCCGGTTTGCGCCCTGCTGTCCGGCGGCGGCTATGCCGAGCTGGTCGTTGCCGACGCTTCTTTGTGCTTGCCCGTGCCGGCCGGGTTGACGCCCGTTGCGGCCGCCGCCCTGCCGGAGACCTTTTTCACCGTGTGGAGCAACCTGTTTGACCGCGCCGCCCTCAAGGAGGGCGAAACGGTCCTGGTGCACGGCGGCAGCAGCGGCATCGGCACGACCGCCATTCAACTGGCCAAGGCCTTCGGCGCCGTCGTGTTGACCACCGTCGGCAACGAGGACAAGCGCCGGGCCTGCCTGGATCTGGGGGCGGACCGCGCGATTAATTACCGCGAGGAGGATTTTGTCGCGGCGTGCCGGGACGCCACGGCGGGGCGCGGCGTTGACGTCATTCTCGACATGGTGGCGGGGGATTACGTCAACCGCAACATCGAGGCCGCCGCCGTGGGCGCTCGCTGCGTGTTCATCGCCTGCCTGAAAGGCGCCGCGGCGGAGATATCCATCCGCGCCGTCATGCAAAAGCGCCTGGTCATCACCGGCTCCACCCTGCGCCCCCGCTCCGTGGAGTTCAAGGCGGCCATTGCCGCCGCCCTGCGGCGGCGGGTCTGGCCCTTGCTGGAGAGCGGCCGCATCAAGCCCGTCATCCACGCCGTGGTGCCGCTGGCGGACGCCGCCGCGGCCCACCGCATGATGGAAGAGGGGCGGCACATCGGCAAGATCGTGTTGCGCGCGCCGGCGTGACGTCCTGCGCCAGGGCTACGGCCGGAGTTGCGGCCGGGTTGCGACGGCATTGTGAGCGGCGCGGCGTCGGCGGTCGGCGCACCGGGCGCCGCCGGCATTGCCAGGCGGGGGGAGCGGGGCGAGGATGATCGAATTCAAGCGCGGCGACCTGCTCACCGCAGACGTCGCGGCCCTGGTCAACCCGGTTAACTGCGTGGGCGTGATGGGGCGCGGCCTGGCTCTGCAGTTCAAAAACGCCTTTCCGGACAACTTCACGGCCTACGCCGCCGCTTGCCGGCGCGGCCGGGTAAAGCCCGGCCGCTTGTTCGTGCATCCCACTGGGCAGAGGGTCAATCCTCGGTACATCATCAACTTTCCCACCAAGCGGCACTGGCGCGAGGACAGCCGCATGGCGGATATCGAGGCGGGGCTGGCGGCGCTGGTCCAGACCATCCGCGAGCGAAGCATTCAGTCCCTCGCCGTCCCGCCTCTGGGGTGCGGCCTGGGCGGGTTGTCGTGGCGGGAGGTGCGGCCGCGTCTAGAGCAGGCCCTGGGCGATGCGGGGGAAGTGCGGGTGGTCGTTTTTGAGCCGGGCCCGTCGCCGCAAACCCCGACGTAGCGCCGGGCGCCGAGCGCAACTGCAGATGATGCCGGGCCGCGCCGGGCGCTGACCACGCCCGCAGATGATGCCGGGCGCCAGAGCGCCGCCGGGCGCAACCGCCCCCGCCCCCCGCTTATCGCCGCGGCAAAACGAACCGGCCGTCCAGCGCCCGGCGGCGGGGCGCCGGGTTCGCAGTCCCCCGCCCTG
>CAZDXS010000097.1:0-33193 GCA_964509455.1 uncultured Enterobacteriaceae bacterium | reverse complement strand
CCGCACCCCCTGCCCCCGCACAACGGACGCGGAGGCGCCCTGGGGGCGATAAACTAACCGCCCCGGCGGCGCTTCAACCCTGGGTCTCGCCGCGGTTCAACTCCAGGACGCCAACCAGCTCCCGCACGTGCCGCAACCCGTGTTCCTCCAAGTAGCGGACAATGCCCTCGTTGATCTTTTTGCAGACCAGCGGGTCATAAAACAGCGCGGTGCCGACGCCAACGGCCGTTGCGCCGGCCATGAAGAACTCCAGGGCGTCCTGCGCGGCGGCGACCCCGCCCTGGCCGATGATGGGAATGTTCTTGTCCTTGCACACCTGATAGACCTGGTGCACGGCCAGCAGGGCGATGGGCTTGATGGCGGGCCCCGACAATCCCCCCTGGTTGGCGCCGATGACGGGGCGGCGGCGCCCTGCGTCCACGGCCATGCCCATCACCGTGTTGATCACCGCCAACGCGTCGCTGCCCGCCGCTACACAAAGACGCGCGTTTTCGGCTATGTCCGCCTGGTTGGGCGACAACTTGGCAATCAGCGGCTTGGCGGTCTCGCGCCGACACGCCGCCACCACCTGCGCCGACATTTCCGGGTAGTTGCCGAAGCTAGCGCCGCCCTCCTTGATGTTCGGGCAGGAGATGTTGATTTCTATGGCGTCCACGGGGGAATCATCGAAAATGCGGGTAACTTCCGCGTATTCCTCGATGGTGGAGCCGCACACATTGGCGATAAACCGGGTCTCGGAAAAATCCAGCCGCGGCAAGCAGTCGTCCACGACAGCGCGGGCGCCGGGGTTCTGCAAGCCAATGGAGTTCAACATCCCCATGGCAGTTTCCGCCACCCGGTGCGGCGGGTTGCCCAGGCGCGGATGCAATGTCGTCCCTTTCAGGCAAACCGCGCCCGCATCCCGGTTGGAGAACCCGGCAACGCGCGTGTATTCCTCGCCAAAACCGACGCAACCGGACAGCAACACCAGGGGCGTGTTGAACGACATGCCGCAAAACTCCAACGCCGGCTCCGGCGCGTTGTCTTTGGCAGTGGACTTGTTGTTGTGCCCGCTCATCTCGTACGTGAAGTCTCTTGCTCGTTGCATGCCGCGCCGCCAAGCGAGGTCTCGGCACCGCAACGCCCGGCCCGCCGCCGCGGCCAGCAGAACCTCAGCGCCGCAACGCCCGGCGCACTGCCGCGCCCCCAGGCGAGACCCCGGCGCCGCAACACTCGCCGCACCGCCGCGCCCCCAGGCAAAACCCGGCACTGCCGCGCCGCGCCCGCCCCGCTGTCGTTGTTGCGGCGCAAGCGCACCACCGGCAAGTATACACTGCCGCGCCCGGCCTGTTCTTTTTTGTGAGAACGCGGCGCCGTGTGTTATGATTCGGCGTTTTCCGCAACCATTTTCCGCAACCGTCTTTCCGCTCAACGCCCCAATGCCCGCAAGCGACAACCACGCTTTCGTGGAGTTCTCCCACGTTAACAAGAGTTACGATGGGCGCACGCTCACGGTCCAGGACTTCAACCTGAGCATCGCGCCCGGCGAGTTTGTGACGCTGCTGGGGCCTTCCGGGTCCGGCAAGACCACCTGCCTGAAAATGCTGGCGGGCTTCGAAGACCCCAGCAGCGGCGAGATCTGGCTGAACGGGCGCCCGGTCAACCAGGTCAAGGCGCACCAGCGCAACATCGGCATGGTTTTTCAGCACTACGCCCTGTTTCCGCACATGACCATCGCCCAAAACCTGGCGTTCCCTTTAGAAGCGCGCCGCGTCCCCCGGCACGAGATCGCAAAACACATCGCCCAAGCGCTGGACATGGTGCAGCTGGGTGCGTTCGCCGAGCGCCGCCCGGCGCAGTTGTCCGGCGGCCAGCAACAGCGCGTGGCGATTGCCCGGGCCCTGGTGTTCAAGCCCGACCTGGTGCTGATGGACGAGCCGCTGGGGGCCCTGGACCGCCGCCTGCGAGAAGAGATGCAGTACGAAATTCGCCGCCTGCAACAACGGCTGGAGGTAACCATGATGTACGTCACTCACGACCAGGGCGAGGCCATGGTCCTGTCCGACCGGGTGGCGGTCATGCAAGAGGGCAGAATTCAGCAAATCGCGCCGCCGGAGGCCCTGTACGAAGAGCCGCAACGCGCTTTCGTGGCGGGCTTCATCGGCGAGAACAACCAGTTCGAGGGCCGCATCGTCGACCTGACCCCGCAGGTCTGCCGGGTGGAAGTCGGCGGGGAAATCGTGCAGGCGTTTCCGGTCGCCGTGGCGGACGGCGATGCGCGCGCCAGCCTCACGATTCGCCCGGAACGAGTGGCGCTGAACCCCGAGCCGGGACGCTACCCCAACTGCTTCGACGCCGTGGTGGAAGACATCATCTTCATGGGCGACCACCTGCGCATCCATGCCCGGTTGCTGGGCAACAGCGCGTTCATCGTCAAGATTCCCAACATCGTGGGCCACGGCGCAGTGTTGCCCGGCGACCAGGTGAAACTGGGCTGGCTGGTCACCGACTGCCGCGCCCTGGACCCGGGCCAGGCGGGTGCGGACGCAGGCGCACCGGCGTAGCGGGACCAGAACCCGCCCCGGCCGGCGAAACGCCGGCGCAGCTTGTTTTTCCTGTCTCATAACCTGCCCGCCCCCGCACCTCGCAATTGACAAGAGGCGCCGGTTGTGCTATGTATACGGGACAATCTGCGGTGCAACATCGGCCCGCAGGCGCGGCGGGGAGACCGCCCCGGCGCGGCCCGCGGCAACCAGGGGGAAACGCCGTAAAGACCGGCAACGCAACCCGCCGCACGAGCGGCAACACAAGCAACGATACAATCGACAACGCAATCGCAACGCGGGCGGCAACACGGTCGGCAACACAACCCGCAACATGAACAGCGACATAATCAACAACAGCACCATCTCAACAACAACGCCAACGACATGACCAGCAACACAAGCAACAACATAATCAGCAACGCCAACAACACGACCGGCAACGACGGCAGACCGCTCGCGCACATTGCCGGAGCGCTGTTGCTCGCGGCAACGGCGCTGGCCGGCGGCGCCTGGCCGGCGACGGCCGCGGCGGAGCAGTCCATCACCATCGTGTCCTGGGGCGGCTCCTACGCCAGGGCGTCCAGCAAGGCCTACATCGAGCGTTTCGCCGAGGAGACCGGCGTTCGCATCAAGCTGGAGGAATACAGCGGCGGCTTGGCCCAGATCCGCGCCCAGGTGGAAACCGGCAACGTCAGCTGGGACGTGGTCGATATGGAGGCGGGAGACGCCATATTAGGGTGCGACGAGGGGTTGCTGGAAGACATCGCCTACGAGGACCTGGAACCGGCCCCGGACGGCACGCCCGCCGCGCAGGATTTCGTACCCGAGTATCCCCTGGACTGCGGCGCCAAGAACCTGGTTTACAGCACCGTGTATGCCTACAACGACACGAAGTTTTCCGGACGCAAGCCGACCAGCATGGCGGATTTCTTCGACTTGGAGAAGTTCCCGGGGCGCCGCGGAATGCGCCGCACGCCCAACAGCAACTTGGAGTTCGCCCTGGTGGCGGACGGCGTGCCGGTGGACCAGGTGTATGAAACCCTTTCCACGCCGCAAGGCATTGACCGCGCTTTTCGCAAGCTGGACGCCGTCAAGAAACACGTGGTGTGGTGGGAGACGGGCGCCCAGCCGCCGCAGATGCTGGCCGACGGGGAAGTGGTGATGAGCACCGCTTTCAACGGCCGCATCTTCAATGCGTGGGCCCTGGAGAAACAACCCCTGACCATCGTCTGGGACGGGCAAGTGCTGGCGGCGGGCTACTTCGCGATTGTCAAGGGCACGCCGCGACTGGAGACGGCCAGGCGTTTCGTCGCTTTCGCCTCTTCCACCCAATCCCTGGCGAACCTGACCCGCTACATTTCCTACGGCCCCATGCGCCGCTCGTCCCTGGCGCTGGTGGACAAGCATCTCGCCACCGGCATCGACATTCGCCCGCACATGCCCAACGCGCCCGGCAACACCGCCAACGCGGTGCTGGAAGACCCGGAATGGTGGGCGGACAACCAGGACGAGTTGAATGAGCGCTTTGCCGCCTGGCTGATCCGGTAGCCGGCGCGAGCGGTTTTCCACGATTCCGATTTACCGCTAATTCCGGCAGTTACGCTCCGGGGGGAGCAAGCATGCACAATCAACGATTGGCCGGCGCAGGCGGTTTTCCACGATTCCGATTTACCACCAAGTCCGGAGTTGCCCTCCGGGGGGGAGCAGGCATGCACAAGCAACGACATGCATTCGCAACATTCGCAGGCGCATCACTCTTGATTCTCGCGTCCTTAGCGGCCGCGGCGCCCGCCGCGGCGCAACAGGGCGGCGCGACCCTGGAAGAAATCGTCGTCACCGCACAAAAGCGCGAGCAGTCCTTGCAAGACGTGGGTCTGACCATTTCGGCCTTCACCGAGGACAGTTACCGCGAACTGTCCCGGGGCGCCCTGGACGGGCTGACGGGGCAGATCTCCAACGTGCAGGCCTACGTCTCCAACTCCTACCTGCAAAACGTGCATATTCGCGGCGTCGGGCTGAACGAGTTCCAGGGGCAGTACGACTCCCCCGTGGCGCAGCACATTGACGAGGTGTATATCGCCAAGTCCTGGATGCGGGCGCGCCGCCACTACGACATTCAACGGGTGGAGGTGCTCAAGGGGCCCCAGGGCACCTTGTTCGGCAGGAACACCACCGGCGGGGCGCTGAACTTCTACACCAAGGCGCCCGTTGACGCGTTCGAGGCGGAGCTGGAGCTGGGCATAGACGAGCACGAGCGCTATCGCGCCGCCGGCGTCCTCAACAGCCCCATCGCCGAGGGCCTGTACGGGCGTTTTTCGTTCAACGCGGAGCTGGGCAGCGGCGGCCCGCAGAAGAACCTGTTCACCGGCAAGGAGCACGGGGAGCCCGAGCTGTTCGACTTCCGGGGCCAGTTGCTCTGGGAGGGCGAACAGCTCACAGTGCGCCTGCTGGCGCACGGCGGCATCGACGAGGGGGAGAAAGTCGCCTGGAAAGGCCCGGGCATCTACAACGCCAAACTCGCGGACGGGATGTGCCCGCAACTGTTCACCGGCAACTTGTCGAAAAACCCCTCCGCCTGCTCCAAGACCGGCGGCGTCGTGCCCGACCGGAACGCGGCCAACCAGAATGCCCGGTACGGGCCGGCGGACGAGTTTGAGCCGGAAGATGCGCACACCATCAACCAGAACACACCGGGGGCCGTGGACGATACGTTCTGGGGCGGCTACCTGCGCCTTGACTACGCGCTGGGGGAGAATACGACGCTGACCTCCATCACCGCCTACGAGTACTACGAGCGCATTCACCTGGACGACAGCACCTCCGATGTGCTGGACTCCACCAGCACCCATTACTACAACGAGATGAACCAGATCAGCCAGGAGTTGCGGCTGGCGGGCGCCGTGGGCGATAGGTGGCGCTACATACTGGGCCTGTTCTACGAAGACGACGACTTGGAGCAGGTGGACGGCTCCGACCTGAGCGAACAACCCATACTCACGACTTTCACTCCCGCCACCGACCAGTTTTTCGGCTGGTTCGACTTGGACACGCAGTCCATCGCGGCGTTCATGCACAACGAGTTCGACTTCACCGACAGGCTGACCCTGAGCTTAGGCGTCCGTTACACCCGGGACCGCACCCGGGTGAGCGACGTGTTGCTGGGCCTGGGCGCCAAACCCATCACGGGCAAGGAGAAGTTTGTCGCGCCGACCGTGGTGACGAACGGCGACGTGATACCGCGTTGCCGGGTACTGCCGCCTGCGCCTGGTACCGAGTTGCCGGTCGCGGAAAACACGTCCTGCGACAAGCGCGTCGATGAGGACTTTTCCTGGCGCGCCGGCGTCGAGCTAAAAGCCACCGACAACCTGCTGGTCTATTCCAACGTGACGACCGGGTATCGCAGCGGCGGCTATGCGTTGCCTTTCAGCGGGGTCGCCACGGAGTTCGAACCGGAAAAACTGCTGGCGCTGGAGCTGGGCCTCAAGTACCGCCTGCTCGACGACGCGATGCAACTGAACGCATCAATTTTCCAGTACCACTTCGACAACGTGCACGTCAACGTGGACGACCCGATTTCCCCCCTGGTGCCCATCACCCGCAACATTGGCGAGCAACTGAACCGCGGCGTGGAGGCGGAGCTGGCATGGCAACCCCTGCCCGGCCTGTCCCTGGCGCAAGGCGTCAGCTGGATGGACGCCGAGTTCAATGACACGGACCGCACGGTCGCCACCTACTCGGGGGTCGTTCCCCTGGAAGGGAAGCGCCCGGTGAACTCGCCCGAGTGGACCTTGAACGGCAGGATGCGCTACCAGCGGCCGCTGTTCAGCGGCTGGGACGGCATCGTCAGCCTGGACTACAGCTGGGTGGATGATCGCTTTTTAGAGGCCACCAACCAGCCCTTTGACCGCGCCGACGACTACTGGCTGGTCAATGCGCGCCTCGCCCTGGCGTCCCAGGACGGGGCTTTCGAAGTTGCGCTGTACGGCGCCAACCTGTTTGATGCGGAGTACTTGACCTACATCAACAACGTCAGTTTCTTCAAGCTGGACGTCTTCGGCGAGCAACAGACCTTCGGCGCACAGGTGCGTTACCGCTATCGCTGACAACCCCGCATTGACGGGAGCGGGCGCCGCCGGCAAGGCCGGGCGCCTCGTTCCCCTGGCCCTGGCGTTGCCGCTGATCGCGTTCATCGGCGTGACGTTCGTAGCGCCCCTGGGCAGCATGCTCCTGCGCAGCCTGTACGACCCCACGGCAGCGGACGTCATGCCCGACGCCACGGCCGCCCTGCGGGACTGGGACGGGCAAGGACTGCCGGGAGAGCAGACCTACGCGCTGGCGGCGGCGGAGCTGTTGCAGGCCCGTAAGGACAAAACCATCGGCAAACTGGCCACCCGCCTGAACCGGCAATCGCCGGGACTGCGCAGCGTAATCACCCGCACCGGGCGCGCCCTGCAACGCCGCAGCGCCCCGCCCTACTCCGAGACCCTGCCGGCCATACACCCGGCCTGGGGCGAACCAGACGTCTGGCGGGCGTTGCAACGGGCCGGCGCCAGGATAACGCCCGGCTATTATCTCAACGCCCTGGACCTGCGGCTGGACGCCGCCGGCAACATCGCCGCGCAACCGGAGGAGCGCCGCATTTATCGCCCCCTGTTCGTCAAGACCCTGTGGCTCAGCCTGGTCATCACCCTGCTGTGCCTGGCCATTGGCTACCCGGTCGCCTACCTGATAGCGCACGCCCCGCCGCGGCGCGCCCGCCTGTTGCTGGTGCTGGTGCTGTTGCCGTTCTGGACCTCGTTGCTGGTGCGCACCACCGCCTGGATCGTGCTGTTGCAACAACAAGGCGTGATCAACGACCTGCTGGTGTGGCTGGGACTGGCGGCGGACGACCAACGCCTCACCATGATTCACAACCTGACCGGCACCTTGACGGCCATGACCCACGTGCTGTTGCCGTTCATGATCCTGCCCCTGTACTCGGTGATGAGCGGCATTCCCCCGGTGCAGATGCAGGCCGCCGCCTCTCTGGGCGCCGGCTGGTTGCGGGCCTTTCGCCGGGTTTACCTGCCGCAGTCCCTGCCGGGAGTGGGCGCCGGCTGCCTGCTGGTGTTCATCCTGGCCATGGGGTATTACATCACGCCGGCGCTGGTGGGGGGACAGAGCGGCCAGCTGATTTCAAACCTGATTGCCTACCACATGCAAAGCTCATTGAACTGGGGGCTGGCCGCCGCCCTGGGTTCCATCCTGTTCGCCGCGGTGCTGCTTTTGTTCCTGTTCTATGACCGGGTGCTGGGGCTGGACCGAATGAAACTGGGCGCCTGAGCAGGGGGACGCCCATGCGCACTCACCCGGCAAGACGGCCCCTGCGCCCGTTCTGCGGCCTGGCGTTCCTGTTCCCGGCGGCGCAGGCGCTGATGGGAGGACAGAGCGGCCGGCTGATTTCAAACCTGGGCGCCTACCACATGCAAAGCTCATTGAACTGGGGGCCGGCCGCCGCCCTGGGATCCATCCTGTTCGCCGCGGTGCTGCTTTTGTTCCTGTTCTATGACCGGGCGCCGGGGCTGGACCGAATGAAACTGGGCGCCTGAGCAGGGGGACGCCCATGCGCACTCACCCGGCAAGATGGGCCCTGCGCCTGTTCTGCGGCCTGGCGTTCCTGTTCCTGACGGCGCCGGTGCTGGTCGTCATCCCTCTGTCCTTTAACGCAGAGCCCTATTTCACTTTCACCCGGGGCATGCTGGAGCTGGACCCGGCGGCCTGGTCCCTGCGCTGGCACCAACAGGTCGTTTTCAGCGAGCAGTGGCGCCGCGCCGGCCTGAACACCCTCATCATCGGGACGGCCGCCGCCGCCCTGGCCACCGTCCTGGGCACCATGGCGGCCCTGGGGCTGTCCAGCCCGGCGTTTCCCTGGCGGCGGCCGCTCACCGCCCTGCTGATTTCGCCCATGATCGTGCCCATTGTCATCGCCGCCGCCGGCATGTTCTTTTTCTACTCCAGCTTAGGTCTGACCCAGACCCACGCCGGCCTGATCCTGGCCCATGCCGCCCTGGGGGCGCCTTTCGTCGTCATCACGGTAACGGCGACCATGGCCGGCTTCAACCGCGAACTGATGCTGGCCGCCGCCAGCCTGGGCGCAGGGCCGGTGCGCAGTTTCTTCAAGGTGCAACTGCCCGTTATCAGCCCCGGCGTGGTCTCCGGGGCCCTGTTCGCCTTCGCCGCCTCCTTGGACGAGGTGGTGGTGGTGCTGTTCATGGGCGGCATCGAGCAACGCACCATTCCCAGGCAGATGTGGGCCGGCATTCGCGAGGAAATCAGCCCGGCCATACTGGCGGCGGCTACATTCCTGATCCTGATTGCGGTGTTGCTGTTGGTGGCCGTGGAGTTGCTGCAACAACGGGCGAGCGCCGGGCGCCGCCGCTAAGCGACTTTTCCGTGCCGGCGGCGGCCGCGTTCCTGATCCTTGCGCCGGCGTTGCTGTTGGTCGCCGTGGAGTTGTTGCAACAACGGGCGTGCGCCGGGCACCGCTAAACGACCTTTCCGTGCCGGCGGCGGCCGTGTTCCTGATCCTTGCGCCGGTGTTGCTGTTGGCGGCCGTGGAGTTGCTGCAACAGCGGGCGAGCGCCGGGCGCCGCCGGTAGGCCGCCCAAGCGCCGCGGCCGCCGTCCCTATGCCGTCTCGTTGCGGGGTTCCCGCGCCAGCAGCCGGCGCACGGCTTGGTCGGGAGTAACCTCGCCCTCGATGACCCCCAGCACCTGCTCGCTGATGGGCATGTCAACGGCGTATTGTTGCGCCAGGGCGCCCACCACCCGGGCGGTGCGCATGCCTTCTACCACCTGGCCGATTTCCGCCGCCGCGGCGGCCGGCGCCAACCCTCGCGCCAGGGCCATGCCGAACCGCCGGTTGCGGGATTGATCATCGGCGCAGGTGAGCGCCAGGTCGCCGACGCCGGCCAGGCCCAGGAACGTGTCGGCGCGGGCGCCCATGGCCAGCCCCAGGCGCTTAATTTCCGCCAGCCCCCGGGTAATCAGCGCCGCCCGGGTGTTGGCGCCGTACTGCAACCCATCGACAATGCCCGCGGCAATGGCGATGACATTCTTCACCGCGCCGCCAACTTGCACGCCCACCAGGTCGTCGCTGGTGTAGGCCCGAAACACATCGCAGTGAAACAACCGGGCAAAGTCGTCGGCGATCGCCGGTTGCCGGGCGGCAATGGTGACCGCAGTAGGCAACCCCGCCGCCGTCTCCCGCGCAAACGACGGGCCGGACAACACCGCAACCGCCGCACCAGGCAGACGCTCTTCCGCCGCCAGGTGATTCAGCCGCAACGTGTCCGCGTCGATGCCCTTGCACGCCAGGCACAGGCTGAAGTCGTCCGGCAACGGGGACGGCAGGCGCCCCAGCGTCTCCGCCAGCCCGGCACAAGGCGTTGCGACGACCGCGCGGCGAACCCCCGGCGGCAGGGGCGCCAGGTCGGAAATCACCGTCAAGGATTCGGGAAAGGAATGGCCGGGCAGGTAGCGGTCGTTGCAACGCTCTTCTTGCAACCGCGCCGCCCGCGCCACCGTGCGCTCCCACAGGTAGGTGCGGCACTGGTTGCGCGCCAGCACCAGCGCCAGGGCGGTGCCCCAGGAGCCGGCGCCCGCCACCACTGCCGCCGGAGGATTCACGGGGAACTCTACATGTTGCGCCGGCAGGGCGCCGGCCGCGCCTCAGCCGCCGGGATTGGCGTCGCCGGACCAGTCGGCGTCGCCGGGCGGGGCGACGTCCCCGGACGGGTCGGCGGCGCCGGTCCGGCCGGCGGCCGTCCGGCGCTGGTGATCCAGGTACAAGGCATCAAAATTCACCGGCGCCAGCAACAGCTGGGGAAAGCCGGCGCCCGCCACCAGGCTGGACAGCTGCGAGCGAACGAACGGCAACAACATCGTCGGGCATGCCGTCGCCAACACCCGGTTGACCAGCTCCTGCGGAATGTTCTCAATGAAGAAAATGCCGGCCTGTTGCACCTCCGCCAGGTACACCGTCTCATCGCCGTCCTTGGCGGTGGCGGTAACAGACAGGGACACCTCGTGCAAGGAGTCGCTCAACGCGTTCACCGAGCTGGCCATGTCCAGGTGGATGGACGGCTTCCACTCTTCCTGGAAGACCCGCGGCGAACCGGGCGTCTCCAAGGACACGTTCTTTAAGTAGATCTTGCGTACCTCAAAACCGCCTCTACGCTCTTGCTGCTCCGGCGGAGCGGCCTCTTGCTGTTCTTTCTTTTTCGCCATGTTCAGAAATTACAATGTTAAGAATAAAATCGCAGGGAATTGAAAAGCCGGCGGGCGCATCGCCGGCCGCGCTGGAAACACCGCGCCGCCCCTGCGCGCAACGGCGCCGCGCCTCGTCATTCGCCGCCGCCCCGCCTAATCGCGCACCAGCGGCAGGTTGGCGTTGCGCCAGGATTGCACGCCGCCCTTCAGGGAGTAAATCCTTTCATGCCCGGCCTGCTTGAGGATGCGCCCGGCCTTGACGCCGTCGGCGTCCCGGGCGCAACACAAAATCACCGGCGTTTTCCGATGCTTTTGCAACTCGCCGCGGCGGCTCTCCAGCTCGGCGGCGGGAATGTTCCGCGCACTCAGCACGTGGCCGCTGGAAAACTCCGCGCCCCCCCTCAGGTCCACCAGCACGGCTTTTTCCTGGTTCAGCAGGCGCGTCGCCTCCGCCGGGTCCACCCGGGGAACGCCCGCCAGCGATGAACCGAGGAGATTCCACGCCAGCAGGGTCAACAGGGCGATGAACAACAGCACCAGCCCCAGGTTGTTCGCTACGAACTCGGGTACTTGCGCCACGCCGCCGCTACGCCTGTTTTCCGCCGCCATTGCTCATATCGCCGATTAAACCCGTATGAAGCGCACAAGTCAAGCCCGCGCACGGGTTCACGGCACAAGTCGTTTTGAAAGACGGCGAACAATGACTGGCGGGGAACTTTACCGCCTGCGCTTGACCGGCGCCCGGCCGGGTCGCTCGGCGTTGTGGAACAACAGCCAGTCGGGCAAGGCGCGAGCTACCGCCAGGTTTGCCTGGGGCAACCAACCCTGGCCTGCCTGTTTTGCGCGATGTGCGTTGCCGCGCCCCTTGCGCCAGGCAACCGGGGAGTGGCAACCCAGGCTACACGTCGACCCGGGTTACGTCCGGGTCCACGATGAAACTCCCGGTCGTGCCGCTGTATTGCAGGTAATTTTCGCCGGCAACGGCAACAGCAGTCCCGACGGTAAAATCATCCATGTCAAAGCGCAGCTTGTCATTGCTGTTGCCGTCGATGCGCAACTGGTAGGCGCTGTCGCCGTCCGCCAGGACCGCCAGGGCCTCAACGGATATGGTCAGGTCCGTGCTGCCGACTCCGAAGCCCGCCAGGTTGATTTGCGTTATGCCCCGCAACTCGGACGCCGCAATACGGTCCGCTACCGGCTCGAACTCCCCGTCCGTTATCTCCTGGGCAACAACAATCCCGGCCTCGTATCTGAGCCTGTCCGCGGTGCCGTCATCATCCGTGTCCTCAGCCGTGGCCAACTTGCGCCCGTTCTCATCAAAAAACTCTTTCCGTAAAAGGTCGCCTGCCGCATTAAACCAGTAACGCTCAATCCGTTCCGCGAGACCATCTCCGTTGGCGTCGTACACAAAGCGGTCAATGCGACCGTCATAGTTGTCATCAAACTCATCGCGGACTGTCCTGACTTCGGTCTCCAGCCTCACGGCCGAGTGGACGATGAAGCTTCCGACCGCGCCGTCCGTGCCGGCGAATTTCCAGTAGCTCTCACCATCCACTGTGACGCTCGTCCTATCGCCAAACTCGCCTGCGGCAAACCGCAGGACATCATCACTGTCGCCGTCAATTTGCAACCGGTACTCGTTGTCTTCATTCGCAAGAATTTCCAGCGCCGCGGCGGAGATCGTCAGGTCCGTGCTGCCCGCGCCCTCAACCACGCCCGCCAGGTTGATCTGCGTCACGCCAACCAGAGTCAAAGCTCTAATGTTGTTCACGTCCTCCCCGCCTCGCACGGAGGCCAGTATGCGGGAAGCAACATCAAGGCCTCTGTCGTAGTCAAGACTGTCCATAACGGTGTCGTCATCAGCGTCGGCGTCTTTAGCCACGGCCTGTTGGCGTCCCATTACATCGTAAAACACGGCCTTTTCGTAATGGAATTCAATCTGATGCCAATCCACTTCATAGGCAACAGCGCCATTGGCATGAAAATAGCGATACTTGCCGACCTCGTAAGTGCCGTCCGCGTCCCGGTCAATCTCCATATCCACCACTCGACCAGCCTCGTCCCTTTCAGAGATATATTCAATCCGGTCCACGGAGCCGTCCCCGTCATCATCAAATTCAGTCCAGTCCGTAGTGCCGTCCGCACCGCTATCAAACTCGGTCTTAACCACCGTGCCGTTGCTGTCACGATATCCGATTGCCCTTGTAACGCGCCTTCTATCATCATCAAACGTGTAACGTTCAACGATCTCGAAGCTGTCGCCCGCGTCCTGGTCAACATCCAGCCGCGTGGTCCGGCCGGAGGCGTCCCACTCCAGGTGATGTTCAGTCCGGTCATTATCGCCGTCCGCATCATAGTCAAAATATACCCAGTCGATGCTTCCATCCGCATTTTCATCAACAGAAGTCTGCGTTACCTGGCCGGCGGCATTGCGCACGTAGGTTTCAATGCGTTCGGGCGCGGGTTCGTAGTGCGACAACTCGCCCGCGTTGTTGCCGACTATCAGATCCAGCATCAAGTCGCCGTCCAGGTCCGCAAATGCCGGCGTCGTTCTGGAGTCCTCGTCCACTTCACTGAACGGATTGGAACTATCGCTTGCCTGCGCCGCGAATTCCAGCGCCGTGGCGCTGCTGGTGTTCTCGTAGTACTGGATGTCGCCGGCGCGGTTGCCCACCACCAGGTCCGGGTCGCCGTCCCGGTCCACATCCGCAAATGCAGGAGTTGCGTAATCCCCCGCGTCGATATTGTGAAACGGGTTAGCGGCGTTCTCCCTCTGCGTGAACGCCGGTGAGCCGGCGCTGCCGGTGTTCTCAAAATAATGAATGTTGCCGGACAAGTCGCCCACCGCCAGGTCCATATCTCCATCTCCGTCCAGGTCCGCGAACGCAGGCACGGCGTTAAGGGACACGGAGACGACGTGGAAAGGGTTGCGATCATTGTCGCCTGCCTCCCCTGTCCACTCCGTGAACACCGCCGCCGATGCGCCACCGGTGTTTTCAAAATAACGCACTGTGCCGAGGAAGTCGCCCACCACTAGGTCCATGTCATCATCGCCGTCCAGGTCCACGAATGTCGGCGTGGGGTTGTAACCCGCGTCAAGGTCGTTGAACGGATTGGCGGCGCCGGTTTTCTCCGTGAACGCCGGCGCCGCGGCGCCGCCGGTGTTTTCAAAGTAATGCACCTCGCCAAGATCATCGCCAATCGCCAGGTCCAGGTCGCCATCGCCGTCCAGGTCCGCAAAAGTCGGCGCGGCGGCATCCCCCACGTCCATGGCCGCGAAAGCCCCGCCGCCGGCAACGGCCCTGTAGGATGGGGGTAGTGCATAGACAACAGTCTTCGTTTGATACCCGTCCGCCTCCGAGGTTTGATCTTCAAGCTGGTACGGGTCTCTGTCTCCGTCCAGAGTTTGAACTTCAACCTGGTCCAGGTCGCCGTCCGCGTCGCTGTCTATCTCTACGAGTCGCCGGCGCCCTGTGGCGATGGGAAAATAATATTCCAACTCGTCCACGGTCCCGTCGGCATCCGCATCCAGATCAGCCCGCACCACTTGGCCGAGTTCATTCAGCGTATAGGTTTCGACCCGGGTGAACTCCGGTTCATAGTGCTTGAGACTATCTTCTACTTCGGCGCCGACCACAAGTTCCGGCACTTGGTCGCCATTCAGGTCCGCGAACACCGGTGTCGAATTGAATTCCACCATGACGCCGTCGAACGGATTAGCTGCGCCTTCCCGTTGCTCAAATTCCGGATTCTCCGCACTACCAGTGTTCTCATAATACCAGATGTCGCCGTCAGTCCTGCCCACCGCCAGGTCCAGATCTCCGTCTCTATCCCAGTCTGCCAGCGTCGGCGCGGCGGCATCTTGCACGTCAACGTAGTTAAACGGATTGTCCTCTCCGGTTTTCTCCTCGAAACTCGGCATCATGGCATCCCCAACGTTCTTGTAATACTTGATGATGCCGGTATTTTCGCCCACTACCAGGTCCAGGTCGCCATCGCCGTCTAGGTCAACGACCTCCGGAGAATCCTGTGCCTCCAAGGAAATACCGTCGAACGGGTCGGCATCGCCTTCCTGGCGCTCAAAAATCGGGGCCGCGGCGCCACCGGTGTTCTTGTAATACCAGATGTCGCCATCATCGTCCTTGCCCATTACCAGATCCAGGTCACCGTCATCGTCCAGATCCGCGAACGCCGGCACGGACCTGAAATCCCAAGCAACTTCCCTGAGAAGGTTATCCCTGCCGGTCCTCTCCGTAAAATCCGGCGCCGTAGCGCTACCGGTGTTCTCAAAGTAACGAACAACGTTGTTGGTATCGTCACCATCGCCGTCATCATCAACGAGCACCAGGTCCAAGTCCCCATCGCCATTCAGGTCCGCGAATGTCGGCACGACATCATCGCCAACATCAACGATTATATCGTTGGAGAGAACGCTATCCACGGCACTGTATGACCGGGGCAAGTCATATCTGGAGGCGCCAATGCGATGGCCGGCATCATCCAGCGCGTAAGCCTCACCCCAGTCCAAGGTCCCATCCGCATTTTCGTCAACCTCCATTCGGGTCATCTTGCCGGCGGCGTTCCATGCGTAATGCTCTATTCGCCACGCGGCGCCGTCCGCGCCGCCGTGAAACTCAATGCGCTCAACGCGGCCATCATCGCCATCATCGAGTTCAATGCGAATTAGATTGCCTTCCGCATCCCGCGTGCGGCTCTCGGCGCGGTCAACGGTGCCGTCCCGATTATCATCGAATTCGGTGCGGGTTACGTTGCCAGCCGCATCTCGCGTGTAACTTTCGGTCCGGTCATCTGTGCCGTCTCCATCATCATCAAAAGCGGCACCGACGATATTGCCCGACGCATCCCGCGTGTAACTCTCGGTTCGGTCATTTGCGCCGTCTCCATCATCATCAAAAGCGGCACCGACGATATTGCCCGACGCATCCCGCGTGTATGTGTTCTCCCAAAGGGTCTCAAGAACATGGTAGCCGAGACTTCCTGGCCGGCTCCCAACCACAAGCTCCGACGCTCCGTCATTATTCAAGTCTGCGAAAACAGGGATCGGCGAGAGACCCATGTCCAGTCCGTAAAAAGGATTGGCCGTGCTCGTCCGCTCCGTGAATACCGGCGCCGAAGCACTACCAGTGTTCTCATAATATTTCAGAGCGCCATCGCTCTTGCCCACCACCCAGTCCAAGTCGCCATCCCGGTCCAAGTCCACGAACGTTGGCGCGGCGTTGTCCCCCACATCAATGCCCTGAAAAGGATTAGCCTCGCCCATCCGTTTCGTAAACGGCGCCGTCGCGCCGCCGGTGTTCTCATAGTAATGAACAAAACCATGTCCATCACCGACCACTAGGTCCAAGTCGCCATCGTCGTCCAGGTCCGCGAACACCGGTACGACGTAGCCCACCTCGTTAATATTGTGGAGAGGATTGGGGTTTTCGCCCGTGTTTCCTGTCCGCTCCATGAACGCCGGAGCTGATGCGCTCCCCGTGTTTTCATAATATTTAATGGTGCTGGCGCTCCTGCCAACCACCAGATCCGGCTTGCCATCCCCGTTAAGGTCCGCAAACGCCGGCACGGCATTACTTCCTGCGCTAATATTGGAGAAAGGGTTGGCGGACCCCATCCGCTTTGTGAACGCAGGCGCCTCGGCCTTGCCGGTGTTCTCGAAGTAATGAAGCGCACCATCATCATCGCCAATTACCAAGTCCATATCCTTGTCTCCATCCAGATCTACGAACGTAGGCGCGGCATGGTCGTCGACATCACTGGGGTCATCGATGCTAATAAGGGAGAATAGAGAGTCCGAGACAGTCTTGTAGGACAGAGGCAAATCATGCGCGGTGATTCTGATAGGATCACCGTCGGTATTCAGCGTATATATCTCGACCCGATCCATGGTACCGTCATCACTCTGATCAAACGCAACCCTGTTAATGTTCCCGTCGTTATCATCATCGAAACGAATTCTGACTACCTGCCCGGCAACATTCCTCGCGTAATGCTCGACTCGGTCCACGGCGTCGTCCGCGTTGTCATCGAAAGCGGTTCGATCAATCCAACCATCCATATCGTCATCGAAATCAGTACTGATCAAGATGCCGCTGTCATTCCGCACATAGTACTCCGCCCTGTCAATCGTGCCGTCACAGTCGTCATCAAAATAGGAGAGGAGCCCCCTCCCCCTTGCATCCAACACTCTGCGTACTGCATAATTTCCTAAACTATCAGGCATAGCTTACCCCCCTCCCACGGTAGTATTGGTTGTTTTATGGTTCAAGCACGTTGCACACAGCGAGTTGTACTGAGGCGCAACAGCCGGCGAAATCTCTTCCGGCCCGGCCGCCAAGCCGGAACGAATCTCCGCACTCAAACCCGTCTGATCAGTCATTTGCCGCACGTACACTCTCTTTCAACCTCGCTGTGATTCGCTCTCTTGTGCGATAACGCCGAGCAACATAACTGTTTTGCCGCCGCTTCCCGGTATCGCGTAAAACTCAAGCACCAGCAACCTGAACAATCCGGCAACCTAGGCTATGCGGCAACTAGAGTTACGTCCGGATCGACGATAAAACTCCCGGTCGTGCCGCGGTACTGCAGGTAATTTTCACCACCGACGGCAACGGCGTCTTCGGCGGTGAAATCATCTAGGGCGAAGCGCAGGATGTCATCGCCGTCGCCGTCGATGCGCAACAGGTAACCGGCATCGCCGTCCGCCAGGACCGCTAGGGCCTCAGTAGATATGGTCAGGTCCGTGCTGCCGGCGCCGGCGCCCGCAAGGTCGATCTGCGGCACGCCCGCCAGCAGGACCGCATCAACGGGGAGAGTCGCGCCGGCAGAACCTGCCGTTGCCGCGGTCTGCAACTCGGACACGACAGCAAGGTCTGCAGAGTACGCAAAACCATCCGGGGCGCCGGGGCCGGTGCCGCTCCAGCCGGACGCCAGTTGTCCCCCGTCCCCGTCGTGAAAAGCGACCGTGTAGGCGGGCCCGTCGCCTAACAACAGTATCGTGTGCACAACCGGGTTCCCGGCGGCGCCCCACTGCCCGTGAAATTCGAGCCGGTCCAGCATGCCGTCGTTGTCGCTGTCGCGGCCCACCCAGTCAAACCGGCCGTTGGCGTCGTGGTCGTAACGGTATTCATCCACGAAAGCATCGTCGTCCCGCTCAACCTCGGCCCGCACCACGGCCCCGGCCGCGTTCCGTGCGTAGGTCTCGGAGCGCTCCACTACTCCGTCATCGCCCTCATCAAAGTCCGTCCGCACCACGGCCCCGGCCGCATCCCGCGTATAGGTCTCGGAACGAACAATGGCATCGTCTTCCATATCAGCCAGCAAAGACTCGAACGAGGAGTGCACGCCCATCTCCTCATCGGCACGAGTTGCCTTGCCGGCGCCGCCCCGCGCATAGTCCCCTTCTACGACAGAGCGTCCCAGATTAATGCCTCCTGCTTCCTCGAACTCGGGTTCCTCGACGGGAGCGTCTCCGGTGTCCCCCTCACTGCCGAGCACCATCACTTTCTTGAGCAACCGCCTCTGGGCATCGTAAGTGTATGCCTCCGCACGGTCCACCGCGCCATCGCCATTCTCATCGAACGCGACCCAGTCAATCGCACCATCCCCATCGTCATCGAAATCGGTCCGCACTACGGTCCCGGCTTCATTGTGCGTATAGGTTTCGGTGCGGGGAGACGCAGGCTGGTAGTACAGGAGGCCATGCCCGCTTGTGCCAAATATAAACTCCAATACCCCGTCGTCATCCAGGTCCGCAAGCGCCGGCGCGGCGGTGAGCCTTGCGTCGATGCCGTGAAAGGGATTGGCGCTCGCAATCTCTGTCCGTTCCGTGAACACCGGTGCCGTTGCGCTTCCCATATTCTCGTAGTACTTGATAGTCCCATCGTTTAGGCCCACAACCAGATCCAGGTCACCATCGCCATCCACGTCAATAATATCCGGGGAAGACCGTGCGCCCGTATCAATGCCGTTGAATGGGCTAGCGGCCCCCGCCCGGCGCTCAAACGTCGGCGCCGCGGCGTTGCCAGTGTTCTCAAAGTAATGCACTTTGCCGAACAAGTCGCCGACTGCCAGATCCAGGTCGCCATCGCCGTCCAGGTCCGCAAACGCCGGCGCGGCACTGGAGACCACGTCAATGTCGTGGAAAGGATTAGCCCCGTTAGCCCGCCGCGTGAATTCCGGCGACATGGCGCTACCGGCGTTTTCATAGTAGCTGATGCCTCCACCGACATCGCCTACCGCCAGGTCCAGGTCGCCATCGCCGTTCAGGTCCGCAAACGCCGGCACGGCATGTCCGCTTACCAAAACGCCGTGAAAAGGATTGAAGTGGGCGCCTGCAATCGCCGTCCGTTGCGCAAATGCCGCCGCCGTGACATTGCCGGTATTTTCAAAGTAATGAACCAGGCCTTCCCCTTTGACATCAGCGCCCAGCGCCAGGTCCAAGTCGCCGTCCCCATCCAGGTCCGCGAAAGCCGGCGCGGCGCTCCATTTCACGGCAATGGCATCAAGAGAATGCCCCGTAGCGGCGAAGTAGCTCCGGGAGTCGACAAGGCCGTCCCCATCATTATCGAACTCGGCGCGAAGTATCCTGCCATTGCCATCCCGCACGTAGCGCTCGCCACGGTCAACGTTGCCGTCTCCATCGTCATCGAAGTCGAGGCGGGTTATCGCGTCAACCCTCCAGTCATCGCCGGGTGATGCGTAATCCTCGGCGCGATCAACGATGCCGTTCCCATCGTCATCAAACTCGACGCGAACTAGGTTGCTGTTTCTGCTCCTCGCGTAACTCTCGCTACGGTCAACGATGCCGTCCCCATCGTTATCGAACTCGGCGCGAACTACGTGGGAGATTACTATATTGGGATAATGGCCATTGGCAACCGACGCGTAGGATACGGCACGGTCAACGGCGCCGTCCCCATCGCCGTCGAAACGGACAACGGTGCGGGCTATCCTTCTCCGTCCAAATCCATCCGACACATAGAACTCGGAGCGCCCTGCAATGCCGTTCGTATCCGTGCCATCATAGAAGTCAGTACGGACCACGAAGCCCTGCCCATCCCGAGTGTGGACCTCAACAAGGTCAACGGCGCCGTCCCTATCGTTATCAAACCCGACGCGGTCCGCATGACCGTCTGCATCGTCGTCAAACTCGGTACGCATTATGATGTTGTTCCGGTAGTCCCACACGTAGATCTCGATGCGGTCAACGGCGTCGTCTTCATCATCATCAAACTCGGTGCGAACTTTGTTGCCCCTGGCGTCCCGCGTGTATGCCTCGCTACGGTCAACGATGTCGTCTCCATCGTCGTCAAAATCGGTGCGGGTCAAGTTGCTTTCTGCGTCCCGCGTGTATGCCTCGCTACGGTCAAATATGCCGTCCTCATCATCGTCAAACTCGGTGCGGAGCAAGTTGCCCTCGGCATCCCGCGTGTCTGCACGGTCAACGGCGCCGTCTCCGCCCAGATCGAGGTGAACACGTTCAACGCGGCGGCCCACATCGTCTTGCGTTCCATCAGCGGAGCCGGTGAGTCTGTGCTCCTCGGTGCGGTCGACAGTGCCGTCCGCGTCGTCGTCAAAGCCGGTTTGTATCAAGTCCCCGGCGGCATTCCGAGCGTAGGTCTCGATGCGATCAACGTTGCCGTCCTCATCGTCGTCAAATTCAGTTCGAATAATATTGCCATCGCCGTCCCTTGTGTACATCTCGACTTGAACGCGAACCGGTGCCGGTTGGTAATACAGGATCCCCCGGTGAGCCTGGCTGGATATAAACTCCAACGCCCCATCGCCATCCAGGTCCGCGAACGTCGGTGCGGCGCTATCCCCCATGTTGAAACCACTGTACGGATTGGCAATCCCTCTCCGTTCCATGAACGTCGGCGCCTCGGCATCGCCGATGTTCTCAAAGTATCTGGCATCTCCACCGTCATTGCCTATAACCAGATCCAGGTCGCCATCCCCATCCACGTCCGCGAAAGCAGGCGTGGAGACGTGCCCCACATCGATACCGTGGAAAGGATTGAGGGCAACCACCGTCCGTTTCGTGAATGCAGGCGACCTGGCGTTACCGGTATTCTCAAAATAATGAATCCCGCCGAACCTCTCGCCAACCACCAGGTCCAGGTCGCCATCGCCGTCCAGATCTGCGAACGCCGGCACGGCATAGGCCGTTGTTCTGTCCGGGACCAGGACGGAGATGTCGTGGAAAGGATTGGCGACCGCATCCGTCCGTCTCGTAAATACCGGTGTCGTGGCATCGCCGGTGTTCTCAAAGTAACGAATATTGCCCGGCCTCTCACCCACCGCTAGGTCCAGGTCGCCATCGCCGTCAACATCCGCAAATGCCGGTGCGACGCCGACGCGGCCGTCCTGACTAAGCTCGCGGGCAAATCCATGAAAAGGGTTTAGCTCAGCTTCCGTTCGCGCTGTGAATGTCGGCGCTACGGCATCGCCGGTATTTTCAAAGTAACGCAAGCCGACGGGTTGCTCGTCACGAATTCTCCCGCCAACCACCAGGTCCAGGTCGCCATCGCCGTCAATATCCGCAAACGCCGGCCTGGAGTAGAGCGGCATCCCGACGGCGGCGAGAGAATCACCGGCGGTGGCGAAGTGATCCCAGCCGGAAGCACCGGCATCCCGTGTGTAGATCTCGGCGCGGTCGACTTGACCGTCTGCGTTCGGGTCGAAGCGGACGCGCTCGGCAACACCGTCCGCGTTGTCATCGTAATCGACGCGAACAATGTCGCCGCTAGCGTTCCGCCCGTAGATCTCGGAACGGTCGAATGTACCGTCCGCGTTGTCATCGTAATCGACGCGAACGACATTGTGAACTACGTTTTGGTTAATCATGGATACCGCCCCCGCCGCCGATGGAATCGGCAATGATTATTCGGGCATAACCAGCATCTCGGCAGTTAGGCGCACGTCCGGCGCTTCTGCCCGACTCGATAACACAGCCACCACTGATTTGAACCATGTTCATGTTCATACTCATGCTCACGCTAACCGCCACACCCACGTAAACGTATAGCATCTTGCCGTGAAAACGTCAAGGCAACATCCCGCCCTGATCGTTCTTTTGTGCGATGATGATGCCGCACAATGCAACTGTCTGTCTTACCATCACTCCTCCCCCCCGCATCGCGCAAACTCATATCTCCGGACATGAATAGCCTGACCAGCCGGGCTATGCGTCAATCAGAGTTACGGCCGGGTCCACGATGAAGCTGCCGGTCGTACCGCGGTACTGCAAGTAATTTTCACCACCAACGTCAACGGCAGCCCCGGCAGTGAAATCATCCATGTCAAAGCGCAGTTTGTCATTGCTGTCGCCGTCTATGCGAAGCTGGTAACTGCTGTTGTCATTCGCCAGGGCCGCCAACGCCTCAACGGATAGGGTCAGATCCGTGTTGCCGGCGCCGGCCCCCGCCAGGTTGATTTGCGGCACGCCAGCTAAGTATCCTGTTTCAATGCCGCCCGCTACCAGACCGGACATCCCTGCCGTTAACTCGAATACAACGTCAACCTCGCTATTGTAGTCCAGTCTGTCCATGACGTAGTGATCATCAGTATTCTCAGCCGCGGCCAGCCTGCGCCCATCCCCATCAAAAAACTCGACTTTCTCGGGGTCGTCGGCACCGGGGACCCAATAGGTTTTCTGAACAACATCACCCGCGAGGTTGTACGCATAACGCTCGAGCCGGTCATGGTAACCGTCCCCGTCAATATAGTACCTGCTGCGGTCAATACGACCATCCCCGTAGAGATCCTCATCGGTGCGGACAGTCCTGACATCGTCCAACATTATGTCCGGGTCGACGATGATGCTGCCGACCGTACCGGTGAACTGACGGTAGTTCTCGCCGCCCATCAGAATGTTCTCCCCTTCAGTGAAATCATCCATGTTGAAACGCAGTTTGTCATCGCCATCGCCGTCAATGCGAAGCTGATAGCCCCCGTCGCCATCCGCCAGGTCCTCCAGCATCTCGGCGGATATGGTCAGATCCGTGTTGCCGGCGCCTGCGCCCGCCAGGTTAATCCTCGTCAAACCGCTCAGTCCATCAGTTGCAATGACGCCTGCTATCATCGTATCGCGCACATAGTCGTCCAGTATCCGGGACGTAACATCAAGATCGGCACTGTAGTTAAGACTGTCCAGGGTAGCGTCAGCGTCGGTATCCACAGCCGTGGCCAGTTGGCGTTCCATCTCATCAAAAAACTCGATCTTTTTGTAGGGGAAATCGGCACGATAATTGTCCTCAGGGTAACGGCCCTCCTCAAAATCCCTGTACATTTTCTGGAGGGCAACGCCGTTGACGTCCACCTTGTAAAACTCGACGACATCAATAGTGCCGTCCCCATCCCGGTCGAGTTCAACGCGCGTCGCCGCGCCCGCAACGTTCCAGGCTATGATGTGCTCCACTTGGTCCACGGTCCCGTCCGCATCGTTGTCGTACTGAATCCGCTCCACGCGGCCGTCCGCATTACTGTCAAACTCGGTCTTGACCGCCACGCCATTGTTGTCAAAATGCTCGACTTCCTTTGCGGACGTCTCGCCGGCGCCGTTGAACGCGTAGCGCTCAATCCGGTCGTCAACGCCGTCCGCATCGTCGTCAAAGCGCACCTTATTAATGTTTCCATCCGCACCCTCATCAATGGAAGTCCGCGTTACCCGGCCGACGGCGCCATACCCGTAGGTTTCAACCCGCTGGGGCGCGGGCTGGTAACGCTCCAGCTCTCCTGCATTTTTACCGGACACCAGCTCCGGCATCAAGTCGCCGTTCAGGTCCGCGAATGTCGGCGCCGCCCTGGATTCCGCGTCGACAGCGTCGAATGGATTAGCGTTGTCGCCTGTGGAGCCGGTACGCTCCGTGAACACCGGCGCCGAAACGCTACCGGTGTTCTCGTAGTACTTGATGTCGCCGGCGCGGTTGCCTGCCGCCAGGTCCAGGTCGCCGTCCCGGTCCACGTCCGCGAACGTCGGGGCGGCATTATCTCCTGCGTCAATATTACGAAACGGGTTGGCGGCGTTCTCTCTCTGCGTGAACATCGGAGTCGCGGCATTGCCGGTGGTGTTCTCAAAGTAATGGAGTCTGCCGGACAAGTCACCCACCACTAGGTCCGGGGCGCCGTCTCCGTTCAGGTCTGCGAATGTCGACGCAGCATGGAAGCCCACGTCGATATTGGAGAACGGGTTGGCAACGCCGGTTTTCTCCGTGAATGCCGGCATCGCGGCGCCGTCGGTAGTGTTTTCAAAGTAACGAAGTTTGCCGAGTAAATCGCCTACCGCCAGGTCCGGGTCCCCGTCCCCGTTCAGGTCCGCGAATGTCGGCGCGGCGTAATAGCCCACGTCGATGGCGTCAAAGGGATTGGCGGCAACCAGGCGCTGGGTGAACGCCGGCGTTGCGGCGCTGCCGGTGTTCTCAAAGTAACGCAACTTGCCGAGATCATCGCCAACCAACAGGTCCGGGTCGCCGTCTCCGTTCAGGTCTGCAAACGCCGGCACGGCGGCATTTCCCACGTCTATGGCGGATAAAACCTCGTCGGCAACGACTTCGTAGGACAGGGGCACAACATAGATGACGCTTTCCGTGCGGTTGCCGTCCGCATCCAGGAAGTGAACTTCAACCCGGTCCAGGGAGCCGTCCGCGTCGCTGTCCACATCGGTAATCACCCGGTGGCCGTCGACATTCAGGGTGTAGCGCTCCGCCTCGTCCACAGTGCCGTCTGCGTCCGTGTCCAGATCAGCCCGCACCGCTCGTCCAAGTGCATCCAGCGCATAGGTTTCGATCTGGGAAAACGCCGACCCATGGTATTTTATCTCCCCGGACTGGGCGCCGACTATCAGCTCCGGCACCTGGTCGCCGTCCAGGTCCGCGAACGCTGGAACAGACTTGGAACCCACATCGATACCGTTGAACGGGTTAGCCCCGTCCTCCCGCCGCTCAAACATCGGCGCCATCGCACTACCAGTGTTCTCATAATACCAGAGATCGCCGCCGTCCCTGCCTACCAGCAGATCCCAGTCTCCATCTCCATCACGGTCCGTGAACGCCGGCGCCGCTTTAAAACCCACGCTAATATGGCTAAACGGGTTAGCCGCTCCTTCCTCTGCCCGAGACGCAAACACTGGCTCCGAAGCACTGCCGCTATTCCTATAATACTTGATAGTACCATCGTTCACGCCCACCACTAGGTCCATGTCGCCATCACCGTCCAAATCAACAAGTTGGGGAGAAGCCAGTGTTCCCGCACTAATCCCGCTGAATGGATTATCTTCTCCTTCCTGAATCTCAAAAAGAGCATTGCCGGCGTTCTTGTAATACCTTACGGAGCCGGTTTGCCTGCCCACTATCAAGTCCTGGTCGCCATCGGCATCCATGTCCGCGAACGCCGGCACGGAATTAGCGCCCAAGGCAATCCCGCTGAAAGGGTTATCCTCACGAATCATCCGAGTGAAACTCCGCGCCGTGGCGCTACTGGCGCTCTCATAGTAGCTGATGGCACCGCCGGTGTCGCCCACCACTAGGTCCAAGTCGCCGTCGCCGTTCACGTCCGCGAACGCTGGCGCGGAGTTATCTCCCACATCTATGGAAGCAAAGAGAGCGCCCGCCGTGGTCTTGTACGACAGGGGCAGGTCATACTTGACCGCCCCAATGCGGTTGCCCGCATCATCCAGGACGTACGCCTCAACCCAGTCCCGGTCCCCATCCGCATCCTCGTCAACTTCCATGCGAATCAGGTTGCCGGTCGCGTCCCGCGTGTAATGCTCCTCTCGCCGTGCGGCGCCGTCCGCAACGTCGTAAAACCGGGAACGGTCGGCACGGTCATTCGCGTTATCATCGAAATCGGTGCGGGCTATGTTGCCTTCCGCATCCCGTGCGTAGCTTTCGACGCGCTCAACGGTGCCGTCTCCGTCCTCATCGAAGTCAACGCGGGTTATACGGCCACCGCCGTCCCGCGTGTAAGTATTTTTCTGGGTAAGATCGTGGTGGGTTAGATTCCCGCCTCTGGCTCCAACTACGAGATCCGGCATTATGCCGTTGCCCAAGTCCACAAAAGCAGGAACCGACCAGGTCTCCACGACCAACTCCTGAAAAGGGTTGGCCGCGGCCGTCCTCTCCTCGAATATCGGCGGCCCAGAGTTGCCGACGTTCTCATAGTAGAAAAGAGGTCCAGCGCGCCTGCCCACCACTAGGTCCTGGTCGCCGTCCCAGTCCACGTCCGCAAATACCGGCGCGGCATTACCACCCACACGAAAGTCGCTAAACGGGTTGGCTTCGTCATTTTTTTGCTCGAACTCCAGCATCGCACCGGTGCTTGTATTCTCAAAGTAATATATTTTGCCATGTGAGTCGCCCACCGCCAGGTCCAGGTCGCCGTCGCGGTCCAGATCTGCGAACGCCGGTGCGGCGTAATAACCTACGTCGAAATCATCGAACGGGTTGGCATCGCCCATTTGTTTCTCGAATATCGGCGTCCCGGCATTGCCCGTGTTTTTGTAGTAGTCAATAGCGCCATTTCTCTCGCCCACCACCAGATCCATATCCCCATCGCCGTCCAGATCAACGAACACCGGCGATGCATAGCGGCCGAAAACGAGGCCGTGAAAAGGATTGACGTCCAAACTTCCCGTTTGTTTTTCATACGCCGGCGCTGTAACGCTGCCTCCGTTCTTATAGTAATGAACGCCTCTGGACGCGCCCACCAACAGATCCTGGTCGCCATCATCGTCCAGATCAACGAACGCCGGCGCGGCGTTGCGGCCGATATCTATGGAAGAAAAAGGAGAGCCCGTCTTGTTCTCGTAGGACAAGGGCAGGTTATATGTGGCTGCCACAGTGCGGTTGCCGTCGGCATCCAGCGAGTAGAATTCGACCAGGTCCAGGACGCCATCCCTGTTCTGGTCATGCTTGACCCGGTCAAAGCTGCCGTCATTATCATCATCGAAACGCACTCTGACCGCCCGCCCGGTGACGTCCCTGGTGTAATGCTCGATGCGGTCCACGGAACCATCCGCATCATCGTCAAAAGCAATGCGGTCAATCCAGCCGTCCATGTTGTCATCGAAGTCGGTGCGGGTCACGACACCGCTATCATTTCGCACGTAGTGCTCCATCCGATTAAACTCGTAGCCCCCGTTATCGTCAAAGCGAGTGTGGATCTCATATCCGTTTTCATCCAACACGCTATATGCTAATGATGGTCTATATTGCGTGGTCATGGCTCAACCTCTTCGTGATTGGATTATTTGTACCGCCGCCCAAGTGCGCCGTACGCACACGGCGGCGACGGGGCGCAACATCCGCAACAACAACTCCTCCGACTCGCTGGTGCGTGAATAATAAACCAGACATCTGAGTAGTCCGAACAAGCCGGGTTACGCAGCAACCAGAGTTACGTCCGGGTCAACGATGAAACTGCCGGTCGCACCGCGGTACTGCAAGTAATTCTCGCCATTAACGTCGACGGCGTCCCCGGCAGTGAAATCATCCAGATCGAAGCGCAGTTTGTCATTGCTGTCGCCGTCGATGCGCAACTGGTAACCGCTGTCGCCATTCGCCAGGGCCGCCAGTGCCGCGGCGGACAGGGCCAGGTCCGTGTTGCCGGCGCCTGCGCCCGCCAGGTCGATGCGCGGCACGCCCGCCAGGAGAGTCGCATCCACAGGAAGGAGCGCGGCGGCCGAACCTGCGGTTGCCGCGGTCTGCAACTCGGACACGACAGCAAGGCCGGCAGAGTAGGCAAAGCCGTCTAGTGCGCCGGGGCCGACATTGCTCCAGCCGGACGCCAGCTGCGCTCCGCCTTCATCGTGGAAAGCCACCGTGTAGGCGGGGCCGTCGCCTAACAGGGTTATCGTGTGCGTGACCCGATTGCCGGCAACGCCCCACTGCCCGTGGAACTCCAGCCGCTCCATCATGCCGTCGTTGTCGTTGTCGCGGCCCACCCAGTCAACCCGGCCGTTGGCGTCGTGGTCGTAACGGTATTCATCGACGAGATCGTCGCCGTCCCGCTCCACCTCGGTCCGCACCACGCCCCCGGCGGCGTTGTGCGCGTAGGTCTCGGTGCGATCCGCCACGCCGTCCCCGGCCTCATCGAAACTAGAGCGTTCAATCGTGCCGTCGTTCCCCTCATCGTAATCGGTGCGCACCACGGCCCCGGCCGCATTGCGGGTGTAGGTCTCGGAGCGAACGACGGCATCGTCTCCCATACCCTCCAGCATGGACTCGCGGGAGTGTGCGGCAACGTCATCGTTATTGGTAACGGTTGCCTTGTCGGCGGCGCCCCGTGCGCCGGGACCGCCGGCAACAGAGCGTCCCAGGCTGACGCCGCCCGCATCCTCGATCTCGGGTTCCTCGGCAGGGGCGTCGCCGGCGCCGCCCTCGTCTTCACTGTCGACCGCTATCACTTTCCTGAACAGCCGTCCCTGGGCGTCGTAGGCATAGATCTCGATGCGCTCCACCGTGCCGTCCCCCTCGTCATCAAACGCGGCATGGTCCACGGTCCCGTCTGCATCGTCATCGAAATCGGTCTGCACCACGACCCCGGCGGCGTTGCGCGTATAGGCCTCGGTACGGACCGGCGCCGGCTGGTAGTACTGAAGTTTATCCTCCCTACCGAAACCTGTGCCTGCCACCAACTCCAGCACCCCGTCTCCATCCAGATCCGCAAGCGCCGGCGTAGCCGAGTAGCCCAAGGTGATTCCATGAAACGGGTTGGCGACCGAAGTCGCCGTCCGCTCTGTGAACACCGGCGTCGCGGCGTTGCCGGTGTTCTCGTAATACCTGATAATGCCCCAGCTTATGCCCACCACCAGGTCTATGTCGCCATCGCCGTCCACGTCGGCAAACTCCGGGGAAGACTCCGACCACCCCGACCACCTCGCGCCAATGCCGTTGAACGGGCTGGCAATGCCCTCCCGGCGCTCAAACACAGGCGAGCCGGCGTTGCCGGTGTTCTCAAAGTAATGCAATGTGCCGTATGTGTTGCCCGCCGCCAGGTCCAGGTCGCCGTCGCCGTCCAAATCCGCGAACGCCGGCGCGGCCTCGCCGACCATGTCAATGTGGTGAAAAGGGTTGGCTTCGTTGTCCCGCCGCGTGAACTCCGGCAACCTGGCGCTGCCGACGTTCTCGTAGTAGTTGATGGGGCTGTAAGGAGCGTCATCGCTGGTATCGCCCACCGCCAGGTCCAGGTCGCCGTCGCCGTCCAGATCCGCGAACGCCGGCGCGGCATGCCCGTGCGTAATAACGCGGTACAACGGATTGGAGTCGGCGCCCGCAACAGCCGTCCGTTCCGTGAACTCCGCCGCCGTGCGGCTGCCGGTGTTCTCAAAGTAGCGAACGATGGTGGTGTAATCCATGACTCCAGAGTCGCCGTCACCCAGTGCCAGGTCCAGGTCCCCGTCCCCGTCCAGGTCCGCGAACGCCGGCGCGGCGTGGTATCTCATCTCGATGGCGTCCAGGGCATAACCGGCAACGGCGAAGTAGGCCCGGGCATCGACTTGGCCGTCCCCGTCATCGTCAAAGTCGGTGCGGATGGTCCTGCCGTAGCCGTCCCGCACGTAGCTTTCCGTCCGGTCAACAATGCCGTCCCCGTCATCGTCAAAGTCGGTGCGAAGTATTGTGTCAAGACTCCAGTGGCGTGAAACCAGAGGGTACGACTCGGCGCGATCAACGGCGCCGTCTCCGTCGTCATCGAAATCGGTGCGCACTATTCTGCCGTCGTCGTCCCGGGCGTAACTCTCGTTGCGGTCCGCAACGCCGTCCGCGTTCGGGTCAAAATGGATGCGGTCCGTACGGCCGTCCGCGTTGTCGTCAAACGCGGTCTGTATGACGCCCCCGTCCTCATTCCGCGCATAGGTCACGGTGCGGTCCACGATGCCGTCCGCATCGTCGTCAAACTCGGTGCGGATGATGTCGCCGGCGGCGTTTCGCGTATGAACCTCGATGCGGTCAACGACGCCGTTCACATTCCGGTCGAAGCGGATACGCTCAACACGGCCGGCCGCCTCTTCGTCAAGAGCGGCGCGAACATGATCTTCGACGCGGTCCACGACGCCGTCCGCATCATCGTCAAATTCGGTTCGCACCAGGCCGCCGCCGGCATCCCGCGCGTAGGACTCGATGCGGTCGACGCTGCCGTCGTCATCGTCATCAAACTCGGCGCGGGTTATGTTGCCGTCGCCGTCCCGGACGTAGTCCACGGCCTGAACGCGAACGGGCGCAGGGCGGTAGTACTGCAACTCCCTGTCAGTCCCGCTGTCTGCGCCGAACACAAAATCCGGCGCCTGGTCTCCATCCAGGTCCGCGAACACCGGAGTGACGGGGTAGCCCGGGTCGAAACCGCTGAACGGATTGGCGACCCCTCTACGCTCCGCAAATACCGGCGACCCGATGCCGCCAATGTTCTCGAAGTAACGAACGCGACCGCCGACCACCAGGTCTAGGTCGCCGTCGCCGTCCAGATCGGTAAACTCTGGGGAATGCGACGACCAAAAGTCAATGCCGTTGAATGGGCCGGCGGCGCCCGTCCGGCGTTCAAACGCCGGTGCCGCGGCGTTGCCGGTGTTCTCAAAATAATCAATTCCGCCTCGTATATTGCTTACTGCCAGGTCCAGGTCGCCGTCGCCGTCCAGGTCCGCAAACACCGGCTCGGCATCCTCAAAGGCCGCGACAACGTCGAGAAAAGGATTGGCCGCCCGTTCCCGTTTCACGAACGACGGCGCCGCCGTCGTGCCGGTGTTCTCATAGTAATCCACGGCGCCTGAACGCACTCCCACCGCCAGGTCCAGGTCGCCGTCGCCGTCCAGGTCCGCGAATGCCGGCGCGGCCTGGCGGGGCGCGTCAACAACGCGAAAAGGGTTGGCCGCGTTGTCCCGCCGCACGAACGACGGCGCCGCTGCCGTGCCGGTGTTCTCATAATAATCCACGGCGCCTGAAAGCATTCCCACGGCCAGGTCCGAGTCGCCGTCCCCATCCAGGTCCGCAAACGTCGGCCTGGAGTACCAGGTTGTTTCAACGGCGGCGAGAGAACCATCGCCGGCGGTGAAGTGATCCCAGCCGACATCGCCGGCGTCCCGCACGTAACTTTCAACGCGGTCGGTACGACCGTCCGCGTTCGGATCGAAATGGACACGGTCAACGACGCCGTCGCCGTCGTCATCGAAGCCGGTGCGAACTATTCCGCCCTCGCCGTTTCGCACGCGGCTTTCGGTGCGGTCAACGACGCCGTCCGCATTGTCATCGTAATCGGTGCGAATGATATCGCCTGCGACATTCCGCACGTAGGCCGCGGTGCGCTCCACGGCGCCGTCCATGTCGTCATCGTAATCGACGCGCACGACGGCGCCGGCGGCATCCAGCACATAGGCTGCGGTGCGCTCAAAAGCACCGTCCGCGTCGTTGTCGTAATCGACGCGAACAACACCGCGCGCCGCGCCAAAGTCAACCATGGGCGCCGCCCTCGCTGTCGGCGAAATCGGCGCCGCAACGCCGGCCGTCGCCGTAAGTCGTGTCGCTGCCTCTAATCATGCTTGCACCTATGGCACATTCTCCCATGGGAGTCAAGGTCTCATTTGACAGGTGCGGTCGCCCCGCCCCCGCCGCCGAAACCGGCGCCGGCCGTCATTGTGAACCATGTCAATGCCCCTGATCATATTCCGCCCACGTGTGCATAATTAGCAAACGCCTGCTAGCAATTCAAGGCGATTGATATGGGGCCATTGCATGGTGGAACCCAGCCCTTGCCCGGACGAAAGGCCGGGGCGGGGGCTTCACCCCCGGCGCCGCGCCCCGGGCGCACCTTGAATCAAGCCAAAACGCCCCTATTTAATAGACATTCAATCTGCGGAGTTCATCAATGCGTACCGACAAGTTCACCAGCAAGTTTCAACAGGCCCTGGCGTCCGCCCAGAGCCTGGCGCTGGGCCGTGACAACCAGGTTATCGAGCCGTTGCACCTCATGGCCGCGTTGCTGGAGCAGGAGGACGGCGCCGCCGGCCGCTTGTTGGGGCTGGCGGGCGTGGACGTGGAGCGCCTGCGCGGCTGCCTGGCGCAAGGGCTGGAGGAGTTGCCGCAAGTGCAAGGGCACAGCGGGGATATTTACCCGTCCAAGGACCTGATGCGGTTGCTCAACCTGGCCGACAAGGCGGCCCAGGAGCGCGGGGACCAGTACATTTCCAGCGAGCTGTTCTCCCTGGTCGCGGCGCAGGACAAATCCGCCCTGGGGAAGTTGTTGCGCGAATGCGGCGGCGACGCGAAAAAAATCGCGGTGGCCGTTGACCGGGTGCGGGGCGGCGAGAATGTCACCGACCCCCACGGCGAAGACAACCGCAACGCCCTGGAGAAGTACGCCATTGACCTGACCGAGCAGGCCGCCCAGGGGCGGCTGGACCCGGTCATCGGCCGCGACGAGGAGATTCGGCGCACCATACAGGTGTTGCAAAGGCGCACCAAGAACAACCCCGTACTGATCGGCGAGCCGGGCGTCGGCAAGACCGCCATTGTCGAGGGGCTGGCGCAACGCATCGTCAACGGCGAAGTGCCGGAGGCGCTGAAAGGCCGGCGCCTGCTGGCGCTGGACATGGGGGCGCTCATCGCCGGCGCGAAGTTTCGCGGCGAGTTCGAGGAGCGCCTGAAAGCGGTGCTGAAAGACCTAGGCAAGCAACAGGGGCGGGTCATCCTGTTCATTGACGAGGTGCATACCATGGTGGGCGCGGGCCGCGCCGAGGGCGCCATGGACGCAGGCAACATGCTAAAGCCCGCCCTCGCTCGCGGCGAGTTGCACTGCATTGGCGCTACGACCTTGGACGAATACCGGAAGAAAATTGAGAAAGACGCCGCCCTGGAGCGGCGCTTTCAGAAAGTGTTCGTGGGCGAGCCCGGCCTGGACGACGCCATCGCCATCCTGCGGGGGTTGAAAGAACGCTACGAGGTGCACCACAACGTGCAAATCACCGACCCGGCGATTATCGCCGCGGCCGCTCTCAGCCGGCGTTACATCACCGACCGCCGGTTGCCCGACAAGGCCATCGACCTGGTGGACGAGGCGGCCAGCCGCATCAGCATAGAAATCGATTCCAAGCCGGAGGCCATGGACCGCCTGGAGCGGCGCCTCATCCAGATGAAGATCGAGCGCGAGGCGCTGAAAAAAGAGGATGACGCGGCCTCCAAAAAACGCCTGGGCGACTTGCAACGGGAGATCGAGAAAACCGAACGGGCGTTCTCCGACTTAGAGGAGATCTGGAAGTCGGAAAAGGCGGCCCTGCAAGGCGTCAGCGACATAAAAAAGAAGCTGGAGCAAGCGCGGCTGGATGCTGAGGCGGCCCAGAGAAGCGGCGACTTGACCCGTGCGGGCGAGTTGCAACACGGCGTCATTCCCGAGCTGGAAAAACAACTGGGGCAGGAG